>NZ_CP075715.1:6250117-6576710 GCF_024584805.1 Streptomyces sp. FIT100 | reverse complement strand
TCAACTGGATCCTCGGCTACCCCTTCTCACTGGCCCTGATGGTCCTGGTGTGCGTCACGCTGTACATCGTCTTCAAGCGCCGCGACTGGCTGTAGCCCTCGATGCCGGAGCCACCGGTCGGTCAACTCCCCGACACGGGCGTCGAATCGAGGGTCGAGGAACGACATCGGAGCGGCGAGGACCAGGCGTTCACCGGTCACCAGCGAGACGCTCACCTGGCGCACTCCGGCGGTGCGGCGCACGTCGACGCGCGAGACATCCGCCCATCGGATGTGACGCCTGCGCCCGAAGGAGGAGACGATGACCAGGTGTTCGAGGGTCAGCCGGGCGCCGGCGCCGTGAGGAGACAGGACCAGGGCGCCGATGACACCCGCCCCGCCGGCGAACGCGCAGGCACGCAGCTCCGCGGCCACCATGGGGTCGGCCGTCCACGCCAGGGCCAGGTAGAGCAGGCCGGTCGCCAGGGCGACGCCTCCGAGGAGCGGAACGGCGAGCTGGGCGGTGCTCAGCCGGAAGTCGACGCATTCTTCGGTGCGCTCCACGCGGCATCACGGCCTTCCCGACGGCTTTCCTGACGCCTCTCCAGGCATCCGAGTGCAGCAATGATCCCCTGAGGCGGAGCCCGGCTCGCGGGCGGGCGGGCGTCCCCACGAACGGGCCGCCCCGGCCCGGGTACGTACGTTCCGGCTGCGGCCGGGATCCCGGTCGCAGCCGGAACGTACGTACCCGGGCCGGGCGGCGTGTCAGAGCTGCGTCAGGGAACGGCGGTCACGCTTGAAGCCGCGGATTCCCGCGGGTTCGATGGGCGTTGTGAACAGCGAGTGGCTCCTTCTCGACCGGCCGCCGAATCCGGCGCCCCGTCGTGTGCCCCGCTGCGCGGAACCGCCCGCCCCCCGCTGACGCGCGTTCCGCAGCCCCCGGGGCGCCGTGACCTGGTCCGGCGCCCCTTCTGCGTAGCCGCACGCCTCGTCGCCCACTGTCCGGCGCCGAGGCATGCCCTCATCCATGGAAGACCATGTCTGCATCAGACCTTTCGTCACATACGGTCCTGGTGACCGGAGCCACCTCCGGCATCGGCTTCGAGACCGCCAGGCAGCTGGCCGAGCGCGGCGCGACCGTCCTCGTCCACGGCCGCACCGCCGAGGAGAGCCGGGCGGCGGTCGACGCGCTGGTCGCGACCGCCGGCATCGACGCGGTGCGCCTGTGCGCGTACGCCGCGGACTTCGCCCGGCTGGAGGAGGTCGAGGCGATGGCCGCCCGGGTCGTCGCCGAACACCCGCACCTGGACGTCCTCGTCAACAACGCCGCCATCGCCGCACCCGAGCGCCACACCGTCACCACCGACGGCAACGAACTCGCCTTCCAGGTCAACTTCCTCGCCCACTACCTGCTCACCAACCTGCTGGAGCAGGCCCTGACCAGCGAACCGGGCGGACGCGTCATCAATGTGTCGTCCTCGCTGCACCGCACCGGCTCGATCCAGTGGAGCGACCCGAACCGCGCCCGCCGCTACTCGCGGCTCGCCGCCTACGCCCAGTCGCAGCTGGCGCTGACCGTCTTCGCCGCCGATCCCCGCGTGGCCGCGGTCTCCGTCCACCCGGGCATCTGCGCGACCGACCTGCTCCCCCTCTACGCCCACGAGGGAGCGTCGCCCGCCGAGGGCGCCGCCCGCATCGTGCGGCTCTGCGACCCGGCCACCGAGATCGTCAACGGCGCCTACTACGACCGCGACCAGCGCGTCGAACCGGCGCCCGGCGCGACCGACGACCGCACCGTCAAGCGCCTCAACAAGCTCGCGGACGTCCTCGTCCGTCACACCGTCTGAAGGGACACAGCACCTCCATGTCGAAGCGCGCACGCAAGAAGAAGGCCCGCCGCAAGAAGAAGGCGAACCACGGCCGCAAGGCCGGCCAGCGCTGAACTCCCCGTGGGGGGCGGCCCTTTGCGGGCCGCCCCCCACTCGCCTTCGGCCCGCAAGGCGCCTCCGGAGCGCCCGGCCTCCCGCCGCGAGAGCATGGAGACCTGCCTCGTGTGACGGACGCCACAGTGCGCCACCTCATATCCTCAGGTCATCATATGACCCGATCGCCGCCCGGCCGACGCACCGGAACGGCACAGCGAGACGGCACAGCGAGACGAGGATGTGCATGAACGACCAGGACAGGCCGGTGCGGCCACGCGTGAGTGCGCGCGTGGGCGTGGTGGGACTCGGGACCATGGGCCTCGGCATGGCCCGCAGCCTGCGCGACGCGGGCCACGACGTGGGCGTCCACGACCTGCGGCCCGAGGTGGCCGAGGACTTCGCCCGTGACGGCGGTACGGCGTTCGGCACCGCCGGCGAACTGGCGGCCGCCGTGGACGTCCTGGTCGGCGTGGTGGTCGACGCGGCGCAGGTCGAGTCGGTGCTGTTCGGCGCCGACGGGGCGGCCGGCCGGCTCCGCCCGGGCGCCGTCTTCGTCATGTGCTCCACGGTCGACCCCGGCTGGTCCGCCGGGCTCGAAGGGCGCCTGGCCGACCGGGACGTGCTCTACCTGGACGCCCCCGTCTCCGGCGGGGCCGCGCGTGCGGCCGCGGGCGAACTCACCATGATGACCTCGGGCTCCGCCGCCGCGTACGCGCTCGCCGGCCCGGTGCTCGACGCCATGAGCAGCACCGTCTACCGGCTGGGTGACCGCGCGGGACTCGGCTCGACGGTCAAGGCCGTGAACCAGCTGCTCGCGGGCGTGCACATCGCCGCGGCGGCCGAGGCGATGGCGCTGGGCATCAGGTCCGGCGTTCCCGCCGAGGCGCTGTACGAGGTCATCACGCACAGCGCCGGCAACTCATGGATGTTCGAGAACCGCATGGCGCATGTGCTCGCCGGTGACTACACACCCCTCTCCGCGGTCGACATCTTCGTCAAGGACCTCGGGATCGTGCTCGACTCCGCACGGCCGCAGCGGTTCCCGCTCCCCCTCGCGGCCACCGCCCACCAGATGTTCCTCCAGGCGTCGGCGTCCGGGCTGGGAGCCGAGGACGACAGCGCGGTCATCAAGATCTTCCCGGGGATCGACCTGCCCGAGAAGCCGGCGGAGGTCTGACATGGGTATCCGGCTCGGGTGCATCGCCGACGACTTCACCGGCGCCACGGACCTTGCCAACAACCTGGTGCGCGCGGGCATGCGCGTCGTCCAGCTGATCGACGTACCGCCCGCCGGTGCCGGCGACGCGCACGTCGTGGGCGCGGCCCCGGTGGTGGACGCGGACGCCGTCGTCATCGCGCTGAAGTCGCGGACCGTCCCCGCCGCCGACGCCGTCGAGGCGTCGCTCCGCGCGCTCGCCTGGCTGCGTGCCGCGGGCGCCGAGCAGATCTACTTCAAGTACTGCTCCACCTTCGACTCGACGCCGGCCGGCAACATCGGGCCGGTCACCGAGGTGCTGATGGATGCGCTGGGCGCCGGCTTCACCATCGCGACCCCTGCCTTCCCCGACAACGGACGCACGGTGTTCAAGGGCCATCTCTTCGTCGGCGACGTGCTGTTGAGCGAGAGCGGAATGCGCCACCACCCGCTCACGCCGATGACCGACTCCAACCTGGTCGCCGTCCTCGGCGCGCAGACGGAGCGGGCGGTCGGCCTCGTCGACCACACCGCTGTCGCCGCAGGCGCCGAGGCGATCCGGGCCCGTATCGACGCCCTGCGCGAGGACGGCTTCGGGATCGCCGTCGTCGACGCCGTCTCCAACGACGACCTCGTACGCCTGGGGTCCGCGGTCCGGGATCTGGCCCTGGTGACCGCGGGTTCGGGCCTGGCGATCGGCCTGCCCGCGAACTGGGGGTTCGAGCCGTCCCGTGCCGCGGCGCAGCTGCCACCGCCCGGCGGCCACGCGGCCGTTGTCTCCGGTTCGGTCTCGGCCGCCACCAACGGCCAGGTCCGGGAGTTCCTACGCACCGGTCGGCCCGCGTTCGGCGTGGACCCGTTGCGCATCGCGGCCGGCGAGGACGTGGCCGGCCGGGCCCTGGCCTTCGCCGAGTCCCACCTGGCCGACGGACCGGTCCTCGTCCACTCCACCGAGGCGCCCGACGCGGTCCGTGCCGTCCAGGACCGGCTCGGCGCCGCCGAGGCCGGTGAGCTCGTGGAGCGGACGCTGGCCCGCGTGGCACGAGGACTCGTGGAGCGCGGTGTCCGCCGGCTCGTCGTCGCGGGCGGTGAGACATCGGGCGCGGTCGTCCGGGAGCTCGGCGTCTCCGGGCTGCGGATCGGACCGCAGATCGACCCCGGTGTGCCGTGGTGCGCGGCGGTCCTGCCCGGCGGGGACACGCTCCACATCACGCTCAAGTCCGGGAACTTCGGCGGCCCCGGCTTCTTCACGGACGCGTTCGCCCGGCTGGACGCGAACGCGTCCGCTCTCCCCGACGAGGAGGCCCGCTCATGACCGGGCATCCGGAGGCCGCCCGCGCGGACACCGCCGTCGACAGGGCCCGCCGTGAGATCGTCCGGGTGGGCACGAGCCTGTTCGCCCGGGGGTACGTCCACGCCGGCGCGGGCAACATCAGCGCACGGATCGGCGACTCCCATCTGATCACCCCCACCGATGCCGCCCTGGGCTTCCTCGAACCCGACCGCCTCGCGCTGGTCGACGCCCAGGGCGAGCAACTCTCTGGCGACCGCGCAAGCAAGACCCTGACGCTCCACCGGCGCATCTACGCCGCCGACCCCGCGGCCCGGTTCGTCGTGCACACCCACTCCACCCACCTGGTCGCGCTCACCCTGGCCGGCGTGTGGAGCCGGGGCGACGTGCTCCCGCCCATCACGCCGTACTACGTGATGAAGGTCGGGCACGTCCCGCTCATCCCGTACCACCGGCCCGGCGACCCGCGCGTGGCCGATCTGGTGACCGCCCGGATCGCCGAGGGGGCGGCGATCGGTACGCCGATCAGGGCCGTTCTGCTCGACCGGCTCGGCCCCGTCGTCTGGGGCCCCGACGCGGCCACCGCCCTCGCCGTCCTCGAAGAACTCGAGGAGACGGCGCGTCTCTGGCTGCTGACCGACCGTCGGCCCGAGCCGCTCCCCGCCCACGCGCTCGACGAGCTGAGGTCCGCGTTCGGCGCCGAGTGGTGACCAGCTCCCCCACGGGGTGACCGGTCCCGCCCGGTGACCTGATCCCCGCCTGTCCGAGAATCCCCCGAGCCGCACGAAGGATTCCGCCATGTCCCTCCCCACAACGGCCGAGGCCCCCGACCTCACCCGCGAGAACGCCGTCTTCCGCAAGGTCGTGCGACGTATCGTCCCGTTCCTCATCCTCTGCTACGCCTTCTCGTACCTGGACCGGGTCAACGTCGGCTTCGCGAAGCTCCAGATGTCCGACGACCTCGGCTTCAGCGAGGCGGCGTACGGTCTCGGCGCCGGCCTGTTCTTCATCGGCTACTTCCTCTTCGAGGTCCCCTCCAACCTGATGCTCCAGCGCATCGGCGCGCGCACCTGGATCGCCCGGATCATGATCACCTGGGGCCTGGTCTCCGCGTCGTTCGTATTCGTCACCGACGAGGCGACGTTCTACGTGCTGCGGTTCCTGCTCGGCGCCGCCGAGGCCGGGTTCTACCCAGGCGTGATCCTCTACTGCACCTACTGGTTCCCCTCGCACCGCCGCGCCCGCGTGATCGCGATGTTCATGTCGGCCATCCCGGTGGCCGGAATCTTCGGCAACCCGCTCTCCGGCTGGATCATGGACCGGTTCGACGGTGTGCGCGGCTGGAACGGCTGGCAGTGGATGTTCCTGCTGGAGGCCGTCCCCGCGGTCGTCATCGGCGTGGTCACCCTCTTCTACCTCGACAACGGCGTGCGCGCCGCCAAGTGGCTCACCGACGACGAGAAGGCCGTCGTCGAGCGGGCGATCGCCGAGGACGCCGCGCACCAGACGGTGCACGGCCGGGTCCGGGACGCCTTCCGCGAGCCCAAGGTGTGGCTGATGTGCCTCATCTACTTCTGCTTCGTGATGGGCCAGTACGCCCTGACCTTCTGGATGCCCACGTTCGTCGAGTCCACCGGCATCGAGGGCAACCTCATGATCGGGGTGCTCAGCGCCGTGCCGTACATCGCCGCGCTGGTCGCCATGAACCTGTTCGGACGCTCGGCCGACAAGCGCCGTGAGCGCCGCTGGCACCTGGTCGTCCCGAGCCTCATGGGCGCCGTCGGGTTCTCGCTGGCCGCCGGGTGGTCCGGCTCGACGGTGCTGTCCCTGGCCGCGCTGTCCTTCGCCGCCGCCGGGGTGCTGACCTGCTCACCGCTGTTCTGGTCGCTCCCCACCGCGTTCCTCGGCGGCACCGCGGCCGCAGTCGGCCTCGCCGTCATCAACTCGGTCGGCAACCTCGCCGGGTTCGTCAGTCCGTACATGATCGGCGCGCTCAAGGACGCCACCGGCTCGACGTCGGTCCCGATGTACGTTCTTGCACTCAGCCTGGTGGTCGGCGCCGGGGCGGTGCTCACCACCAGCAAGCAGGTCGTCAACCGCTGACCGGGCCGTCCCGGTCGCCGCACAGGCAGCACAGGAGCCACCATGCCGAGGTTCGCCGCGAACCTGTCCATGATGTACACGGAGCACGACTTCCCCGACCGCTTCGCCGCGGCGTCGGCGGACGGCTTCGAGGCCGTCGAGTACCTCTTCCCGTACGCGTACGACGCCACCGGGCTGCGCCGCCGGCTCGACGACCACGGTCTGCGCCAGGTGCTCTTCAACGCGCCCCCCGGAGCGTGGGATTCCGGGGAGCGCGGGCTCACGGCGCTCCCCGGCCGCGAGGCGGAGCTGCGCTCCACGACGGACCGCGCCCTTGAGTACGCGGCAGCACTCGGCTGCCCGCGGGTGCACATGATGGCCGGGCTGGTGCGGCCGGACGCGACACCCGCGGAGCTGGCCGAGCACCGCGACACCTACGTGACCAACCTCGCCTGGGCGGCGGAGCGGGCCACCGCGGTGGGCGTCGACATCCTGATCGAGCCGATCAACGGCCGTGACATGCCGGGCTACTTCCTCAGCCGGCAGGCCGACGCCCACGCCGTCGTGCGGGAGGTGGGAGCCGCGAACCTCAAGGTGCAACTCGACCTCTACCACTGCCAGATCGTCGAGGGCGACCTCACCGCCACCCTGCGCCGCGACCTGCCGACCGGCCGGGTCGGCCATCTGCAGGTCGCGGGCGTGCCCGACCGCCACGAGCCCGACGAGGGCGAGCTCAGCATCCGCCATCTGTTCGACGTCATCGACGACCTGGGCTTCGACGGCTGGATCGGGTGCGAGTACCGCCCCCGCGCCGGCACGAGCGAGGGTCTCGGCTGGCTGCGGAACCATCGAGGAGAAGACGCATGAGGATCGTCATCACGGGCGGCTTCGGCTTCCTGGGCCGGCAGGTGGCCGGCGCCCTGCTGGAGACGCGGACGTTCCGCGGTGTCCCGATCGGCAGGCTGGTGCTCGCCGACCGGTTCGTGCCGCCCCGGTCGCCGCTGGCGGAGCACCCGCTCGTCGACATCGTCCAGGGCGACCTGGCCGACCGCCTCGACGAGGTGTTCGCGAAGCCGGTGGACGTGCTGATCCACCTCGCCTCCGCGGTCTCGGCCGAGTGCGAGGCCGACTTCGACCTCGGTATGAGCGCCAACGTGGACACGACCCGCGCACTGCTCGAAGCCGCCCGGGCGCAGTCGGCCGCCGGCGGGCCGGTGCCGCTGGTCGTGTTCTCCAGCAGCGTCGCGGTCTACGGCAGCGACCCCGCGCTGCCGCTGCCTGCGGTGGTCAGCGAGGCGACACTGCCCACGCCGCGGTCGAGCTACGGCGCCCAGAAGCTGGTCTGCGAACAGCTGGTCGCCGAGTACACGCGCCGCGGTTTCGTGGACGGACGCGTCGCCCGTCTGATGACCGTGTCGGTGCGGCCGGGCAAGCCGAACGCGGCCGCCTCCGGATTCCTCTCCGGCATCATCCGCGAGCCGCTGGCGGGCCTCCCCGCGGTCTGCCCGGTCCGCCCCGAACTGCGGGTGGCCCTGGCCTCGCCGCGGCGCACGGTCCAGGGGATCCTCCGTGTGGCCGAGGCCGAGCGCGGCGCGGGTCCCGGCCTGCTCGACGGCCGGGTGCCGGTCAACCTCCCGGCGCTCACGGTCACGGTCGCCGAGATGCTGGCCACGCTTCGGCGGGTGGCCGGCGACGCCGTCGCCGACCTGGTGACGGTCGCTCCGGACCCCGGCACCGAGTCCCTCGTGGGCTCGTGGCCCGCCGCCTTCGACAACGCCAGGGCCGCCGCGCTCGGTCTGGAGCCCGACCCGGACTTCGCGTCGGTGGTCCGGGACTTCCTCGACCTCATCGCAGCGGAGGCGACGGGGCCGGCGCCGATAGACTGAAAACCATGTTTTCCAAGGTGAGCGGTCCCGTCCGGCTCGCGGACCAGGTCGCCGCGATCCTCGCGGAGGAGATCGAGTCCGGACGGCTGGCCGAGGGCGACAAGCTGCCCACCGAGGTCGAGCTGGTCAAGCAGCTGGGTGTCAGCCGCACGGTGGTCCGCGAGGCCGTGTCGCGGCTGCGCAACGCGGGCCTGGTGGAGCCGCGCCAGGGCCTCGGCGTCTTCGTCCTGCCCCGGCGCACCCGCCCGCTCGACCTGGAAGCCGCCACCGCCGACGCCACCGACACCAAGGCCAAGGTGCTGCAGATCGTGGAGGTTCGCCGCGCCATGGAGGGCGAGGCGGCGTCCCTCGCGGCAATCCGCGCCGCACCGGACGACGTCGCCCGGATGCGCCAGGCGCTGGACGCGATCGACGCGGCGGTCGCGTCCGGCGGCGACGGCGTGGACGAGGACCTCGCCTTCCACCGCTCCATCGCCGAATCGACCGGAAACACGGTCCTGGTCGCGACCGTGCGGTACCTCGGCGAGGTGCTGCGCAGCGGCATCCGCGTCACCCGCGCCAACGAGGCCCGCCGCGGCGACTTCATCGAAGCGGTCCGGCAGGAGCACCACGCCATCCTGGCCGCGATCGAGACGGGCGACGCCGTAGCGGCCCGTACGGCGGCCCGTCGCCATATGCACCACGCCGCCGCCCGGCTCCAGGACGCGGACGAGGGCTTCTGGACCGAGGCCGAGGAGCTGGAGGTGGAGTTGAACGTGGACCCGGACGTCGAGCCGGACGTGGACGCCGGTCGCTGACACCCGGCCGGCCCGCCGACCAGCCCGCCGGTCGGCCCGCCGGTCGGCCCGGGCTGAAGAGGCCGGCCTGGGACCACCTGCCGTGACCCTCGTGACGGCTGTCTATCCGCGATCCGGACGTGGCTCGGCGGTGCCGTCCGAGCCCACGTCGGGTTTCGTGTGGAGGACTTCGCGGACCTGCTCCGCGGCGCGGAGGATGCTCTCGCTGATGAAGTCGCTGAAGCGGGCGATGTTCTCGAGGCGGGCGGCGGCCGGGGTGCCGGGGCCGAGGACGCCGACGCCCTGCCGCGCGGTCTCGGCGACCTGGGCGATGCCTCGGGCGCCGGCGATCGTCGACTGGTACCAGACGTCGTCGTCGACGAAGTAGCGCTCGCGACGGCGTTCGTCGCGTTCCCTGCGGATGAGGCCCTGGTCTTCGAGGAACGCTATCGCCTTGGAGACGGACGCCGGACTGACCTGGAGGTGCTGCACGAGTTCGGACGCGGTGAGGCTGCCCGCGTCGGTGACGAACAGGCAGGTCAGCACGCGAGCCGTCATCTTGGGCAGGCCCTGTTGCATCAGGAGGGTGGTGAACGCCTCCTCGTACTCGCGCACGGCCAGGTCGTCGCGCCCGTGCCGCTGCGGCGGCGTCCCCTGCTCTCGGGGCGGGGTGCGCCTGCGCCGGTGGGCGCGGCGCTCGGTGGCACGGTGGGCCAGGTCTGCGCGGTAGGCGGTGGGGCCGCCGTTGCGCATCACCTCACGCGTGATCGTCGAGGTGGGGCGGTCGAGGCGTCTGGCGATCTCCGCGTAGGCGAGGCCGTCGGCCAGTCCCAGCGCGATCTGCTGACGTTCCTGCTGGGTGAGTCTGCCTCCCGGCACCGCGATCTCCTTCCGCCCGTCCCTGATGCCGTCAGCGTAGCGTTCACCCATAGTCCAATGCAACGACCGGAGCAGCTGGCATTGCATTAGATTTACATCCGTTGCAATGAAATCTGCACCCTGACCTGTGCTTACGCAATCTCTTCGCAACGAACTAGTTGCCCCGACCTTGAACGCAACGTAGCGTTTCCGGTGTCAGAAACGACGAGCACACGAGGAGAGCATCATGCAGACGTTCGACACCCCCGCCGCGATCTCCGCCGTCCTGGACATCCCCGCCGGGCGCATCCAGGTCATCGCCGCCGACCGGGCCGACACCACCGTCGAGATCCTGCCCGTCGACGCCGCCAAGGGCCGCGACGTGAAGGCGGCCGAGCGGACCGAGGTCGAATTCGGCGGCGGCGTCCTGCGGATCACGGCCCCCACAGAGAAGAACCAGATCCTCGGCGCGTCCGGATCGATCGAGGTGACGGTCCGGCTGCCCGCCGGCTCCCGCATCGAGGCGAAGGCAGCCGCCGCCGAGTTCCGGGGCGTCGGACGGCTCGGTGACATCGCCTGCGAGGGCGCGCACGGCACGGTCAGGATCGACGAGGCCGCGAGCGTGCGCCTGACCGCCCACGCCGGTGACATCACGGTCGGCCGCCTGACCGGACCCGCGGAGATCAGCACCCAGAAGGGCGACATCCACATCACCGAGGCCACCTCCGGCACGGTGGTGCTGCGCACCCGGATGGGCGACGTGACGGTCGGCGCCGCCCGCGGGGTCTCCGCCTCCCTGGACGCCGGCACCGGCACCGGCCGGATCCACAACTCCCTGAAGAACACCGAGGGCACCGCGGCCGGCCTGACCGTCCACGCGACCACCGACCACGGCGACATCACCGCCCGCAGCCTGTGAAGCAGGAGCCGACGCGGTCCGGATGACAGCCGGTCGGATCCAGCGGCCTGCGATCCGTGTGCAGTGCCTGAAGCAGTCGCCCAAGACCCCTTACACGACCAGGTGGGACACATGACGAAGGACAGCACTTCCTCGACCGACACGAAGTGGACCGGCATGGTGCCGGTCGACGACACGGCCCTGGCCGTCACCGACACCGGCGGCCCCGGTATCCCTGTGGTGTACCTCAACGGCCAGTTCGCCACCCAGGGGTACTGGCGTCGGGCCGTCGCCGAACTCGGCTCGGGGTGGCGGCACATCACCTACGACGAGCGCGCTCGCGGCACGAAGTCGAAGCGTTCGGCGGACTATTCCTTCGAGGCCGCCGTCCGGGACGTCGATGCCGTTCTCGCGGCCAGGGGTGTGGACCGGGCGCTGCTGGTGGGCTGGTCCTACGGAGCGATGGTCGCGGCACACTGGGCCGACCGCAATCCGGACCGCACCGTGGGCGCGGTCCTGGTCGACGGCGCGTTCCCGTACGACTGGCTCGACGAGGCCATGGAGCAGCGGATCCGGAAGCTGTTCCGGCGCATGGGATGGTTCACGCCGCTGCTGCGCCCGACGGGCCTGACGCCGCGGATGACCGCCGAACAGCAGGCGGACAGCAACATCGAGCTCGGCAGGCTCTCCCGTGAGCGCGAGCTGGGCCCCCTGCTGGACGGGATCACCGTCCCGGTGCGATACGTGGTCGCCTCGGGGACGTCCCTCGGGAGTCGCGGCGATGAGCAGGAACGGATACGCACCAGCCTCGATACGGTGACCGCCCGCAACGCGCACATCAAGGTCCACGCGAAGGTCGACAGCAACCACGGCGCGATCCTGCGCAAGGACTTCCGCGGCATCGCCGGTGCCGTACGGGAGGTCGCCGCCCTGGACCAGGGCCGGCGCTGAGGACCTGACCAGCGGGCTGAGGGTCCGCCCGGCAGCGGCACACCGGCGACGGTCGCTGCCGGGCGGACCGTGCGCAGTCCGCGCGGTCGTCCACCGCGTGTTCGAGGCCGACCGGCACGCTGGTACGGCGGTTCACGCTCCGCGGCACCACAACACCGGACAGCACCGGAGGAGACATGCCCCGAGGCGACGTACGCGACGACCGCGCTGTCGACCAGCGGGGCGAGAGCAAGGACAGCCCTCGCCTCCGACGGCGGCCTTGGGAGACACGCCAAGACCGCCGTCTCTGAGGTCAGAGCGCGAAGAACGAACCTACGCGCTCACACGGGAGGCCGCTCAGCACCAGCCGCTGCAGGCGTCGGCGAACCGCTTGAACGCGGCCTGGGTCCCCGAACCGGCGATTCCGTCGATCGCACCGGTGTAGCCCCAGCTGTCCTTGAGCAGACGCTGCAGCGCCTTCACCGTGCCGCTGCCGACGATTCCGTCGATCGCGCCGGTGTACCCCCAGTGCGCCTTGAGGTTGCGCTGGAACGCCTTCCAGCTGTTGGTGCCCAGCTGACCGTCGAGCGCCCCGGTGTATCCCCAGTTCGCCTTCAGCCAGCACTGGACGTACTTGGCCTGCGTCGTGCTCAGGCCGAGGTTGACCACCGCGAGCGGAACGACAGCTTCGGAACTCACCGCAGGCTTCGACACCGGCGCGGGCGCCGCGAAGCTCGCGCTCGCCCCCGCCAGGCTCCCGGCGGCGATACCGACGGCAGCAGTGACACTGACGAGAGTCCTCGTCATCACACTCGGTCGCATTGTTCTCCCCCTTCAGGCCGTTGGGCGGCACCCGACGCGCCTGATGCGCTCGTCATCGGGGCGCGTCGACGTGCCCGCCCTGTCTTGGTCGCAGCGCACAGAGGCGGCGCCGGCCGTGAGGGGCCCGCCCGCTTCAGCGCGTTACGGGCAGAAGCTACCTCTTCTACCGTATTCAACTGGGCCGTTTGTCAGGAGCTGACCGATAACGACTGCCCGCGGGTTGATCCGCCTGGCCCGCCCCTTGCCGCGAACCTCCGCCGCCACCAGGGACGCGACCCCGTCGATGACGCGGGCCAACCCCCGGGCTCATGGGGGCGGATTCCCGCCACACTTCACTGGTCCTCGCCCGGCTGCCCGGGCGTCTCCCCGAACGCCCCCAGGAGCCGCTCCACCGCCCCCGTCGCCGTCAACTCCCCCTCCCGGACCTGCTGTTCGAGCACGGGAGCGAGGGCCCGTACCGCCGGGTGGGCTTGCAGCCGGCCGAGGAGCTCGTCGTGGACCATGGACCACGCCCAGGCGACCTGCTGGTCGCGGCGCTTGGCGGCGAGGCGCCCGCCCGCGTCCAGGAGGGCGCGGTGCTGTTCGAGCCGGTCCCAGACGGTGTCGAGGCCGGCGGACTCGCGGGCGCTGCAGCTCAGCACCGGCGGGGTCCAGGCGGCATCGACAGGGTGCATGAGCCGCAGCGCGCCCGCGAGTTCACGGGCGGCGGCGCGGGCGTCGCGTTCGTGGGGGCCGTCGGCCTTGTTGACGGCGATGACGTCGGCGAGTTCGAGGACGCCCTTCTTGATGCCCTGGAGCTGGTCGCCGGTGCGGGCGAGGGTGAGCAGGAGGAAGGAGTCGACCATGCCGGCGACCGCGGTCTCGGACTGGCCGACGCCGACGGTCTCCACCAGGACCACGTCGTAGCCGGCCGCCTCCATCACGACCATGGACTCGCGGGTCGCCTTGGCGACGCCGCCCAGCGTGCCCGCCGAGGGCGACGGCCGGACGAAGGCTGCGGGGTCGACCGCGAGGCGTTCCATGCGGGTCTTGTCGCCGAGGATGGAGCCGCCCGTACGCCTCGACGAGGGGTCGACGGCGAGGACGGCGACCCGGTGGCCGAGGCCGGTGAGCATGGTGCCGAACGCGTCGATGAAGGTCGACTTGCCCACGCCGGGCACCCCGCTGATGCCGATCCGCCGCGCCCTGCCCGTGTGCGGCAGCAGTTCGGTCAGTAGCCGCTGGGCCAGGGCGCGGTGGTCGGCGCGGGTGGACTCGACGAGGGTGATCGCGCGGGCGACCCAGGCTCGTCTGCCGTCGAGCACGCCCTTCACGTAGCTGTCCAGGTCGAGGGGCATGGGCGGCTACAGGCCCTCGTGGCCCAGTGCCGCGGCGAGCCGCTCGACCAGGTCGTGGGCCGCGTCGGGGATGACGGTGCCGGGCGGGAAGACCGCTGTCGCGCCCATCTTCAGGAGGGTCGGGACGTCCTGCGGCGGGATGACGCCGCCCACGACGATCATGATGTCGTCGCGGCCCTCCTCGGCGAGCTGCTCGCGCAGCGCGGGGACGAGGGTCAGATGGCCTGCCGCCAGCGAGGACACGCCCACGACATGGACGTCCGCCTCGACCGCCTGCCGGGCCACCTCGGCCGGGGTCTGGAACAGCGGGCCGACGTCCACGTCGAAGCCGAGGTCGGCGAAGGCGGTGGCGATCACCTTCTGGCCGCGGTCGTGTCCGTCCTGGCCCATCTTGGCGACGAGGATGCGCGGACGGCGGCCCTCCGCCTCCTCGAAGCGGTCGACCAGGCTCCTGGTGCGGTCCACGGAGGGCGACTGCCCTGCCTCGTTGCGGTACACGCCGGAGATCGTACGGATCTGGCCCGCGTGCCGCCCGTACACCTTCTCCAGGGCGTCGGAGATCTCGCCGACGGTCGCCTTGGCGCGGGCGGCGTTCACGGCCAGTTCCAGCAGGTTGCCGGTGCCCTCGGCGGCCCGGGTCAGCGCGTGCAGCGCGTCCTGGCAGGCGGTCTCGTCGCGCTCCTCGCGCAGCCGCCGCAGCTTGGCGATCTGCTGGGTGCGGACGGAGGAGTTGTCGACCTTCAGGACCTCGATCTGCTCGTCGTTCTCGACGCGGTACTTGTTGACGCCGATCACCGGCTGACGGCCGGAGTCGATCCGGGCCTGGGTGCGGGCCGCGGCCTCCTCCACGCGGAGCTTCGGGATGCCCGCGTCGATGGCCTGGGCCATACCGCCGGCCGCCTCGACCTCCTGGATGTGCTGCCAGGCCCGGCGCGCGAGGTCGTACGTGAGCTTCTCGACGTACGCGCTGCCGCCCCAGGGGTCGATCACCCGGCAGGTGCCCGACTCCTGCTGGAGCAGCAGCTGGGTGTTGCGGGCGATGCGGGCGGAGAAGTCGGTGGGCAGGGCGAGCGCCTCGTCGAGGGCGTTGGTGTGCAGCGACTGGGTGTGGCCCTGGGTGGCCGCCATCGCCTCCACGCAGGTGCGTGTGACGTTGTTGAAGACGTCCTGGGCGGTGAGCGACCAGCCGGAGGTCTGCGAATGGGTGCGCAGCGACAGCGACTTGGCGTTCTTCGGGTCGAACTGCCTGACCAGCTTGGCCCACAGCAGCCGGGCGGCCCGCAGCTTGGCGATCTCCATGAAGAAGTTCATGCCGATCGCCCAGAAGAAGGACAGCCGTGGCGCGAAGGCGTCCACGTCAAGGCCGGCCTCCTGCCCGGCCCGCAGGTACTCGACGCCGTCGGCGAGCGTGTAGGCCAGCTCCAGGTCGGCCGTGGCCCCGGCCTCCTGGATGTGGTAGCCGGAGATGGAGATGGAGTTGTAGCGCGGCATCCTCTGCGAGGTGTACGCGAAGATGTCGGAGATGATCCGCATCGAGGGCTTGGGCGGATAGATGTAGGTGTTGCGGACCATGAACTCCTTGAGGATGTCGTTCTGGATGGTCCCGGCCAGCTTCTCGGGCGGTACGCCCTGTTCCTCCGCGGCCACGATGTAGAGCGCGAGGACGGGCAGGACGGCGCCGTTCATCGTCATCGACACGGTCATCCGGTCGAGCGGGATGCCGTCGAAGAGCTGCCGCATGTCGTAGATGGAGTCGATGGCCACACCCGCCATGCCGACGTCGCCGGTGACGCGCGGGTGGTCGCTGTCGTAGCCGCGGTGGGTGGGCAGGTCGAAGGCGACCGACAGGCCCTTCTGCCCGGCGGCGAGGTTGCGCCGGTAGAAGGCGTTGGACTCCTCGGCCGTGGAGAAGCCGGCGTACTGGCGGATCGTCCAGGGCTGGTTGACGTACATCGTCGGGTACGGGCCGCGCAGGTACGGGGCGATGCCCGGGTACGTGTCCAGGAAGTCGAGGCCCTCCAGGTCGCGGCCGGTGTACAGCGGCTTGACGCCGATGCCTTCCGGGGTCTCCCAGAGCAGCTCGTCGGCGCTGCCGCCGGTCGTCTCCTCCACGGCCGCGCGCCACTGCTCCTCGGTGGCGGCCACGGGCGGGGTGCCGGGGTCCAGGGGGATCTCGGAGAAGTCGGGGATCTGCATCACGCCGCAACTCCCATGCGGTCGAGGACGGAGGACAGGACGGCCACGGCGTCGCAGCCCGCGAAGACATACGCGTCGACCCCGGCGCGCTCGCCGGGACGGCCTGCCAGGAAGACCTGGTCGGCGCCCGCCGACTTCAGCGCCTTGGCGACCTCCTCGGCCTGCTCCTCGTACAGCGCGTCGCTGGAGCAGAGGCAGGCGACGGCGGCGCCGCTGCGGGCGAAGGCGTCGGCGGCCGTGGCGGCGTCCACGCTCACGGGGTCGTGCACCGGTTCCACGCCTCCCGCCTGGAAGAGGTTGGACGCGAAGGCCGTGCGCGCGGTGTGCGCGGAGGCCGGGCCGAGCGCCGCGATGAAGACGCGCGGCCGGGTACCGGTGGCGGCCAGATGGGCGTCGGAGCGGGCGCGCAGGGCTTCGTACGCCTCGTCGCGGCGGACCCGGGGCAGGGCACCGGCGTGCCGGGGGGCTTCGGGCGCGGGCTCGCGCTGGACGGGCTTCTCGGCCAGGTGCGGGAACTCGCTGACGCCGGTGACGGGTTCGCGCCGGGTGGCGAGCCGCCTGCTGCGCTCCTTCCAGGTGGCGGCGATCCGGTCGCCGACGAGTCCGGAGCTCAGCGCGGCCCGCTGGCCGCCGGCCCGCTCCAGCTCCTGGAAGAACGCCCATGCGGCGTCGCCGAGTTCGGCCGTGAGCCGCTCCACGTACCAGGAGCCGCCCGCCGGGTCCACGACCCGGCCGAGGTGGGACTCCTCGAGCAGGATCGACGAGGTGTTGCGCGCGATCCGGCGGGCGAAGGCGTCGGGCAGGCCGAGCTCGTGGTCGAAGGGCAGGACGGTCACGGCGTCCGCGCCGCCCACCCCGGCGCCCAGCGTGGCGAGGGTGGTGCGCAGCATGTTCACGTACGGGTCGCGGCGGGTCATCATCACCGTCGAGGTGACGGCGTGCTGGCGCTGCGCGCCGCTCTCCGGGGCCCCGGCGGCCTCGGCGACGCGGGCCCACAGACGGCGGGCCGCCCGCAGTTTGGCGATGGTGAGGAACTGGTCGGCGGTGGCCGCGTAGCGGAACTCCAGCTGGCCGCAGGCCGCGCCGGCGCTCAGCCCGGCCGCGGTGAGTGTGCGCAGGTAGGCCACGCCGGTCGCGAGCGAGGCGCCCAGCTCCTGGGCGGCGGAGGCGCCGGCCTCGTGGTACGGCAGCGCGTCGACGGTGAGCGCGCGCAGTCCCGGGTGGCCGTCGTGGCAGCGGCGCGCCAGGTCGGCGGCCTCGGTCAGGTACGCGTCCGTCGCCGGGTCCGCCGCGGCGCCCGTGCGGGCGGCGAGGCCCAGCGGGTCCGCGCCGAGGTTGCCGTGCGCCGCGTCGCGGGGGACGCCGCGCTCCTCGTGGATACGGAGCAACTCGCGTGCGGCGGCGGGCGTGTCACCTGCGGCGTCGAGCACGACGGCCGCCAGGTCGAGGTAGACGCCGTCGAGGGCACGGGCCAGTCCGGTGACGGGCACACCGGGGCCGCCCACGGTCAGCCAGAGCGAGGTGACCCCGTTCTCCAGGTCGGCGAGCACGGCCTCGTTGGTGCGTCCGGGGTCGGGGTGCTCGTGGCGCTGGCGCACGTCCCAGCCGCCGAGCGGCCTGCTGCCGCGTAGGTAGGGGGCGAACCCGGGGTACCCCGTACCGGTCGCGGAGTCGCGCGCGGTGTAGAGGGGGCGGGCGGCGAGCCCGTCGTCGAGGGCGGTCGCCAGCGCCTCCTCGGCGGCCGCGCCGGACACGTCCTTGCCCGACTTGCGCAGCACGCCTGCCACGAGGCGCTGCCACTCCTCATGGGCGGCGTCCGGGAATTCGGCAGCGAGCGGGAGCCCGTCATCGGGGAGAACCGTCATGCTCGGATGCTAGGCCAGCCACACGGATGAGCAGCAGAGGAGGCCCTTGTGATCTAGCCCTCTCTCCGGCCTGGTGAAGGGGAGGGGGACCGGCCGACGGCCCGGCCCAGGGGCCGGCCGGGACCGCCGGGGGCGGGCACCCCGAGGGGAGCGGAGTGCCCGCCGAGAACACCGTGGATCCGACGAGGAGGAGTGTCGTCCGGGTGCCAGTGCAGTAAACAAATATACCGCCAAGTAAGCAAGGGTATGAAAAATTTCATTCTGTTGGGTGACGGGAGAACCCCGCTGCGTGGCGGCGCCGCCACGCAGCGGTCGGTCAGTAGTCGAGGAAGAAGTCGTGCTGCTCCGCGGCCTGCTCGTACTTCTCCAGGCGCTGCTGCGTGCGCTCGGGATCGGCGTCCGCCATCGCCTGGAGGATGGCGGCCGACAGCACACCCGGCGCCGCGTACGAGTCGAAGACGAGGCGGGATCCGGTGCCCGCGCTCAGCGTCAGGTCGGCCTCGTCGACCAGCGGGCCGAGCGTGAGGTCGGTGATCAGGGCGACGCGCAGCCCCGTGCGGCGCGCGGCCCGCACCGCCGCCAGGGTCTCCTTCGCGTGCCGGGGCATCGCGAAGGCCAGCACCCAGGTGCCGCCCGCCTCGCGCGACTGGAGCAGGGCGTCGTACGCCGCGCTGCCGCCGCGCGGGACCAGGCGTACATCCGGGTGGATCCGGCGCGCCCCGTAGGCGAAGTACTCCGCGAGCGAGGCGGAGATCCGCAGGCCGAGGACGGTGAGCGGGACCGAGCGGGCCAGCTCGCGGCCGATGTCCAGGACCTGGTCGGTGTCCGCGAAGACCCGGCGCAGGCTCTCCAGGTTGCCGATCTCGGCGTCGACGGCGGCCTGGAGCTCGTTGCGGCGCAGCTCTGCCCCGGCGTCCGCGGCGCCGGCGAGCGCGCTGAGCGCGATGGGCTGGAGTGCTTCGCGCAGCGCCGGGTACCCGCTGAAACCGAGGGACGACGCGAACCGCGTCACGGACGGCTGGCTGACGCCCACGCGGTCCGCGAGATCCGTGATCGACAGGAACGCGGCCTCGGTGAGGTGGTCGGTGATGTACTGCGCGATGCGCCGCTGTCCGGGTGAGAGGCGGTGGCCGCCGAACAGCGCGCGGACCTTGTCCGCGGGGGACGGCTCCAGGTCCGGGGACTGCCGCCCCGGCGTGATCGCAGACGCCTGTGCACGCGCCTGCTGCCCTGATGGCACCGCCAGCCTCCTTCTTGTCCCCTTCGTGCTCAACATAGCGCGAGCCGCACTACTGTTGCGCCGGTCGCACGCTCCGTAGCGGGCGGGCGGACGGACCGGTGCGCGGGGGGTGCGTGTCCATGGTCACGGAGGGAGTATGGAACGCGCGCGGGTCCGGTGGGGCGGGCACGGCGGGCACGGGTACGCCGTGACGGCGGCGGGAGGAGCTGCTTGGGAATGGGTGGCACGGACGCGTTCTCCGCCGGTCCGGCCGCGGCCGGTCAGGTGGAGTTCGGACCTGCCCCGCCGGGCGGCCTGCTCGACGTCCTGCGGATGGCCGCGGTGGTCCTCGACGACCAGGGCCGGATAGCGCTGTGGAGCCCGGCGGCGGAGGAGCTCCTCGGCTACACCGCGCAGGAGGCGCTGGGGCAGTACGCGGCGCAGCTGCTGGTCGCCGACGAGCACCTCGATGTGGTGCTCGGACTGTTCACGCGGGTCATGGGCAGCGGCGAGAGCTGGGCGGGCGTCTTCCCCGTCCGCCACAAGGACGGCGACATGCGGCTCCTTGAGATGCGCAACATGCGGCTCCAGGACGAGCACGGCGGCTTCTACGCGCTGGGCCTGGCCACCGAGCAGGCGACGCTGCGCCGCGTGGAGCGGGACCTGGCGCTGTCCGTACGCCTCGTGGACCAGTCCCCCATCGGACTCGCCGTGCTCGACGGCGAGCTCCGCTACGTCGCGGTCAACGCCGCACTCGAACGGATCAACGGGGTCCCGGCGGCTCAGCAGATCGGCCGGCCGGTGGGCGGGACGGTGCCGTTCCGGGACGACCCCGCCATCGAGGGCGCGATGCGCAAGGTCCTGGAGACGGGCGCACCGCTGGTGGACCGGCAGGTGGTCGGCCGGGCCCCGGCCGACCCGGAGTCCGAGCGGGCCTGGTCGGTCTCGCTGTACCGCCTTGAGGACCCGAGCGGGCGGATCCTGGGCGTCGCCGCCTCGGTCGTGGACGTGACCGACCGGCACCAGTCGGCGATGGAGGCGGAACGGGCGCGGCACCGGCTCAGCCTGGTCGCCGACGCGTCGGTGCGCATCGGAACCACTCTGGACCTGCGGGTGACCGCCCGGGAGCTGGCCGATGTCGCCGTGCCCGAGCTCGCCGACATCGCCGCCGTGGACGTCCTGGACTCGGCCGTCCAGGGCAGGCGCGAGGAGATCCCGGCCGGCGGCACCGCGGTCTTCCGGGCGCTCGCCGTCTCCACGGCCCACCCGACGCCCGCGGTCCGGGCGGCCGACCCGCCCGGCGAGGTCGCGCGGTACGACGCCGACCGCCTCGTCACGCAGTGTGTGCGGACCGGCCGGCCGGTCGTCGTCCCCCAGGTGGGCGAGGCGGACCTGCCGGACATCGCCCGCGACGACGACGCCGCCGTACTGCTGGCCGAGGCCGGCGTCCATTCGTATCTGGCGGTGCCGCTGATCGCGCGGGGTGAGGTGCTGGGCGCCCTGGACCTCAAGCGGTTCCGCAACCCGCTGCCGTTCGACGCCGACGACGTGCTGCTGGCCTCGGAGCTGGCCGCCAGGGCGGCGGTGTGCATCGACAACGCCCGCTGGTACCAGCAGCAGCGCGACACCGCCCTCACGCTCCAGCGCAGCCTGCTCCCGCAGCAGCCGCCGCCGAACGTGACGGGCCTGGAGGTCGCCGCCCGCTACCAGCCGGCCGGTGCGGCGGGCGAGGTGGGCGGCGACTGGTACGACATCCTGCCGCTCGGCGGGGACCGGACGGCGCTGGTGGTGGGCGACGTGATGGGCAGCGGCATCAAGGCCGCGACCGCCATGGGCCAGTTGCGCACCGCGACCCGGACCCTGTCGGCGCTCGACCTCGACCCCGCGCAGGTGCTGCGCCATCTCGACGCGATCACCATCGGCCTGGAGTCGTACATCGCCACCTGCCTGTACGCGCTGTACGACCCCCATCAGGCGCAGTGCACCATCGCCACCGCCGGCCATCTGCCACCGGTGCTGATGCGGCCCGGCCGCCGCCCCGAGCTGCTGGAGCTGCCCACCGGCGCCCCGCTCGGCGTCGGGGGCGTCGCGTTCCGGGCCGTGACCGTCGATCTCGACCCGGGCGACCGGCTGGTGCTCTACACGGACGGGCTGGTCGAGACCCGGGACCAGGACATCGATGTCCGCCTCGACGTGCTGCTCGGGCTGCTGGACAGCCCGCGTCCGGGGCTGGAGGAGACGTGCGACCGGCTGCTGGAGTCGCTTCGCCCCGGGACCGGGCAGGACGATGTCGCCCTGCTGATCGCGTGCGTGATGGGCGACTGACGGTCGCGCGGCAGGGGCGCAGGGGTGAGGGCGGCGCACGGGGAAGGGCCCCGGCCGTACGTACGAGGGCCGGGGTCCTTCCGTGATTTCGGGGGTCAAGGGACTGGGCTCGTCCGCGGGGCGCCGCCCCGGGACGACGGGCGCGTCAGCGCTCTCCGTACCGCAGGCCGCCACCGCCGCCCGTCCTGCGTCCGCCGCCGGTCATCGCGGCCATGGCCAGGCCGAGGCAGAGCGCCAGGACTCCCACGATGACGTTGTTGACGATGGTGCGCGTCGTGGCGACGCTGCCGGACACGACGAACGGGGAGATGATCGTCCACACTCCGATGGCTATGGCGCACCAGGCCATGGAGTGCGTGCGCTCGTACGCCGAGCCGATGCCGCTCATGCACAGCGCGTACGCGACGCCGGTGATCAGGTTGCTCACGGCCAGCGTGGACAGGCCGTTGAAGCCGGCTATCCACGGCGAGGCCGCCAGGTAGAGGCCCGTGAGCAGGGCCAGGGTTTCTATCGCCTGGGCGCGGGGAGTCGTGGTCGCCCGTTCGAAGCGGGCACGCATCTCGGCCAGGTCGGGGTGTTGCTCGATGCTCGGGTGCGTGGTCATTTACAAAACGCCTCCTTGTGAGCCGAATTGCCCCTTTCACCTGCAATAGAACGCTTTTTGTACCGTTCCGGTCAATGGCTGGCGCCTGGCACTTCGGGACACCCCACGCGCACCCCGGCACGCGGGCGCCGACCGCGGGGCGCCGACCGCGGCACGCCCGGGTCTACTCCTGCGGCGGCTGCTGGGCCCGCTGGGCGTCGAGCACGGACTGCAGCGCGCGCGCCACGTCCTCCTCCGTCGCGTCCTTGCGGATGCCGAGTCCGCTCAGGACCCCCTCGCCGTTCTCGTGCTCGAGGAGGGCCAGGAGGATGTGCTCGGTGCCGATGTAGTTGTGCCCGAGGCGCAGGGCCTCGCGGAAGGTGAGCTCCAGGACCTTCTTCGCCGAGGGGCCGTACGGGACGAGTTCGGGGACGTCCTCGACCGCCGGGGGGAGCGCCGCCGTCGCGGCCTCGCGCACGGCCTCCAGGGAGACGCCCTGGGCGATCATCGCTTTGGCGGCCAGACCGTCGGGTTCCGCCAGCAGGCCGAGGACGAGGTGCTCGGGGCGGCCCTCGGCGCTGCCCGCGGCCCTGGCCTCGCTGTGCGCGGCGACGACCGCGCTGCGGGCGCGGGGGGTGTAGCGGCTGAAGCCCTGGCTGAGGTCGAGGTCCGCGTCCTCCTTCGGCACGAAGCGCTTCTGGGCCGCCTGCCGGGTGACGCCCATGCTCTTGCCGATGTCCGTCCAGGACGCGCCCGAGCGCCGGGCCTGGTCCACGAAGTGGCCGATCAGATGGTCCGCCACGTCGCCCAGGTGCTCCGCGGCGATCACCGCGTCCTGAAGCTGGTCGAGCGCGTCGCTGTGCACCTTCTTGATGGCCTCGATGAGGTCGTCGAGACGTACGGATGCCGTGCTGCGCGGCTTCGGGTTCGTCGTCATGATGTCAACCTTAGGTTGACACCCCGATGGCGTCAACCTCGGGTTGACAGCGGTCGGCTCGGGGTCAAGGGGCCTTGTTCGCCGCCACGAGCGACTCGGTGAGCGGCATACGGGCGAGCGCCACCGCACCGAAGGAGATCAGCGCGAGGCCCAGCAGCTGCGGCAGCAGCCACCAGCCGGAGCGCACGTGCTCCTCGTACAACGTGACGCCGAGCGCGAGGCTCACCGTCGCGTCGCCCAGCGTGATCGCGGGCTGGGAGGCGACCAGCGGACCCGCCTGCAGCGCGTTCTCCAGCAGGAAGAGCGCGCTCCCGCCGGTCACCGCGAAGGCGTAGGTCTGCCAGGCGGTGAAGAACGCCCCGACCCCGGAGTCGTCGAGGATGTGGGTGGCCTCCTTCATCAGCGCCGCCGTCAGCGCGTAGCTGATCGCGGTGGCCACGCCCAGGCAGGCGGCCCGGGTCCGGCCCTGGGGGCGCCGCAGCGCCGTGACGGCGAGGACGACGACCGCGACCGCGCCGATGACGAGGGCGGGGAGCCAGCGTCCGACCGGGACCTCGGTGCGGTTGCCGACGGGGGACAGGGCGCCCAGCGCGACGCCGAGACCGACCACCACACAGGCCACGGCCAGCCAGCCGGCGCGCGGCAGACCCCGGCGCATCACGATCGAGGAGATGATCAGCGCCAGCGGCAGTTCGAGGACGAACAGGGGCTGCACGATCGCCAGCGCCCCGGTGTTGAGGGCCAGGGCCTGGCAGACACCGGCCGCGATCACGGCGGCGATCCCGGCCAGCCAGAGCGGCCGCCGCAGCAGATCGAGCATCAGCCCCGGCCGGAGGCCGTCGGAGCTGGGCACGCTCAGCGCCTCCCGGCGCTGGAGCACGGTGGCGATCGCGTTGCTGAGCGCCGAGACGAGCGCGAAGAAGACCGGCAGGAGGATGTGCACCGTACGACCTCCCGCCTCTGCCCTCGGACCTGCTGCCATGGTGGCCCGGGCCCACCACTCCGCGCGATCCGGACCGGCCCGCGGCGGGACCGCAGCGCGTCGCCCTCCGGGGGTGGTGGGATCTTCACGGGCTGCGTGCCCTGGGGCACCGTCCGACAATGGGAGCGGTTCGCCGGTCCCGGCCGGCTCACCACGTCGGGTCGGCGTCGGCGGAGAGGAACGTGCCCATGCGCGCAGCGTCGGCAGCGTCGTCACCGGCCGCGCGGACGGGGGCCTTCGTCGCCGGCACGCCCGGGCTGTTCCGCACCCGTCCCGGCTTCCCCGGCCCCGGCCCGGCCGTCCCCGGCGTCACGCACGACTCCGGCGTCACGCACGGCCCCGGCATCACGCACGACTCCCGTGTCACGCACGACTCCGGCGTCGCGGGCGACTCCGGTGTCACCGCGCCGGCCGCCCCGTGGACACTCCCGGCCTACCCGCACGCCGTCTGCTCCTTCTCCCTCGTGGGGGGCCGACCGGGTGAGGTCTTCGGCCGCCGGAGCACGCTGCCGGCCCGGAGAGCGCCGGTCCACCCGCCGTCCGCGGGCCGCGCCCCCGAGGACGGCGGGTGGACCGGCGAGGGCCCGCCATGAGCGGCGCACCGGACCGGAAGGCGGTCCTGCACCGGGCGCTGCGCGTGACCATCGCCGCGAGCGCCGGCTTCTACGCGTACCTGTACGGGCTCGACAAGCCCGTGATGGCGCTGTACGCGCTGTTCGGGCCCGTGGCGCTCGGCGGGCTCGCGTCGATCCCCGGCTCGGGGCGGCAGCGGGCGACCGTCATTCTCAAATCGCTGCCCATCGGGCTGCTGCTGGTCACGCTGGGAACCGCGCTGGCGGTGACGACCTGGGCGGCGGTGCTGGGCATGCTGGTCGTCGGCTTCTGCCTCGCCTTCGCGGCGGTCGCGGGCCCACGGGCCGCCGGGGCGGGTCCCGGACTCCAGCTCTTCTACATCCTGGCGTGCGTGCCGCCGTACGCCCCGGACACCCTCGGGCTGCGGCTGGCGGGCCTCACCACCGGGCTCCTTGCCCTGGCGGCCTGCGAGTTCTTCCTGCTGCCCGCTCCGGCAGCCGCCCCGTACCGGGCCCGGATGGCGGAGGCGCTCGCCATCGCGGCGGGCGCGGCGGCGGACCCCTCCACCGCCTCCCCCGGCGGTCTCCGGGACGCCGGCCGGCGGCTGCGGCTGTCCGACGTCCCCGAGGCCGAACGCCCCGCGGGCCCCGGACGCAGGGACCGGGCCCTGACCCAGGCGGGCTCGGCCACGCGCCGGCTGCTGGAACAACTGGCCCACGCCGCCGACGCACTCGCACACGCGCCACGCGCAGGCGAGGCGTGCGGTGCGCGCGGCGCCGCCGTCGACAACGGCGCCACGGAGCGCGCCCAAGCCGCCTCGGACGCGCTCCTGGCCCGGGTCTCCACCCTCTGCCGGGCGACGGCGGCCGCCCTGCGCGACGGCAGGATGCCGCCGAAGCCCGGTCCGCTGCACGACGCGGTGGTCGACTTCCAGACGCTGCGGCTCCAGCAGGCGACCGGGCCGCCCGACGGTGTGCCGCCGGTGCGCGTGCTGCGGCGGCAGTCGGCCGTTCTGGGCATCGCCGAGTCGGCCCGCATCGTGGAGACCGCCGCACAGATCGGCGCGGACGGGCGCCGGCGGACGGAGCCGATCCAGCCGCAGGAACTGTTCTGGTACGCCGACAGGAGCACAGCATGGCTGTGGGCGAAGCGGCTGTTCGGCCATATGACGCTGCGGTCGGTGCAGTTCCAGAACGCCGTGCGCACCGCGCTGGGCCTCGGCGCGGCGCGGCTCGTGGCGGGCTCGTTCGATCTGCCGCACGGGTTCTGGGTGATGCTCGCCGTGCTGACACTGGGCAGGACGACCACCGTCGGGCAGACCTGGGGGACGGTGCGCAAGGTGCTGGCGGGGAACCTCGTGGGCGCCGTGGTCGCCGGCGGACTGCTCATCGCCTTCGGGAAGCACACCGAGGCGTACGCCGTGATGCTCGCGCCCGGCATGCTGGCCGCCTTCTCACTGGGACCGCTGCTCGGCATCGCGTGGGCGCAGGGGATGTTCACCCTCGTCGTGGCGTCGGCGTTCGCCCAGATCGCCCCGGCCTCCTGGGAACTGGCCGGGGCGCGCATCCTCGACATCGTGACGGGCAGCGTGATCGGCCTGCTGTGCGGGCTGCTCGCATGGCCCGCGGGTGCCCGGCGGGAGGTGCGCAGAACCATGGCCGCGCTGCTGCGCTGCTGCGGCCCGCTGGTCACCGGGACGGCGGACATGCTGCTGGCCCCCCGGCCCGGCACCGTGACTCCCCCGTCCACGCTGCCCACCCTGCACCGGCTGAAGCTCGCGGAGGCCGCGTACGCCCAGTACCGCAGCGAGCCGGCGACCACCCCTGCGGCGGCCCGCGCCGACTGGCAGGCCGTGCTCATCGCCGCCAACCACGTGCTGATCGGCGCCCAGTGGCTGCCCCGCTTCGACCTGCCGGAGGTCAGCGTCCCGCCCGCCGCCGCGGCATGGGCCCGCGACGCGGCCGTCCGGGTGGCCGCCACCGCCGACCGGATCGCGGCGCTCGCCACCGGCGACCAGCAGCGCCCGCGCACACCGGATCCTCCCTTCACCCCGCCGGACGACGCCCCGCCGCTGCCCGCGCTGATCGACCTGGAGACATGGCTGAGGAGCCTCAACGCCCAGCTCGGACGCATCGAGGACTCGCTCCGCGACACGGATCCGGCCGCCTCGGCCGGTCCCGGCGGGCAGGGCTCCGAGGGTGCGCCCCATGCCTGACAGACGTACGCGCCGAAGGCGTCGGCCGCCGTCCCTGCGCGAGAACTGGATCTGGTGGCTGCCGTTCCTCACGATCGTGCTCGACCTCGTCGCGGAGGTCGCCGTCCGCGGGCAGGAACCGGTGAGCTTCCTGCTCATCGGCGTACCTCCGCTGGCCGCGGCGACGCGCGGGCCACGGGGCACGGCCCTGGCGACCGCCGTCTGCCTGGGGCTGCAGATGCTGCTGGCGGCGCTGCGCCCGGGGCACTTCGGCGAGCAGCACCATGTGGCGCTGTACGTGGCCACGGTGGTCATCGGGGCCGCCAGCATCGCCCTGGCCGCGCAGCGGGAGCGGACGAGAGAGCATCTGATCCGGGCGAACTCGGTGGCCGAGGCGATGCAGAAGACCCTGCTGCGGCCGGTGCCCCGGGACCTGGGCCCGGTGCGGGCCGCCGGGTTCTACTCGGCCGGTGAGGGCGGGACGC
This sequence comes from Streptomyces sp. FIT100, assembly GCF_024584805.1. Classification (NCBI taxonomy): domain Bacteria; kingdom Bacillati; phylum Actinomycetota; class Actinomycetes; order Kitasatosporales; family Streptomycetaceae; genus Streptomyces; species Streptomyces sp. FIT100. The sequence continues at coordinate 6,549,373 of NZ_CP075715.1, read as the reverse complement.
TCGTCGGCGGCGATCTGTACGACCTGTGCGCGACCCCCTTCGGCGTGCGGGCCATCATCGGTGACGTGCGCGGCAAGGGCATGGACGCGGTGCAGACGGTCGCCGCGGTCCTGGGCAGTTTCCGGGTGTCCGCCCATGAGTGGCCGGACCTGGGCAGTCTCGCCGACCGTCTCGAACTCAGCATCGCCCGCAACAGCCCGGGCGAGGACGGCGACCCGGAGCTGTTCGTCACGGCGCTGGTCCTGGAGTTCCCGCCGTCGGGCCGGGAGGTCCGCATCGTCGACCGCGGCCATCCGCCGCCCATCGTCGTCGGCCCGCAGGGCGTCCGGCGGCTGGCCACCGAGCCGGCGCTGCCGCTGGGGCTCGGCGGCCTGTGCTCCGGCCGCCCAGCGCGGACGACGGTCCATGCGCTCCGGCCCGGCGAGGTGCTCCTCGTCCACACGGACGGAGTGAGCGAGGCACGGGACGCGGCGGGCGTCTTCTATCCGGTCCTGGACCGGCTGGCGGAGCGGTTCGCGACGGGCAGGGTGCCGGACCCCGAAGCCGTCGTGGCGTTCGTACGGTCCGACACGGAGCGCTGGTCGGCCGGTGCGACGAACACCGACAACGACGACCAGGCCGTGCTCGCGCTGACGCTGGCCAAGCGGCTGTAGACGGTGCGGCAGGGGGTGCAAGGGGTGTCCGGCCTGACCTCACCGGCCCAGTGCGCCGCCGAGGGCCTCCGTGTCATGGGCTCCGTGTCATGGGCCTCCGCGATGAGGGCCGGCACCCTCCGGGCGCGCATCACGGTCTGATCACTTCGGTCCGCGTCCACGCGTTCCACAGGACCATTGTGGCCCTTCGAAAAGGCGGGCGCGCCGATACCCGGGCGGAGTGCGTCCCGGCGGGTCCGAGCAGGTCCGACCGCTCAGGTGATGCGATTGATGGGGCTGTGGAGCAAGCTGGGGTCACCGCCCCGTGAGGGGAGGAGGTGATCGTGTGGCAGCCGATCGTCGGGACTGGTTCCAGGGCCGTCACGGGCTCCGCACGTCCGAGGCGGACAGCCCCGGCGCCTGGGCATTGGAGGATGCTCTGCGGGACACGACGGCCGGTACCGCCGTTCTCGGGATCGACCTCCGCTACCTCTTCGCCAACCCTTCCTACTGCCTGATCACCGGAGAGCCGCAGGAGCACCTCGCGGGCCGGTCCCCCGGCACGTCCGCGGAGCAGTACCTCGGCCCGGCGGAGGTACTGGCGTCGGTCCTCGACGACGGGATCCCCCGCACCCGGGTCACCGGACCCGGCGGCGGCTTCCACACCACCTGCATCCGCATGGAGAACCGCGGCAGCGTGACCGGCGTCCTGTGCATCGTGGTCGAGACGGAAGTCCCCGAACTGTACGAAGAGCTGGAGCTGGCCCGGATCCGGCTCGCCGCGGCGGACGAGGCCGCCGAACGGATCGGGACCTCGCTCGACGAGGCCACCACCTGCCGGGAGCTGGTGGGGTTCCTCAGCCCCCGGCTCGCGGAGGCCGCGGCCGTCGACGTCGTAGCGCCACCGCCGCCAGGGGGCTCGCTGCCCAGGAACCCGAGTCCCGCCGAATTGACGCGGGCCGCCACGGCCGGCGTCGCTGAGCTGTTCGTCGACGACGAAGACGCAGCCGCAGCCGCTGACACAGGCACGGACGCGGACGCGGACGGGGACAGGGACGCGGACGAAAGGGAGGGCCACGGGGACGGGGAGGAGCGCCGCACCGCGGGCCCCGCGGTCGCGAAGGCGCTCGCGTCCGGTCTGCCGGTCGCCGAGCACGGCGTCGGGGCCCGCGCGGCGGTGCTCGCCGTGCCGCTGACGGGACCGTCGGGCAAGGTCTTCGGCGTCGTCCAGCTGGCCCGTACGGAGTCCTCCTTCAGCGGGAACGACACCCTGATCGCCCGGGACGCGGCGCGGCGCGCGGGCGTCGCCATCGGGCACGCCCGGGAGTTCGCGGCCGAGCAGCAGACCACCGTCGAGTTGCAGCGCGCCCTGCTGACCGAGCCCGGCAAGCCGCACCCCAACCTGGAGTTCGCCACCCGCTACCTGCCGGTCGGCAGCAGCAATCTGGTCGGCGGGGACTGGTTCGAGACGGTACGGCTCCACTACGGGCGGACCCTGCTGGTCATGGGCGATGTGATGGGCCACGGGGTGGACGCCGCCGTCGAGATGAACACGTACCGCGCCATGCTGCGCGATGTCGCCGCGGCCGATCTGCCGCCGCACCGGGTGCTGCGCCAGCTCGACATCGCCATCTCGGAGACCAGCGCCCGGCCCGCCACATGTCTGCTCGTCAGGGTCGACCCGGCCCGCGGGATCGGCTCGTTCTCCAGCGCCGGCCACCTGCCACCGGTCGTCTTCACCGGCGACGGGACGGTGGACCTGCTCGACGTACCGGCGGGGCCGCCGCTCGGCACGGGCCTCGGGGGGTACGAGCTCGTCACCCGCGAGCTCACCTCGGACGACACACTGCTGCTCTTCACGGACGGGCTGGTCGAGCGGCGCGGCGAGGACATCGACGAGTCGCTGGCCCGGCTGACCGGGCTCCGGATGCCGTGCAGCATCCCGGTGGACGAGCTCGTCGACCAGGTGGTCAGGGAGCTGGGCGCCGACAAGGCGGAGGACGACGTGGCCCTTCTCGCGGCGCGCATCCGCCGCCGGCACACCGCCGCCGAGGAACAGCCGGTGCAGGGGCAGGCCCCGCGGGCCTGATCCGATCCGGGACCGGGCTCAGAACCGGGGTCCCGGACGGGGTCCGCGGGGCCGGCCCCTGGGCCGTGTCTGACAAATGGCGCCGTCTGCCCACGGAGTGGAGCGCACGGCATCCGGCGCGTGTCGTCGCACGGCATCCGAAGCGCTTCGGGCACGGAGGTGCCCCCACGCTGCACTGTCGGGGTCGTCCAAGGACGTCCAGTACGAGGGTGATCCTCCGACGGAGGTGCCGGGCGCGCCAGGCGAAATGTGTCAGACATGCCCTAGTGGGGCCGCAGCAGCAGCAGCGCCACGTCGTCGCCGCGCTCATGGGTTCGCTCCGTGTGCCGGAGCAGACTGTCGGCGAGCTCCTCCAGCGGCAGTTCACCCGCGTCGGAGAGATGGGCGCCGAGGTCGGCGAGGCCCTCGTCGAAGTCGATGCCGGGGACCTCGACCAGCCCGTCGGTGTACAGGACGAGGACACAGCCGGGCGGCAGGGGGACGTCGGTCACCGGGTAGCGGGAGTTCTCGTCGATGCCGAGGAGCGCACCGCCGGGGATGTCGACGACATGGACCGAGCCGTCGGGCTCGCGCAGCAGCGGGTGCGGATGGCCGGCACGGGCGATCCGGGCCCGGTTGCGGACCAGGTCGAGCTGGGCGTACACACAGCTGACGAAGAGCTCGGTGTCGAGGTCGATCAGCAGCCGGTTGGTGCGGGCCATCACCTCGCCGGGCGGCTGTCCGACCGCGGTGAAGGCGCGGACGGCGGTGCGGACCTGGCCCATCAGCCCGGCCGCGGTCACGTTGTGGCCCTGCACGTCGCCGACGAAGGCCGCCGGCCCGACCTCGTCACCGTGCACCATGTCGCCGCGCACCAGGTCGTAGAAGTCGCCGCCGATGTCCATGCCGCGGTTGGCGGGCAGATAGCGGGCGGCCCGTTCCAGGCCACTCAGCTCCGGCAGGGAGTGCGGCATCAGGGCGGCCTGGAGCCCGTGGGCGAGACGGTGCTTGGTGTCGTAAAGCCGGGCCCGCTCGAGGGCCTGGGCGATGAGGCCACCGAGACTGGTGAGCACGGCGCGTTCGTCCGGCGGGAAGTGATGCGGTTCGGCGTAGCCGAGGACGCAGGTGCCGACCGGCCGGCCCGAGGAGATGAGCGGCAGATAGGCCCAGGCGGCCATGCCGTCGCGCGTGGTCTGGCGCGTCGGGTACACCTGTTCGAGCTCGCGGAGGGACTCGAAGAACGACGGCACTCCGGTCACCAGCGCCTGCGCACCCGGGGTCTGCGCGGTCAGCGGCATTCCGTGGAACCGTTCCACGATGTGCGGGTCGTCGTAGCCGCGGTGGCCGAGCACATGGAGCCGCCCCGCCTCCGCGGCGAGCATCACCAGAGCCTGGCAGCCGACGGCGGGCATGAACTCGTCCTCGACGAGCTCGATCACGTCGTCCACGCCCACGGCCTCCGTCAGCCCGCCCGCCAGGCTGAGGACATGGGAGATCACGATGAGCCGGGCGGGGCCGACGTCCGTCGGGTCCCCGGTGTGCGGCTCGGACCGGGGCTCCGTGCGGGCCGGCTTGATGCGCACGGTGAGCCCGCTGGTGCTCGGGTGGAGCCGGAAGGAGAGCCAGTCACGGGGCGGACGCAGGGCCACGAACGAGGTGGGCTGCTGGCTGATCAGCGCGGCGCGGTAACGGTCCTCGTAGACCGGGTCGTTGAGCCAGGGCAGCGCGCTCCACAGCTGCCGTCCCGCCAGCCGGTTACGGGCGAGGCCCACCAGCCCCGCGGCGGCGTCGTTGACGAAGGTGACCCGGGCGTTCAGATCGAGGTTGAGCATCCCTTCCGGGATGCGGCTCACCATCTGCTCCGCCTCTCCGGAAGCCGGCTCTCCCGTCGCAGCGATGTCGCCGAGCAGATCGGGTTCGACCTGCACGGGATGGCCCGCCCGGGCGGCCCGTTCCAGGCGGAGCGCGAGGCGTTTGCAGGCGTCGCTGAGGTGGTCGCGTTCCCAGTCGGAGAGGGTCGGCGGATGGGAGCCGGGCCAGGTGACGTAGACCGCGCCGTAGACCGTGTCCCGTGTGGCCACGGGCAGTGCGGCGAGCGCGAAGGGATAGGGCAGGACGACCGCGATCCGTGGATAGCTGGCGGCCATCTCCTCGTCGTTGCCGACCCAGACGAGCCGCCGCTCGCGTACCGCGTCGGCGACGGGGATCGGCGCGCTCGTGCCGACCCGCTCCCACGGTGCGGCGAACGCCCTCGGGAGCCCGGCCGTGACGGCCATCTCCAGCACCTTCCCGTCGGGTGCCATCAGGTAGACGGCGCCCGAGTGGGCGTGGACCTCGTCCAGCATCGCGGCCAGGGCGAGCGAGAGCAGCGGATGCCGGTTGCCCTCCGCGGAGAGGCCAGGGGGGAAGGACGCGGGCACGGGCCGGTCTCTCATGTCCCGCTCACCTCCTCCCGTCTGGGCTCGTCACGGGCGTACGGGCCCTTGGGGAGCCGGCTGCGGCTGCTGCGGCTGTGTCCGCGGGGCCTCGGACTCGGGGGCGGGCCGGGAGTCCGGGGCGAGCGGCGGCGTGTAGGGCAGTTGGTCCTCCGGCGTGGTCCGTTCGGGCTGCTTCGGAGACTCGGGCTCGGCCGGGGGCTCGGGCCTGGCGGGGGACTCCGGCTTGGCCGGCGACTCGGGCTTCGCCGGGGACTCCGGCTTTGCCGGTGACTCGGGCTTGGCCGGTGACTCGGGCTTGTCCGGCTCCGGCGATTCCGGCTTTCCCGGTGACTCGGGCTCCTTCGGCGACTCCGGCTTCCCGGGTTCCTGCGACGTCCCGGTGTCGTCGGGCGGTGACCGGTCCGTCGGCTGCCCGGTGCCCGGCTCGCTGGTGGTCCCCTCCTCGGGCGGGCCGGTCGACGGGCTCCCGTCCGACGGATGCCCGGGCTCGGGCGTGGCCGGGACGGGCGTCGGTGTCCAGGGGTCGCGCGGCGGTGGTACGGGCTTGTCGTGCTCGGCCGAACCACCGCGGTCACGGGAGAAGTAGCCCTTGTCCGCGGGGTCGTACACGACGAAGTCCTCCACGGGCTGGGGCGCGGGCCGGACGACCACGACGTTGGACTGGTCGAATCCGTCCCACGGCTCGCCGGTGCGCTTGAGGTTGCCCTGGACGAGGACCGGGTCGGTGAGGGGATTGCCGCAGGCGCAGCGCACCCGGGGCACGCCGCGGTCGTCGACGAAGACGGCCGTGCCCGCCTGGAGCACGGCCTGATAGGGCGGAGCGGCGGCGCCGTCCTTGAAGCCGTGGTAGGTGACGCGGGTGTCCACCCGGAGCTGCACGGGGGTCAGGGAGCGCAGATAGTCCGGGACCGCGGCGGGCTCGATGCCGAGCACCGAGGCGAACGCGCGGTTCTTGTCCGGCTCGGCCGTCAGGAAGCCGATCTGCTTCTCGGTGTCGCAGCTGGGCTGCTTGCGGGTGCCGCCGTAGAGGCCGGGGATCGCGCCGTCCACGGGCCGCACCTTGCTTCCGCCGGGTGGCGTGGCCCCGTCGGGGGCCGGCACGGCGGCGGGCGGCGCCTCGGCGGTGCCGTTGGCCGAGGACTGGGTGTACGGGTCGGGGCCGGTGTTCGACGCGGCCTGGAGGAGCACCTCGCCCTCGGCGGGGGTGCCGCCGCCCTGGGGGCGGGTGAGGACGATGGCGAGCACGGCCACGGCGACGACCAGCGCGGCGACGGTCGCGATCTTCGGCACGGAGCGGTACCAGGGCTCGCCGCCGCCTCCCTCGCGCGGGCCGGGGCGAGGGCCGCCGCCCGTGTCCCCGGGGCCGCTGGGACCGCTGGGCGGGCCGCTCGGGCGGCCGGGGCCACCCGCCCCCGACCTGCCCGGGCCGCCACCGGTCCCCCGCGGGCCGCCCGGCGGCTGCGAGGACCGTCCGGGCGGTGACGGAGGCGGGGCCTCCCCTCCGGAGAGCGGGCCGGAGGGAGGCCCTGTCGGACGGCCTGACGGCGGTTGCTCGGTCACGGACTCCTCGTTCCTGACCCCTGACGGCTCCTGGTCCCTGGCGCCTCCTGCTCCCTGACGCCTCCTGGTCCCTGAGCCTTCTGCCCCATGACACCTTTGCCCCAATTGTGTGCTCGCGCTCTGTACCGCCCGCAAGCGGACGCGGTCGGACCTCCCGGCGCGCGGGGCCCCTCCGCGCTGCTTACCGTGGCAGCGTGAGCCAGCACGGCGGCAGCGTGGACCAGCAGGGATCGCCGGGATCGCGGAGATCCCCGCGGGCGACCGGCCGGGGCGGCGCCGCGCGCGCCGTCCGCGACTGGGGCGACGCGCTGCTGGCGGTCGTGGCGGGCCTCCTCGCCATGGTCGTGGTGGCGTCGCTCGGCCTGTGGGCGGCGGGCGGCGCCGGTCTCCCCGGCGGCGCGTCCCCGCACCTGGTCGCCGCCGTGGTCGTCATGGCGGCCGGCGGCACGGTGGAGCTCGCGGGCGACGCCGGGGTCATCGCCGAGTCGCAGGCGGAGCTCACGGCGCTGCCGCTGTCGGTGAGCCTCGTCGGCGCCCTCGTGACGGCATGGCTGTTCCTGCGCCCCCTGCGCCATCGCGCCGTCGCCGGCACCGGCGAGCTCCTCGCCCGCTTCGGGCGCCTCGCGCTGCTGTGGCTGCTGGGCCTCGCCGGTCTGGCCGCCCTGGCCCGCTACCGCTTCGACATCCCCCTCGGCGAGGACTCCATCGTCAGCGACATCGGCGAACTCCTCGACGCCTCGCCGCAGGCGGGGTTCGCGGCGGACACGGGCCTCACGCTCCTCTTCGGCCTGCTCTGGCTGATCGGGGTGGTCGCGGTGGCGCTCCTGGTGTCGCGGAAGGCGCCGCTGCCCGCCCGGCTGGTGCGCTTCCAGGAGTCGGTGCGCCCGGCGGCGTTCGCGATGGTGGCGCTGCTGCTGGGGTACGTCGTGCTCGGGCTGTGCGCCGGCCTGGTCGTCGCCGCGACCCAGGGGCACGCGGGCCGTACCTTCGCGGTGATCCTGCTCGGCCTGCCCAACCTGGTGTGGCTGGCGTTCACGCTCGGCCTCGGCGCTTCGTGGGACGGGCGGGTGGACGGTCCGTTCGGGCTGCCGATGCCGCGGGTGCTGGACGAGGTGCTGCGTACGCCGGAAGGGGGCACCGTCAATCTCTCGACGCTCGCCGAACGGGACGGACGGGTGTGGTGGCTGCTGGTGATCGCGGCGGTGCTGGTGGTCGCGGCGGCGTTCCTGATGGCCGTGCGGTCGCCGGCGCGGATGCCGCCGTGGCGGCACGCGGTGCACATGGCGGTCGCGCTCGCGCTGACCGTGCTGGTGGTCTGCCTGCTGGTGCGGGTGGAAGCGCGGTACGGCCTGTCCCTGATCGGGATCGGCGAGGTGGCGGGGCTGGGGGGTGAGGTGGCGCTGTCGCCGCGGCTGTGGTCCGCGGTGGGCCTGGCGGTGGCGTGGGGCCTGGTGGCGGGCTTCCTCGGTGCGCTCCTGGCGACCCGTGTCCAGCGCCGCGGCGAGGTCCCGGCGCCCTGACCGAATGCCCTGCCTGACTGAATGCCCTGATCGCGCCCGCCGCCGTTCAGCCGCCGTCCCGTCCGCCCTGCGCGCCCGGTCCGCCCGGTCCGCCCGGTCCGCCCGGTCCACCCTGCGCGCCCGGTCCGCCCGGGGCGGTCGGCGGTCCGGGGGCGGCCGAGGGGCCGGGGGCCGTCGGAGGGCCCGGAGTGAGCCCGTTCGGGCTGACGATCCGGGTGGGCGGCGGGGCACCTGCCGGCGCGGCCTGAGCGGGAGCGGCGGGAGCGGCGGGAGCGGCGGGAGCGGCGGGAGCGGCGGGAGCGGCGGGAGCGGCGGGAGCGGCGGGAGCGGGGGCGGCCGGACCGGCCGGGGCCTCCGGCGCTCCGGCGTCCGACGGCGGTGAGGCGGTCGCGAAGGTGGCCAGCCGCGCGCCGTCGCAGTACACCCAGCGCTCGTGCTCCGCCTCGTACAGCCACAGCGCCTCTCCGTCGACGACCACGCCCACCCGCAGGCCCTGCGTCCCGCCGCGGAAGGTCTCGCCGTCCGACAGGCCCGCGGCGAGCTCCTCCGCCGCGCGCCGGTAGCGGGCCAGCGCCTCCTCCACACGGGCGAGCAGCGGCCGTGGGTCGGCCGTGCGGGCGGGCGGCTGACCGGCGAGCGCCGGGGCCTGCGGTACGGCGACGAGGAGGCGCCCGTCGACCCAGGCCGCCCAGCCGTTGGCGCACCGGACGTGCCCCCAGTCGCCGCGCCGGTCGACGAGCTCGACCGGCAGGAACGGGTCGAGTGCCGTGCTGGGGCGGTTGATGTCCGGCGCCTCCCAGGTGGGCAGCCCGTCGCCGGGGACCACATGGGTGGGCCGGAACCCGGGCACGGGTACGGCATCGGGATCGATCACGTCGCCTCCGCCTCTACTTCCTCATCACTGCGGGTTCATGGCGCCGCAGCAGCAGGGCGACGGCGATCCAGAGGGCGACGCAGAGCGCCACCATCATGCCCATGTTGAGCAGCCACACCCCGGTGGCGTGCTCGAACATCGCGTCGCCGGTGTCCGGCCCCGGCACGATGCGGGCGATGGCGACCGTGTCCGCCATGGCCGCGAAGGCCCACCGCGCCGGCACCAGCCATGCGAACTGCTCCAGGCCCACCACGCCGTCCAGCTTCAGCAGCGCACCGCAGAAGACGACCTGGACCATGGTGAGCAGCACCAGCAGCGGCATGGTGACCTCCTCCTTCGGCACGAGCGCGGAGATGAGGAGGCCGAACATCATCGCGGTGAACGACAACAAGGCGACGGCCAGCGTGATTTCGAGGAGCGGGGGCATCACGACGCCGTTGCCGCCCGGGGCGCTGAGGTCGACCCCGAGGAGCGCGACCAGGGTGAGGACGACGGCCTGGAGGACGGTGATGACGCCCAGGACCACCACTTTCGACATCAGATAGGCGGATCGGGAGAGGCCGACGGCCCGTTCCCGCCGGTAGATGACGCGTTCCTTGACGAGTTCGCGCACCGCGTTCGCCGCGCCGGTCAGCACCCCGCCGACGCACAGCACGAGCAGGGCGTCGATCGCGGTCTCCTGGGTGAACTTGCTTCCGGCCAGGCCCCTGGCCATCGCGCCCATGCCGAACGGCAGCGCGACCATGATCAGGATGAAGGTGCGGTCGGCGCTGAGGACGGATGTGTAGCGCCGTACGAGCGTGCTCAGCTGGGCGCCCCAGCCCTGTGCCGTGGGCGGGGGCGGTGTGAAGCTCTCCGGCTGCCGGTCGCGGTCGAGCCTGGGCTGCGGGCTGGAGGCGATGTACTGCTGCTGGTGCGTCGACGTCCGGTACTCGGCCGCCCAGTCGCGGCCCTTGTCGTTCTCGAACGCCTCGAACGCCTCGGGCCAGTCGTCGAAGCCGAAGAAGCCGAGGGCGTCGTCGGGCGGCCCGTAGTAGGCGACCCGCCCGCCGGGCGCGAGCACCAGGAGCCGGTCGCACACGTCCAGGCTCAGCACGGAGTGCGTGACGACGATGACGGTGCGGCCGTCGTCGGCGAGCCGGCGCAGCCGGTGCATGACCGAGCGGTCCATGCCGGGGTCGAGCCCGGACGTCGGCTCGTCGAGGAAGAGCAGCGAGGGTTTCGTCAGCAGTTCCAGGGCGACGTTGACGCGTTTGCGCTGGCCGCCGGAGAGGGTGTGGATGGGCTGGTCCGCCCGCTGCTCCAGACCGAGTTCGCGGATGACCTCCTCGACCCGGGCCTCGCGTTCGGCCTGCCCGGTGTCGCCGGGGAAGCGCAGCTCGGCGGCGTACCGCAGGGCCGCGCGCACCGTGAGCTGGAGGTGCAGGATGTCGTCCTGCGGGACGAGTCCGATGCGGCTGCGCAGCTCCGCGTAGTCGCGGTAGAGGTCGCGGCCGTCGTAGAGGACGGTGCCGTGGCCGGCGGGGCGCAGCCCGGTGAGGGCGTTGAGGAGGGTGGACTTCCCTGCGCCGCTCGGTCCGACGACGGCGAGCAGGCATCGCTCGCCGACGGGGAAGGAGACGTGGTCGAGCAGGACCTTGCGGCCGTTGTCCACGGACACGGCGAGGTCCTGCACGTCGAGCGAGACCTCGCCGGAGTCGACGAACTCCTGGAGCTGGTCGCCGACGAGGCAGAACGTGGAGTGGCCGATGCCGACGATGTCGTTCTCGGTCACCGGGGCACGGGTGACGCGGCGGCCGTTGAGGTAGGTGCCGTTGTGGCTGCCGATGTCGGCGATCTCGTACGTGCCGTCCGGCCGCGCCCTGAGTTCCGCGTGCCGCCGTGAGACGACGAGGTCGTCGATGACGAGGTCGTTGTCGGCGGCGCGGCCGATCCTGACCGTGCGGGCGGGCAGCGGGCGGACGCTGGTGGGCTGGCGGAAGGTGCCGGTGGCGGAGGGGACCGAGACGGCGGAGGGGTGCGCCGCGGAGGGGCGCAGCGTGGCGGGGCGTGCCACGGGCGGTACGGCGGCGGCAGCGCGGGCGGGTGCGGCCGGTGGCTCGGTCACGGGCAGCTCGGTGAGGACGGCGCGGGGCCCGTCCGCGGGGTTGCCGAAGCGTATGACGGTGCCGGGCCCGACGTCCCACGCGTGGACGCGGTGGCCGTCGGCGTAGGTGCCGTTGGTGCTGTGCGCGTCCTGGACCGTCCAGTGCCCGGCCTCGGTGCGCAGGATGGCGTGGTGCCAGGAGACACGGGCGTCGTCGAGCACGATCTCGCTCGTCGGGTCGCGCCCGACGTGGTAGACCCGGCCGGGGCTCATCAGCGTCGAGCCCCCGTCGGTTTCGAGGACGAGCTCGGGCGCGGTGGACGCGACGGGACGCTCTCCCATGCCGCGATTCTAACTTTTGCCCCTATTGCCCGCCCGGGGGGCGACGGCTGCCGTGCGAGGGCGACGGCTTTGCCGCCCGCGGGCCAGGCCCCCGCCCGGGCGTCGGATCGCTGCCCGCCGGGGCACCGGGTCAGGCGACCGACCCGATGGTCCCCGCCGGTATCCGCGGGCCGTCGTGGTGGATCGGGGTGTGCGCACCGGTGAGCGAGACCCCGCTGCCGCCGCGCCGGGCGGCGACGATCTCGGCCGCGATCGACAGGGCCGTCTCCTCGGGCGTACGGGCACCCAGGTCGAGTCCGATCGGCGAGCGCAGCCGGGCGAGCTCCAGTTCGGTGACGCCGGCCTCGCGCAGCCGGCGGTTGCGGTCCTCGTGGGTGCGACGGGAGCCCATCGCCCCGACGTACGCGACGGGAAGCCGCAGCGCTCGCTCCAGGAGCGGCACGTCGAACTTGGCGTCATGGGTGAGCACGCACAGCACCGTACGGGCGTCGACCTCCGTCGACTCCAGGTAGCGGTGCGGCCAGTCGACGACGATCTCGTCCGCCTCCGGGAAGCGGGCCCTCGTCGCGAAGACGGGCCGGGCGTCGCACACGGTCACATGGTGGCCGAGGAACTTGCCGACGCGGACGAGCGCGGAGGCGAAGTCGATCGCGCCGAAGACGATCATGCGCGGGGCGGGCACGCTCGACTCGACGAGCAGCGTCAGCGGCCGTCCGCAGCGGGAGCCGTCCTCGCCGATGGCGGCGGTGCCGGTGCGGCCCGCGTCGAGCAGGCCACGGGCCTCGCCTGCGGCGGTCCGGTCCAGTTCGGGGTGCCCGCCGAGCGTCCCCTCGTACGAGCCGTCCGTACGGACCAGGAGCGCGCGGCCCATGGTGTCGGCCGGCCCGTCGGTGATCCGCGCGACCGCCGCCGCCTCCCCACCGGCGGCGGCGGACAGCGCGGCCGCGAACACGTCCCTGGCGGGAGAGTCCGCGCGTACCGGGGTGACGAGGATGTCGATGATCCCGCCGCAGGTCAGGCCCACGGCGAAAGCGTCCTCGTCGCTGTAGCCGAAGCGTTCGAGGACGGTCCCGCCGTCCTGGAGCGCCTGTTGGCACAGGTCGTAGACCGCGCCCTCCACGCACCCTCCGGAGACCGACCCGATCGCCGTGCCCTCGCTGTCGACGGCGAGAGCGGCACCCGGCTGGCGGGGCGCGCTGCCGCCGACCGCCACGACGGTGGCGACGGCGAACTCGCGTCCCTGCTCGACCCACCGGTGCAGCTCGTCGGCGATGTCCAGCATGTCGGTCTCCTCTGGGGTCTGTGGATGCGTGGAGGGCGTGCGGGGTCAGTGGACCCCCAGCCACCCCTCGATCGGATGGAGGGCGAAGAACACGACGAAGATCGCGGCCAGGCCCCACATGAAACCGCCCACCTCACGGGCCTTGCCCTGGGCGGCCTTGATCGCGACGTACGAGATGACACCGGCGGCCACACCCGGGGTGATGCTGTACGTGAACGGCATCAGCACCACCGTGAGGAAGACCGGGACGGCGACGGCGCGGTCGCTCCAGTCCACGTGCCTGGCGTTCTGCATCATCATCGCGCCGATGACGACCAGGGCCGCGGAGGCGACCTGGGGCGGCACGATCGCGGTGAGCGGGGTGAAGAAGAGGCAGGCTGCGAAGAACAGACCGGTGACGACCGAGGCGAGGCCGGTCCTCGCGCCCTCGCCGACGCCGGTGGCGGACTCGACGAACACAGTCTGGCCGGAACCGCCCGCGACGCCGCCGATCGCACCGCCGGCACCGTCGATGAACAGCGCCTTCGACAGGCCCGGCATACGGCCCCGCTCGTCGGCGAGCTTGGCCTCGGTGCCGACGCCGATGATGGTGGCCATCGCGTCGAAGAACCCGGCCAGGACGAGGGTGAAGACGATGAAGCCGACGGTGATCGCGCCGACGTCGCCCCAGCCGCCGAACTCGACCTGCCCGAAGAGCGAGAAGTCGGGCATGGAGACCGCGCTGTCGCCGAGCTCCGGCGGGGCCATGTTCCACGCCTTGGCGTCGAGCCCCGCGACGTTGTGGACGACGACCGCGACGATCGTCCCGACGACGATGCCGACCAGGATCGCACCGGGGACGCCGCGCGCCTGGAGCATGAAGATCAGCAGCAGCGTGAGGCAGAAGATCAGCACCGGCCAGCCGGCGAGCTCACCGCCGGCGCCGAGCGTGACGGGCGGCCCGAACTCCGAGCCCTTGCCGACGAAACCGGCCTTGACGAGCCCGATCAGGGCGATGAACACGCCGATGCCTATGGTGATCCCGTGCTTGAGTGCGAGCGGGATCGCGTTCATGACCAACTCACGCAGCCCGGTGACCACGAGCAGGCAGATCACCAGGCCGTACATCACGCACATGGCCATGGCCTGCGGCCACGTCATCTGCGGGACGACCTGGGAGGCGAGCACACCGGACACGCTGAGTCCGGCCGCGAGCGCGAGCGGCACCTTGCCGAGGAAGCCCATCAGCAGGGTGGACGCGGCGGCCGCGAAGGCAGTCGCAGTGATGAGTCCCGGCTGGCCGAGGACGTTGCCGTCGACGTCCCGGCCGTTGAGGATCAGGGGGTTGAGCAGGAGGATGTACGCCATCGCCATGAAGGTGGTGATGCCGCCGCGCACCTCACGCGCGACCGTCGATCCTCGTTCGGATATGTGAAAGTACCGGTCGAGCCAAGACCTACCGGCGGGCACGTGCGAGCCGCGGCCCGCATCCTCCGCGGCGGTCTTCGGCTCCACTGACGACTGGGTCATGTTTGCCTACTCCCAAGGTTCACAGGGGCACCCGCAGGGGCTCGAACCGTCGGACGAGCTGCGGGATTTGGGATCTTGCGTTGGCTGCACGACCCGGGGGACGGCCCGAGACGAACGGTCTGCGGACCGGGGAACTCCCGGGGTTCCCCGGGCGTTTCGCTCCGCAGTTCTTCAGGTGCTGCTGCTGAGGGCCGTTCCGCGGGACGAAGTCCCGCGGATTCCCTCTCCCCCGTGAGGGGGGCCGGGGCAGCGCCCCGGACCTCCGGACCCCCACGGTGCGGGGTCCGGTAACCCCCGGAGGGGCCCGGGCCGCGAGGCCCGGAGAGTCCCACCGGCGGCGGAGTCCCGGAGGGCGAGCCCTCCGGGACCGGTTCCCTGGTCCCTGGTCCCTCCGTGGCGAGCCTCGGAGGAACACGTCCTCCGAAGTCCCTCCCGGAGAGGGTCCGATGGACGAAGTCCTCGGAACCTCGCCGTAGGAGACCCCGAGCGCCAGGCTGCGGGGCCAACCGCCCCCGCAGGGGTCCGGGCCGTGAGGCCCAGGGCTCCCGCCGCCGGCTGCGGCGAGGACCCGAAGGGCCGAAGCCCACCCGCCCCCGGAGAGGTTCCCGGGGACGAAGTCCCCTGGCTCCCCCTTCCGATGGGCCCCAGGGCCCGAGCCATCGGATCCCCGTCGGGGATCCTCCGGGACCAATCCCACGAACCTCTCCGCGAAGAGCCCCGAAGGACACGCCCACGGCATCCCTCCTGCGGGAGCCCAGGACGCACACCCGCGAAGTCCCCTCCGGAGAGACCCGGAGGACACGGCCTCGGCATCCCTCCTCGGGGACCCCAGGGGGCACGCCCTCGAAGTCCCCTCCGGAGAGGGCCCGATGGACGAAGTCCACGGAACCTCCCCGGAGGAGGCCCCGCGGGCCTCGTCCCCGGAAACCCGCGCCCGGAGGGCGCAGGCCCCGAGGTCCCCCGGAGGGCGGGCGGCAGGACGAAGTCCTCCCGGGCCCTCCGGGGCCGGCCCCAGGGGCCCGGGGGACGTGGGTCCCCCGAGGCCCCCGGTGGGGCTACGTGCCCGTGAGGTGTTCCGGGCGGACCGGTGTTCTGTTGAGTTCCAGGCCCGTCGCGTTCCGGATCGCCGCGAGGACGGCCGGGGTGGAGGACAGGGTGGGGGCCTCGCCGATGCCGCGGAGACCGTAGGGGGCGTGGTCGTCGGCGAGTTCGAGCACGTCGACCGGGATGGTCGGCGTGTCGAGAATCGTGGGGATGAGGTAGTCCGTGAAGGACGGGTTCCTGACCTTCGCGGTCTTGGGGTCGACGATGATCTCCTCCATGACCGCCACGCCCAGGCCCTGGGTCGTACCGCCCTGGATCTGGCCGACGACGGACAGCGGGTTGAGCGCCTTGCCGACGTCCTGGGCGCAGGCCAGTTCGATGACCTTGACCAGGCCGAGCTCGGTGTCGACCTCGACGACCGCGCGGTGCGCGGCGAAGGAGTACTGGACGTGGCCGTTGCCCTGGCCGGTGCGCAGGTCGAAGGCTTCCGTCGGACGGTGCCGCCACTCGGCCTCGATCTCGACGGACTCGTCCTCCAGGACGTCCGCCAGGTCCGCGAGGACCTCGCCGCCGTCGGTGACGACCTTGCCGCCTTCGAGCAGCAGCTCGGCGGTGGCCCACGCGGGGTGGTACGTACCGAACTTGCGCCGGCCGAGTTCGAGGACCTTCTCGCGGACGAGCTCGCAGGAGTTCCTGACGGCGCCGCCGGTGACGTACGTCTGACGGGACGCGGACGTCGAGCCGGCCGAGCCGACCTGGGTGTCGGCCGGTTGGATGGTCACCTGGGTGACGCCCAGCTCCGTACGGGCGATCTGCGCGTGGACGGTGACACCGCCCTGGCCGACCTCCGCCATCGCGGTGTGCACGGTCGCGACCGGCTCGCCGCCCACGACCTCCATGCGCACCTTGGCGGTGGAGTAGTCGTCGAAGCCCTCGGAGAAGCCGACGTTCTTGATGCCGACCGCGTAGCCGACGCCCCGCACGACGCCTTCGCCGTGCGTGGTGTTGGACAGGCCGCCGGGCAGCGCCCGGACGTCCGCGCCCTCGGTGGTCACCCACTGCTGCTCGGGCGGCAGCGGCATGGCCTTGACGCGGCGCAGCAGCTCCGCGACCGGCGCCGGTGAGTCGACCGGCTGCCCGGTCGGCATGATGGTGCCCTGCTCCATGGCGTTGAGCTGCCGGAACTCCACCGGGTCCATGCCCAGCTTCTTCGCGAGCTTGTCCATCTGGGCCTCGTAGGCGAAGCACGCCTGCACCGCGCCGAAGCCGCGCATCGCCCCGCAGGGCGGGTTGTTGGTGTAGAGCGCGATCGCCTCGATGTCGACGTCGTCGACGACGTACGGTCCGACGGAGAGCGAGGACGCGTTGCCGACGACCGCCGGGGAGGCCGACGCGTACGCGCCCCCGTCCAGGACGATCCGGCACTTGAGGTGCGTGAGCTTGCCGTCCTTGGTGGCGCCGTGCTCGTAGTACAGCTTCGCCGGGTGGCGGTGGACGTGTCCGAAGAAGGACTCGAACCGGTTGTAGACGATCTTGACCGGCTTGCCGGTGCGCAGCGCCAGCAGGCAGGCGTGGATCTGCATCGACAGGTCCTCGCGGCCGCCGAAGGCACCGCCGACGCCGGAGAGGGTCATCCGGACCTTCTCCTCGGGCAGGCCGAGGACCGGGGCGATCTGGCGCAGGTCGGAGTGGAGCCACTGGGTGGCGACGTACAGGTCGACGCCGCCGTCCTCGGCCGGTACGGCGAGGCCGGACTCGGGGCCGAGGAATGCCTGGTCCTGCATGCCGAAGGTGTACTCGCCGGTGACGATGACGTCGGCGCGCTCGCGGGCCTTCGCCACGTCGCCGCGCACGATCGGCTGCCGGTGCACGATGTTGGGGTGCGGGACATGGTCGATGTGGTGGTCGTCGCGACCCTCGTGGACCAGGATCGCGCCGGGCGCGGTGGCCGAGGCCTCGTCGGTGATGACGGGCAGCTCGACGTAGTCGATCTTGATCTTGGCGGCGGCGCGGCGGGCCGTCTCGGGATGGTCGGCGGCGACGAGGGCCACCGGCTCGCCGTGGTGGCGGACCTTCCCGTGCGCGAGGACCGGCGTGTCCTGGATCTCCAAGCCGTAGTTCTTCATCTCCGTCGGCAGGTCGTCGTAGGTGAGGACCGCGTGGACGCCGGGCATGGCCAGGGCCTCGGAGATGTCGATCGACCTGATCTCGGCGTGCGCGACGGTGGAGCGGAGCGTCTGGCCCCACAGCATGTCCTCGTGCCACATGTCCGAGGAGTACGCGAACTCGCCGGTCACCTTGAGCGTGCCGTCGGGGCGCAGGGTGGACTCGCCGATGCCGCCCTTGGTCTGCGACCCCTGGGTGACCTTGGTGGGGGTGCCGGCGGGAACGGTGGCGACTCGTGGGTTCCGGGCCATCAGACCGCCTCTTCCTGCCTGGCGGCCGCGAGGCGGACCGCGTCGAGGATCTTCTCGTAGCCGGTGCAGCGGCAGAGGTTGCCGGAGAGCGCCTCGCGGATGTCCGCGTCGGACGGTGAGGCGTTGCGCTCGAGGAGTTCGTCGGCGGCGACCAGCAGGCCGGGGGTGCAGAAGCCGCACTGCACGGCGCCGGCGTCGATGAACGCCTGCTGGATCGGGGCGAGTTCGGTGCCTTCGCCGGTCTGGGAGTCGCCGGCCCCGCCGGACGGGCGAGCGGTCCAGCCCTGCGCGTCCTGGAGCGACGTACCGCAGGCACCGGTCGCGCAACCGCCGTGCTCCTCGCGCTGCTTGGCGAAGTCCGCAAGGCCCTCGACGGTGACGACCTCGCGGCCCTCGACCTGTCCTGCGGCGACCAGGCAGGAGCACACCGGCACCCCGTCGAGCCGGACCGTGCAGGAGCCGCATTCGCCCTGCTCGCAGGCGTTCTTCGAGCCGGGCAGACCCAGGCGCTCACGCAGCACGTAGAGGAGGCTCTCGCCCTCCCACACGTCGTCGGCTTCCTGCCTACGGCCGTTGACCGTGAAATTGACTCGCATGATCAGGCAGCTCCTTCCAGCGTGCGGCCGGTGCCGCGGTACTGCTCCCAGGTCCAGCCGAGGGTGCGGCGGGCCATGATGCCGACCGCGTGGCGGCGGTACTTGGCGGTGCCGCGGACGTCGTCGATCGGGTTGCAGGCGGCGGAGGCGAGCTCGGCGAACTGCTTGGCGACCGAAGGGGTGATGATCCTGCCGCTGTCCCAGAAGCCGCCTTCCTCCAGTGCGGCGTTCAGGAACTCCTCGGCGGCCCTGGCGCGCACCGGTGTGGGCGCGGCGGAGCCGATGCCGGTCTTCACGGTGCGGGTCTCGGGGTGCAGGGCGATACCGAAGGCGCACACGGCGATCACCATCGCGTTGCGGGTGCCGACCTTCGAGTACTGCTGGGGCCCGTCGGCCTTCTTGATGTGGATGGTCTTGATCAGCTCGTCCGGGGCGAGCGCGTTGCGCTTCACGCCGGTGTAGAACTCGTCGATCGGGATGAAGCGGGCGCCGCGCACCGACTCGACCTCGACCTCGGCGCCCGCGGCCAGCAGGGCCGGGTGGGCGTCGCCGGCGGGGGACGCGGTGCCGAGGTTGCCGCCGACGCCGCCGCGGTTGCGGATCTGCGGGGAGGCGACGGTGTGCGAGGCGAGGGCGAGTCCGGGCAGCTCGGCCCGGAGGTTCTCCATGATCTGGGTGTACGGGACGGAGGCGCCCAGTCGGACGTTCTCCTCGCCGATCTCCCACTCGCGCAGCTCGACGATGCGGTTCAGGTCCAGGAGGTACTCCGGCCGCCGGTGGTCGAAGTTGATCTCGACCATGATGTCGGTGCCACCCGCGATGGGCACAGCCGTGGGGTGCTCGGCCTTGGCGACGAGCGCCTCCTCCCAGCTGGCGGGGCGAAGGAAGTCCATGAGTGGCTCTCTTCTACGTGATTCGGTCGTTCACGGGGGCTGGGGACGGCCGGCCCTCGGCTGGATGTTCATGTCCTGTTAACGCGGTGTGGCCCAAGTACACAAGCACCGCCTCGCCGGGTGCAGTCACCGAAAACATGAAGGAGTTGGCTGGTCGCCACCCTCGTCTTGTAGATTCGAACGAAAGAAGGGGGCCGGTAACCTCACGGCTTTCCTCCGGAAACCCATTGGCACGAACACCTCGGTCCAACGGCAACAACGAGACAGATCGGCGGCGACGAGATGCGGCTGCGCGCACTGCTGGAGACCGATGCGCTGGGACTGCGGCTGCTCGGCGGCGACGACGAGCTGGACCGCACCGTCCGTGGCGTGATGACGACCGACCTGCGGGACCCGAGCCGCTATCTCTCGGGCGGCGAGCTGGTCCTCACCGGTCTCGCCTGGCGTCACTCCGCCGAGGATTCCGAGCCCTTTGTCCGTATTCTCGCAAGCGCGGGCGTCGTCGGGCTCGCCGCGGGTGAAGCGGAGCTGGGCAATGTCCCGGACGACCTCGTCGTGGCGTGTGCACGCCACCGACTGCCGCTGTTCGCCGTCAACGAGTCCGTCGCGTTCGCGACGATCACCGAGCATGTCGTACGGCAGGTGTCCGGCGAGCGGGCCGGGGACCTGGCCGCCGTCGTGGACCGGCACCGCCGGCTGATGACCTCGGGCCCGGCGGGCGGCGGACCGGAGGTGGTCCTCGACCTGCTCGGCTCCGACCTGGACCTCCACGCCTGGGTGCTCTCCCCCACCGGCCGCCAGATCGCGGGCGCGGGCGACCCGCTGACCGCCGAGGTGAGCGCCGCGCTCGCCGGCGAGCACCTGGCCGCGACCCGCACGGGGCGGCGCGGTCCGCACCGGGCGACCGCCGGCGGTACGGCGTATTCGCTCTTCCCGATCCGCAACACCGGCCGCGGCGCGGCGCCCGCGGCGCGCGACGTGCGCGAGACCGTGCTCTCCGACTGGCTGCTCGCGGTCGAGGCCGACGCATCGGACTGGCCTGCCGCCCGGCTGGACCTGCTCCAGGGCGTCACCCAGCTGATCGCCGTCGAGCGGGACCGCCGCGAGGCGGCCCGTACGGTACGGCGCCGGCTCGCCCAGGAGGTCCTGGAGCTCGTCCAGAGCGGCGCCGCGCCCGCCGAGATCGCCGCCAGGCTGCGGGTCGCCGCGCCCGTGCTGCTGCCGGGCCTCGGGACCGCGCCGCACTGGCAGGTCGTCGTCGCACGCGTCGAGTGGGAGCAGGAGGGCGGCGGGGCCCCGGTCGACGCGGGGCCCGTCAGCCAGTCGCTGCTGGAGGAGATCCTGGTCGACCCGGCTTCGACGGGCTCGGAATCCGCCGACCGCATCGCCGTGGCGCACACCGGTGACGAGGCGATCGCGCTCGTACCGCTCCCCGGGCTGAGCATCACCGCCGACGCCGATCTGCTCGACAGCCCTCCCACCGATACGTCCGACATCGGGCTGCACGCGGACGCCCTGCTCGCCGCCGTCCACGACCCGCTGTCCGCGGGGCTCGACGGCGACGGCAGGCTCACCCTCGGTGTCAGTGCCGCGGTCCACTCGGCGGAGGGCCTGCGCGGCGCGCTGGAGGAGGCCCGCCACGCCCGCCGTGTCGCCGCCGCCCGCCCCGGCCGGGTGTGCGCGGCGGGCCACCACGAGCTGGCCTCGCACGTGCTGCTGCTGCCGTTCGTCCCCGACGACGTCCGCCGCGCCTTCACGGCCCGGCTGCTGGATCCGCTGCGGGACTACGACCGGCGCCACCGCGCCGAGCTGATCCCGACCCTGGAGGCGTTCCTGGACTGCGACGGTTCGTGGACGCGGTGCGCGACCCGGCTGCATCTGCATGTGAACACGCTGCGCTACCGCGTCGGGCGGATCGAGCAGCTGACGGGGCGTGATCTGTCGCGGCTGGAGGACAAGCTGGACTTCTTCCTCGCGCTGCGGATGAGCTGAGGACCGCGCCGCTGAGGACTCGTCAACACCGTGACCTGTACGTTCACCCGCCCGCCTCCCGACGTGAATCCCAGGGGATCCCGCCGTCCCGACAGGGTTCAGCGCACGATGATTGTGAACTGATTCACCAGACCCCTTGGCCGCGCCCGCCCATCCATGCTGAGATTCGGTCTGACTCAACAGCACAATGGCGCGCTCGGGGAGGGCAATGTGGCGCATACCGCCATGTCTGGTTCCGGAACCACTGCAGGTGACGATCCACTCCAGACCGCGGTATGGCGGCTGCGCTCACGCGGCTGTTGGACGGACGCGGCGGCCCTGCTCACCCCGCACTCCGCCGCCCCCGCGCTCGCGCTCCAGCGTGCGGCCCTGCTCGTCGAACGCTGTCTGTTCACCGGAAAGGGCTGGCCGGACGCGGAGGACGCCCTGCGCACGGCGGAGGCCACGGCGGGCGACAACGACGAGCGCGGCGCAGCCGCCTGCGAGCGCGGCCATCTCGCCTACGCGGCCACCGTGTTGAGCGTCCGCGACCGCGCGGACGAGGCCCGCGCCGCCCTCGGCCGCGCGGCGGCCCTGCTCGCCCCCGACTCCCCCGGCCGCCCCCTCCTCGACTTCCGCCGCGGCCTCGTCGCGGAGCACCTCGCGGAATCCCCCCAGGCCGCCCGTGCCTCGTACCACCGTGCCCACATCGGCGCCGACGCCCATGGCGACACCCTGCTGCTCTCCTTCACCTGGCGCCATCTGGCCGCCCTCGCCCTGCGCGACGGCGAACTGGCCGAGGCCAGACACGGGTTCACCGAGTCCCTCCGTATCCGCGAGGACCTCGGCTACCTGATCGGCACGGCACCGGCGCTGGCCGCCCTCGCCGACACCGAGCCCGAACCGGAGGCGGGCCGCCTGCGGGCGGAGGCGATGCGCCTGTTCCGGCTGCTGGGCGGCGTACCGACCTGGCTGGCGGACCAGTTGACCCCGCCGGCCCAGGCGGCACCGGCGGTCTGAGGCAGCCCCCGGTCCCGGACGGCGCGTCACCGCAGGGCCCGCGTCAGCGTGGTGCCTGCGTCAGCATGGGGCCCGCGTCAGCGTGGGGCTGCACGGGCCGCGTCAGCGTGGGGTCAGTCCGCGGAGCAGATGGTGGACCGCGTCGTCGAGGATGTCGGCGACCGCTTCCGGGGTGAGGGCGCCGTTGGCCGCGAAGGAGGCGATCCCGTGGAGGGTCGCCGCCACGACCATGGCGATGCCCATGGTGTCCCCGGGGACGATGTCCCCGGCGGCCTGCCCGTCGGCGATCGGCCGTACCACCGCCTCGACCAGCTGGTCCACGGCCTCCGTGAGCTGCTCGGAGGCGTTCGGCTCGTGCTTGCGTGCGTACATCACCTCCAGCAGCTCCGGATTGACGGTCGCGAAGCCCACGTACGCCCTGGCCAGCGCGGTCAGTACGGCCTGTGTGCCGCCGTCGGTGGCGGACTGCCGCAGCTCCAGGGTGAGGCGCTGGAACCCGCTCAGGGCGAGCGCGTCGAGCAGGGCCTGCTTGTCCTTGAAGTGACGGCTCGGTGCGGCGTGGCTCACGCCGATCGAGCGGGCGAGCTCCCGCAGCGACAGCGCGGAGGCTCCCTTCTCTCGCAGGGTGTGCTCCGCGCCCTTCAGCAGGGCGGCGCGCAGGTCTCCGTGGTGGTAGGGGTGCTCAGCCATGCGGACCAGCATACGAAAGATGTTGCCACCGCCACCATTGTTGTCGTTGACAACTTTGTAGGCACCGCCTACATTGATGCCATGACCAACACCAAGTGGGCCGCCATCGACATCCCCGACCAGACCGGCCGCACCGCCGTCATCACCGGCGCCAACACCGGCCTCGGCTTCGAGACCGCCGCCGCGCTCGCCGAGCGCGGCGCGCACGTCGTCCTCGCCGTGCGCAACCTCGACAAGGGCAAGGACGCCGCCGACCGGATCACCGCCAGGGCCCCCGGCGCCGCCGTCACCCTGCAGCGGCTCGACCTCAGTTCACTCGACTCGGTCCGCACCGCGGCAGCCGAGCTGCGCACCACCCACGAACGCATCGACCTGCTGATCAACAACGCAGGCGTGATGTGGACCCCGAAGTCGACCACGGCGGACGGCTTCGAGCTCCAGCTCGGCACGAACCACCTCGGCCACTTCGCCCTCACCGGCCTGCTCCTCGACCGCATCCTCCCGGTGCCCGGCTCGCGCATCGTCACCGTCAGCAGCGGTGCCCACCGCTTCGGTGCGTCCATCCACTTCGACGACCTGCAGTCCGAGCGCCGCTACAGCAGGACCGGTGCGTACGGGCAGTCCAAGCTCGCCAACCTGCTCTTCGCCTACGAACTCCAGCGCCGGCTCGCCGGGAAGGGCACGACGCTCTCGGTCGCGGCACACCCCGGCGGCTCCAACACCGAACTGGCGCGCAATGCGAGCCCGCTGGTGCAGACACTGTTCGACAGGCTCCTCGTACCGCTGATGACCCAGGACGCCGCGCACGGTGCGCTCCCGTCCCTGCGCGCCGCGACCGACCCGCGGGTGACCGGCGGGCAGTACTACGGCCCCGACGGAATGGGCGAGATGCGCGGCCACCCGAAGGTCGTGAAGTCCAACGCGAAGTCCCACGACACGGCGGTGCAGCGCCGGCTCTGGGCGGTGTCGGAGGAGTTGACCGGCGTCGTCTACCCGGTATGAGGCGTCGGCCCCGAGATGCCGCAGGGGGAGAGAAGGACCAGCGCCTCGTCCATTCCCACGGCGACCGCATCCGCGCCGTGGACACCGGCGACGGCTCCGGTACCGGCTCCGGCTCCGGCTCCGGCTCCGGTACCGGTACCGGTGCCAGTGCCAGTACCGGTGCCGGTCACGGTGACCGCCCGCACCGGTGGGCCCGGGCGGAAGGGCAGGACGTCGCCCGTGGTGACGTGGCGGAGTTCGACCAGTCCGTCGGCCCAGGCGACGGCGAGGAGGGGACCGTTCGCGGCTGCGGTCGCGTGGAGGGCGGTCACGGGGTGGGGACGTTCGACGAGGGGCGCGGGGACGGGACCGTGCCCCGGGGACCAGGCGCGCACCACGCCGTCCGCGCCGCCGCTGTAGATCACGGGCGAGGGCAGCTCGACGGCGGTCAACGCGGTGACGCGACCGCTGTGCAGAGCCGCCTGGTGAACGCCCGCGAGGCCGAAGGCGTGTACGGAGCCCATGCGGTCGCCGACGGCCACCGCACCGGCGACCGTCGCGAGGGCGGTCCCCGGATGTCTGCTGAGGGTGGCCCTGACTGCATCGGTGAGCCGTCCCGCGCCGGCCGTCGGGCCCGCGGCGTGCAGAAGGCCCCGTCTGTCCAGGAGGAGCACCGTGCCGTCAGGAAGTGAGGCAAGCGCCTTGGGTAGCCGGGCCGTTGAGGTCAGCCGGTCCACCGGGCTCGCGTCGACCGCGTCGAGGACGCGTACGGTGCCGAGCCGGTCGGCGGCGAGGAGACGGCCGGCGAGCGGGCCCGCGCCGGGTGCCAGCGCGGTGACCGGGCCGGGCCACGGCGGCGCGAGATCGCCTTGTACGCGGGTCCGTACGACCCGCCAGGGCGTCGCGTCCGCGAGCTCGGCGAGGGTGGGGCGGTGCCGCGGATCCGCCCCGTCGCCGAGCGCCGCCAGCAGGACCAGCGCGCGCTCGGCCGGGGTCTGCTCGCGGCTGAGCGCCTGACCGGCCCGCAGCCAGGCCGGGCGCAACCCGCCGTGGTCGTCGTCGCCGTGGGCGTAGGCGGCGGTGATGTGCACCGGGTCGGCGGCGCAGACGGCGGCCGGGTCGTCCAGACCAGCCGGCGCGGGCTGTGCCGGAGCGGCCACCGGGCAGCCGAATCGCCCTGCCGGGTCCGTGCCCGGGTCCGACGCCACGCCCACGTCCAGGCCCGCGTCCACGCCCAGCTCCAGGTCCAGGCCCGCGTCCGGATCCGCGTCCACGTCTGCGTCCGGATCCAGGTCCGCGTCCGCGTCCACGTCCGCGTCCGCGTCCGAATCGAGGTCCACGTCCGGATCCAGGTCCAAGTCCAGTTCCAGGTCCAGATCCAGGTCAAGGATCGCGGGCCGCAGTGCGAGGAGCCGCTCGCGCGCCGGGGTCCCGGTACGCGCCTCGACCAGCAGGCGCACCGTGCCCAACTCCGCGAGCCGGGCTATCAGTTCCGCCGCCTCGCCCGGCTCCCCCGCGGCGTGGAGGTCCCGCAGGACGATGACCGTACGGCGAGCGCCCGCGGTCAGGGCCTGGACCAGCTCGGCCGGTGTCCGGGCCACCACACCCAGCCGGTTCGCCAGCGCCCACGCCGCACCGAGGCCGCTCTGGCCCGCAAGGGAGACGACCGCGTGGGCCGCCTCCAGCACCGGCGCGGCGCGTTCCAGGTCGCCGGAGGTCAGACACAGGCGCGGCCCGTCCGGGGCCGTGACCCGGCGCAGCAGTGCCGCGGCGGCGTCGGGGCCCGTGGCCGCCGGGGCGTTGCGAGGTGCCTTCAGCGGTCCGCCCCCGTGAAGTGCTCCCGCACCAGTGCCTGCACCACCGGGAGGTCCTGCGCGACCAGGGCCTCCAGCAGCGCCGAGTGCTCGGCGGCGTCGGCGACGAGGTCGGCGCGGCGCAGGGCCGGGGCGCTGGTGAGGGGCCATTGGGCGCGGCGGTGGAGATCGTCGGCGACAGCGACGAGCTGCTCGTTGCCGGCGAGGGAGAGGACCGCGCGGTGGAAGGCGCGGTCGGACTCGGCGTAGCGGGCGCGGTCGCCGGTCGCCGCGGCCGCGGCGGTGGCGTCGGCGAGAGGGCGCAGCTCGTCCCACCGGGCGGCGGGCACGGTGCGGGCGAGCCGGAGCATGACCGGGACCTCGATGAGGGCCCGCACCTCGGCGAGGTCGGCCAGTTGGCGTGCGCAGCGCTCGACGACGCGGAAGCCGCGGTTCGGGACGACCTCCACGGCGCCTTCGAGAGCGAGCTGCTGCATCGCCTCGCGCACGGGGGTCGCCGACACGCCGAAGCGTTCGCCGAGCACCGGGGCGGAGTAGACCTCGCCGGGGCGAAGTTCCCCGCTGACCAGGGCCGTGCGCAGGGATCGGAGGATCTGGCCGCGGACCGAGTGGCGCTGGACGGCGGCACGGGGAGCGGGCGAGCCGGGCGGGGGCGGCTCGCTGTGCGTGTGCTCGCCCCGGGCCGGTTCGACGGCCCGGCTCGCCTGTTCCGGTATGCGCGCCTCCGCCTCGGTCCCGTACGAGAACGCGTACGGGCGCGCCGCGGCGGCCTCGCGCGCTCTGCCCTGCTCCACCCGGGTCCTCCTCCGGCGTCGTCCCGGGGCCCGGGTCGCGCGCCGCGGGCCCCCTGTGCACCATAGGCGGACGGGCCGACAGTTCAAACATCGATCGCATCGGGTAAGGTAAGGCTAACCTGCTAACGATCGCGATTCGGTGGTCCCCCGAATGACCATTCCCGCCGTTCTCCCCAGCTCACGGCCCGTCGCCGGCACATCGCCCTGCACGGACGCGTATGCGCGCATGTCGGAGGTTTTTCCCGGGCTGCGTGTGCAGGAACTGGCGGACGGCGAGCAGGCGCCCCGGGGCGGCGGCTGGGTCGCGGCGGCGGACCTGGCGGCCGGCGGCCCGGCCCTCGACGCGTTCCTCGCCTGGGACAACGCGCAGGTGCTGCGGGACTACGGGCAGCAGGCCCGCCCCGACGTGGTGGCCAGCTTCGGACTGCACCGCTACGCCTGGCCGGCCTGTCTGCTCATCACGGTCCCCTGGTTTCTCGACCGCAGGGTGCCGCGCATACCCGTCGAGGACGTCTCCCTCCAGCGTGCCCTCGGCCGGATGACGGTCCGGGTCCGCGACTTCGCCTGCCTGCCCGGCGACCCGGCGGCCGCGCTGCCCGGCGCCCGCGTCGTACCGGACGAGGACGCGCTGCGCGCGGAGGTGCGGGACGCCGTCGCCGAGCACATCGCGCCCGTGCTCGGCGGTTTCGGGCCACGCATGCGCCGCCGCGGCCGCGCCCTGTGGGGCATGGCCACGGACGAGATCGTCGAGGGCCTGTGGTACATCGCGGATCTGCTCGGCGAGGAGCGGCGGGCGATGGCGGAGCTTGAGGCGCTGCTGCCCGGCACGACCAAGCCGTACGTGGGCACGGCGGGCTTCCGCGAGCTCAGCGGGCCCGACGGCCGGGCGCTGCCCACCCGCGACCGGGCGAGCTGCTGCCTCTTCTACACACTGCGCCCCGAGGACACCTGTGTGACCTGTCCGCGCACCTGTGACGCCGACCGCGTGCGCAGGCTCAGCGCCTCGTAGGCGATCGAACTCATATCCCCCTTCCCCGCCGTGCGTTCGAGAAGAAGGCACCTATTCGCGGGCCCCGTCCCCTCCTTCGCGCCCTCTTGCGGTGAAACTCCCTGCCCGTCACGGCACTTCGGCCAGTATGGCGCGCGATATCGCCGTGCCGCGACGCAGACGCAAAGCGCAGACGCAGACGCAAGGATGCAAGGGACCCCGCATGATGATCACCGAGATATCGCTGAACTGGCTGCTCGCGGGCGGCGTGATGCTTGCGGGAGTCGTCGGGGCGGTGGCGGT
Organism: Streptomyces sp. FIT100; assembly: GCF_024584805.1. Classification (NCBI taxonomy): domain Bacteria; kingdom Bacillati; phylum Actinomycetota; class Actinomycetes; order Kitasatosporales; family Streptomycetaceae; genus Streptomyces; species Streptomyces sp. FIT100. The sequence goes on along the minus strand of NZ_CP075715.1, from coordinate 6,521,551 downwards.
GCTCGCGCGCGGCAGGCGCGCCCGTGACGGCGCCGCGGCCGACGACTCCTGGGAGCGCAGCGAGGAACGCCGCCGGCGCAAGGAGGCGATCTACGGCACCGCCTCCTATCTGCTCCTCTTCTGCTGTGCCGCGGTGGCCGCCGCCCTCTCCTTCCACGGCCTGGTCGGCTTCGGGCAGCAGAATCTGAACCTCTCCGGCGGCTGGGAGTACCTGGTCCCCTTCGGCCTCGACGGCGCCGCCATGTTCTGCTCGGTGCTCGCGGTCCGCGAGGCCAGCCACGGTGACGCCGCCCTCGGCTCCCGGCTCCTGGTGTGGGCGTTCGCGGGCGCCGCCGCCTGGTTCAACTGGGTGCACGCGCCGCGCGGCATCGACCACGCGGGCGCCCCGCAGTTCTTCGCGGGCATGTCGCTGTCGGCGGCGGTGCTCTTCGACCGCGCGCTGAAGCAGACCCGCAGGGCCGCACTCCGCGAGCAGGGCCTGGTGCCCCGCCCGCTGCCGCAGATCCGGGTCGTACGGTGGCTGCGGGCGCCCCGGGAGACCTTCGGCGCCTGGTCGCTGATGCTCCTGGAGGGCGTGAGGACGCTGGACGAGGCGGTCGACGAGGTGCGCGAGGACCGGCGGCAGAAGGAGCAGGAGCGCACGCGCCGGCGCGACCGGGAGAAGCGGGAGCGCGCCCATCTGCGGGCGCTGAACCGGCAGCACCGGGCGTGGGGCCGCGCACGCGGCGGGCGCCCGGTGGACATCGCCGCCCACACGGTGACCGGCTCGGCCACTCCGGCAGCGGCCACGGCGGCGCAGGCCACGGCCGTGGAAGCCGGCGCGGCGGCCGAGCCAGGACAGCCGGCGCAGTCCTCCCGGCCCTCCCGGCCCTCGCTCCAGGCCGTGAAGACTGCCGAGGGCGGCGCAACGGGCACACCTGTCACCGTCGACCTCACCGCCGAGGACGAGACCCAGACGCTCCCCCGGCTCGACTCGCTGGAGCGGAAACTCAAGGATCTGGAGCAGCAGTTCGGCTGAGCCCCCACGACACCGGCGTCGGCACGGACACGGACACCAGCTCCGGCACCGGCGGCGGCAGCGGCACCGGCACCGGCACCGGCGGGCAGACCGCGAGGGACCCTCAGGTCTGCCCGCCGTCCAGCTCGAACCAGACCACCTTGCCCGCCGGATACGCCTGCACGCCCCAGGCGTCAGCGAGGTTCTCCACGAGGAAGAGCCCGCGGCCGTTTGCCGAGTCGTCGGCCACCGCCACCCGCGGCTCGGGCAGCCCCGGTGTGAAGTCCCGCACCTCGACGCGGAGTCTGGCCGGGGCGACCGTCGCCGTCACCACGGCGCCCTCCTCGGTGTGCAGCAGCGCGTTGGTCACCAGCTCGCTCACGAGCAGCTCCGCCACCTCGGCAGAGCCCGGCTCGCCCCACTGGCCCACCAAGGTGCGGACGGCTCTCCTCACCTCCGGCACGGCAGTGAGATCGGCACGCCCCACCCTGCGGTGCCATTGTCCGGACCTTTCCTGACGCCTCGTCTTCATCCCCCACTGCACGTCGGAACGGTCCTCTCTCCCGGGCCCCCGGCCACACCCTGTCGACTTTGTCGACCTTGTCGAACAAGCACTCCCAAATGCATGCCCCGGCCCCGTCCCGCCACGCATGCCGATTTACACGGCGTTACGGACGTGGCACGTTCCGCAGATTCGAACGGGCCATCTGGACCATCCGCCCGACGCCCCCGTCCAGCACGATCTTGCTGGCCGAGAGCGCGAACCCGGTCACCATCTCGGCGCTGATTCGCGGCGGGATCGAGAGGGCGTTGGGATCGGTGACCACGTCCACGAGCGCCGGGCCCTTGTGGGCGAAGGCGTCCTTCAGCGCTCCCGCGAGCTGCTTCGGCTTCTCCACGCGCACGCCGAAGGCGCCCGCTGCCCGTGCGATCGCCGAGAAGTCCGGGTTGCGGTTCGTCGTCCCGTACGACGGCAGGCCCGCGACCAGCATCTCCAGCTCGACCATGCCCAGCGAGGAGTTGTTGAAGAGGACGATCTTCACCGGAAGGTCGTACTGGACGAGGGTGAGGAAGTCGCCCATCAGCATGGCGAACCCGCCGTCGCCGGACATCGACACGACCTGCCGGTCGCGGTCGGTGAACTGCGCTCCGATGGCCTGGGGAAGGGCGTTCGCCATCGAACCGTGGGTGAACGAGCCGATGATCCGCCGGCTGCCGTTCGGCGAGATGTAGCGGGCGGCCCACACGTTGCACATCCCGGTGTCGACGGTGAACACGGCGTTGTCGTCGGCGAGTTCGTCGAGGACTGCGGCGACGTACTCCGGGTGGATCGGGACGTGCTTGTCGACCTTGCGGGTGTAGGCCCTGATGACGCCTTCCAGGGCGTCGGCGTGCTTCTTCAGCATCTTGTCGAGGAAACGGCGGTCGCTGCGGATCCGCACCCGGGGGGTGAGGCAGCGCAGCGTCTCGCGCACATCGCCCCAGACGGCGAGGTCGAGCTTGGAGCGGCGGCCGAGGTGTTCGGGCCGCACATCGACCTGGGCGATCTTGACGTCGTCGGGGAGGAAGGCGTTGTACGGGAAGTCGGTGCCGAGCAGGATCAGCAGGTCGCAGTCGTGCGTCGCCTCGTACGCGGCACCGTAGCCGAGGAGGCCGCTCATACCGACGTCGTAGGGATTCTCGTACTGAATCCACTCCTTGCCGCGAAGCGCATGGCCGACGGGTGACTTGATGCGCTCCGCGAACTGCATGACCTCGGCATGAGCACCGGCCGTTCCGCTGCCGCAGAAGAGGGTGATGCGTTCCGCCTCGTCGATCATCCGGGCGAGGGCGTCGATCTCCGCGTCGCCGGGGCGGACGCTGGGGCGGGTGGTGACGAGGGCGTGCTCGACGGTCTTCTCGGGTGCCTGCTGCGAGGCGATGTCGCCGGGGAGGGAGACCACGCTGACGCCGCTGCGGCCGATCGCGTGCTGGATCGCCGTCTGGAGCAGCCGGGGCATCTGGCGCGGGCTGGAGATCAGCTCGCTGTAGTGGCTGCACTCGCGGAAGAGCTGGTCCGGGTGGGTCTCCTGGAAGTAGCCGAGGCCGATCTCGGACGACGGGATGTGGGAGGCGAGCGCGAGGACCGGGGCCATCGAGCGGTGGGCGTCGTAGAGGCCGTTGATGAGGTGCAGGTTGCCGGGGCCGCAGGAGCCGGCGCAGGCGGCGAGCCGCCCGGTGATCTGCGCTTCCGCCCCGGCGGCGAAGGCGGCGGTCTCTTCGTGGCGGACGTGGATCCACTCGATGCCGGCGCGGCGGCGGACGGCGTCGACCACGGGGTTGAGGCTGTCGCCGACGACTCCGTACAGCCGCTGCACGCCCGCGCGGACGAGGATGTCGACGAACTGTTCTGCGACGTTCTGCTTGGCCATGGCTCCATCTATTCCACGGCCGTGCGGCTGCCGCCTGCCGGGTTAGGCCGTGCCTACGCCTCCCAGACCGCGCAGGCGGTGCGGTCGTCGGCGTAGCCCTTCACCCGGAGCTGGGTGTCCGCGAGATAGGCCGCGAGGCCGGGCGGCTCGCTCTCCCAGCGCCGGCCGAGCTCCTGAGCGAGCGCGGGCTCTCCGCGCAAGGGGTCGGCGAGGCCGGTGCTGCACAGGAGCAGAGTGTCGCCGGGGCGGGCGACGGAGGCGCGGAAGCGGAACGGTTCGGCGGGCGGCAGGACCGGGGAGGGGGACGGGGACGGGGCCGTCGTGAGGCCGAGGTCCATGGTGAGCCGGTCGCCGTCGGGGGTCTCCGGGGGCGGGGAGCCGTAGCCGACGACGGGGTCGCCCACGGTGGCCTCCGGATCGGGGACGAGCGGCTCGATGTCCTGCCAGGCGCCGTCGCGGAGCCGGAAGAGTCCGCCGCCGCCGATGCCGAAGAACACGCGGGTGCGGCAGTCCGGGTCGGCGGAGAGCAGCAGACAGCGCAGGCTCGCCGTGTACTCCTCGGGCGGCAGGCCGAGTTCGGCGGCGTGGGCGCGGAGCTTGCCGAAGGAGCGGTCGGTGAGCCGGTGCAGCCCGGACTTGAGGTCGCCGCGCCGTCCGGCCCTGATGTCCTCGCCGAGCCGGGCATGGCTGCGGCCCACGGCGCCCCCGATCCACCGGGTCGCGTCGGCAGCCGCCCGATGGGCTCCCTCGGTGGCCCGCGCCCCGGTCGCCACGGCGACCAGCACGAGTGCCCCCTCGCCGACCCCGAACCGGGCGACCAGCAGGGCGTCCCTCCGGGTCTCGCCCCGGTACCGGGCCGAGTCCCCGCGCACGGACGCGGCCCGCAGGGTGTACGCCCCGTATCGCGCCCCGTCGAGCACGGTGTCCGGGACCAACTCGCCGAGTTCCTGCGGCACCGCGGCCGGCAGGGCGGTGGGCTCGGCGGCGTAGGTGGGCGGCCGGTCGCCCACATGGCCGCTACGGGGCCGCGGGGGCGGTGCCGGGTGCCGGCGCGGCGCGGGCACACACGTGTCCGGATCGGCGGCACGATCCGCGCCGGGCTGCGGCGCGGAGGCCGGCGGTGGAGGTGGAGGTGGAGGTGGAGGCGCCGGTGGGGTGGCGGGTGGTGCCCACGGTGCGCCGGACGGGGACGACGGGGCCTCCTCCCACCATGCGCGGGGGCGGGGACCGACAGGCGGGGCCGGGGGCACCGTACCGCTGCCGGCAACGGTGCCCTTCCCGGCAGCGGGAGGCGTCGGCCCGTCCGCGGACGGGCCGTCCGCGGTCGCCCTGGCCGCAGTCGTCGAGCCGTCCGAAGTCATCGGGCCGTCCGAAGTCATCGGGCCGTTCGAAGTCGTCGGGCCGTCCGCGGTCGTCGTGTCCACCGCGGAGTGGAAGCGGTCGTCCAGCGTGTCGCCCGCCCGCGCCGCGGGGCCGGTGTCCGGGGCGGACTCGTCGTACAGCCGGCTCCACCAGTCGTCGTCGGCGTTGGCGGGCTTCTCCCCCTGCTGACTCATGCCCCTATTGTCCACCGCAAAGCGCAGCGGAAAACGGCCCAACGGGAGATTTTGTCCGCGAAGGAGTGCATGCACGCACGCACCGACGGACGCCCTACGGAGTCCGCCGGGCGGCCCCACCCCCCACGGGAAGGACGCCCGGCGGACGTTCGGGTGGTCAGCGCACGTCGTACGCGCGCACCACGGTTTGAGTGACGGAGTTGCCGTTCGCGTCGGTCAACTCGGCCCTGACGGTGACCGGTTCACCGCTCCGGCCGGCGTGGTCCACGGTCGCGGTCCATCTGCCGTCGCCGCGCTGCCGCGCGGTCTTCGCCTCGGTCCAGCTCGCTCCGCCGTCGTACGAGTACGACAGCTTCGCCGAGACCAGCGCACCGGGCGTGTATCCCGCGTGCCCCGATACGGCGAGCGTGAGCTTCTGGCCGTCGGCCGCCGGGACGGTCTTCAGCCCGTCCTCGGGAAGGCCGATGATTGGGAAGAGGAGCGGGATGCCCTGAGAGTACGCGCTGTCGTCGCGCGCGGAGCGGAACGTCCACACGGTGGACAGCTCCGTCGAGCGCTTCCAGACCGCGGCGGGCTGCCCGATCTTCAGGGTGTTCATGGTGAGTCGGTACGAGGCGTCGCCGGCCGGGACCTGGAAGACCCCGAACGGGTAGCCGGTGCTGCCGACTTCCTCGCCGTTGCGCGTCAGCGTCAGATTGCCGATGTCGCCGAAGGACCCGGCCGCACCGTCGTGCTCGCTGTCGCCCCAGAAGGCGGTGGCGACGCCGATCAGGTCGCCCTGTCGCTCGGCGGCGAGCACCGGCTTGCCCGCCGCGTCGCGCGGGGCGGTCGGGGCGACGACGCCGCCGTACCAGGACTCGGCGCGCCGCTCTCCGCTCCTGTAGGCGTGCGGGCGGCCGAGCATGAACTCGCCCCAGGGGAAGCTGCTGGAGACCGTCTGCGCGTAGGACGTGGTCCCTGCCGAGTGGTACTCGGTGCGCGTGCCCGGCGCCGCGACCACGTCGACGAGCCCGCCGAGGTAGATGGTCTGCCCGGTGTCCGGGCGCACCGCGGAGACGGTGTCCAGGTAGTCGGCGGGGGTGCCCATCGCGCGGTACGTCGCCTCGGTCGCGCCGAGCCTGCTGTCGCGGACCCGGTAGGTGCGGTCCGAGGTGATCGGGCCGTTCTCGGGGAAGGCGAGGTTGTAGACGTACGGGCTCTTCGCGGTGGCCTTCCAGCGCAGCGTGACCGGTCCGGCCGCGAGCCGTGTGAGCAGACCGGCGGCCTCGTCGGAGGGCACGGAGAGCGCGGGCAGCTGAGCGCCGAGGAACCCGGCGGTCGGGTACCAGGCGCCGGGCGCGGCCCGGTGGGCGATCAGGGCGGCGGCGCCCGCGGCCTTGGCGGCCTGGGCCTGGGCGCCGACGGAGGTGCTGTCGTCGGGAACGCGGACGAGGACGATCCGGCCCTTGGCCCCGGCCGCGGCGAGCTCCGCCGCCGTGCCCGTGCCGGCGTCGACGAGCCGGGCCGCACCCGTGCCGTCGAGGTTGGCGGCGCCGAAGCCGGAGGTCAGCGGGTGCAGCACGGGGCCGCCGGTGACGGCGAGTTCGCTGATCTGCGGGGCGTAGCGGCGCCAGTAGCTGCCGAACTCGAAGTCGCCCTCGTGTGCGCTGCCGTCGACGGAGGCGTGGAACTGCTGGATCTGGCGGGATCCGGTGATCGTTCCGGCGTGGAGCCAGCCGTCCCAGGAGCGGGCGAAGGCGAGGGTGCCGGCGCGGTTCTCCCCGGGTCTGTCGGTGGTCACCTTCAGGCGGTGGGCCTTGCGGGCGTCGAGGACGACCGTGGTGTCCTTGACCAGCTCCAGCTGCGGGCGGCCGAAGTAGGAGATGCTCTCCTGGCCGTCGACGGGGCCGGTGACGAAGGAGGAGAGGAAGTAGGAGCCGGGGCGCAGCCGGTAGATCTGGTCGGCGGCGCCTTCGTTGAAGCGGCGTTCGCCGGTGGCGGTGTCGGTGCCGATGACGTCGAGCGAGGACGCGCCCGAGGCCGGGTTTCCGGCGCGGTCGACGAGCTTGACGCGCAGGGTGACGGTCTCCGGTTCGACGTGGAGCGCGAAGGGGGTGGAGACATGGACGCCGCCGCGCGCGGTGGCGATGACCCGTCCGGTGAGGTCGCCGTACTGGGCGCGGTCGAGGCGTGCGGACGGGTCGAGGATCAGCGGGACCTCGGCGGTGGCGCCCGCCTGCACGGTGACGGAGCGGGTGCCGAGCCGGGCGGGGGTGGAGCGCACGCGCGAGCCGTCGTTGCCGGTCACATCGGTGACATCGAGGTCGAGTCCGACCGGCGTGGTGCCGTGGTTGGTGTAGGGCAGTGTGACGGTGGTGCGGTCGCTGCTGTGCTGCGGCCAGTTGAAGGCGCCGCCCTGGACGGCGGGTGCACCGGTGACGGTGGCGCCGACGGCGGCCTCGACGTCGAGCCGGCCGGCACCGGTCTCGCGTACGTCGCCGGGGACCGTGGCCTTCGCGGACGAGACGAGCGCGGCCTTGAGTTGCTGAGCGGTCCAGTCGGGGTGGCGCTGCTTCAGGATGGCCGCGGCGCCCGCGACATGGGGGGTGGCCATCGACGTACCGGACATGGACTGGTACGCGTACACGCCGCGGCCGCCCGCGGCGGCGGCGGAGATGGCGACGCCGGGCGCGGCGATCTCGGGCTTGAGGGTGTGCGAGACGATCGCGGGGCCGCGGCTGGAGAAGTTCGCGGTGGAGTCGTCGCGGTCGACGGCGCCGACGGTGAGGACGCCGGGCGCGCAGGCCGGCGAGGAGACCGTGTTGAGCGCGGGGCCGGAGTTGCCCGCGGCGACCACGAACAACGTGCCGGACGTCCGGGCGAGTTCCTCGGCGGCGACGCCCATGGGGTCGGAGCAGTCCGTGGGCTCCTGGCTGCCGAGGCTCATGGAGACGACGTCGGCCCGCTGGTCCACGGCCCACTGCATGCCGGCGATGATCCAGGAGGTGGCGCCCTCGCCGTAGTCGTTGAGGACCTTGCCGTTGAGGAGGTCCGCTCCCGGGGCGACGCCCTTCATCTTCCCGTCGCTCGCGGCGCCGGAGCCGCCGACGGTGGAGATGGTGTGGGTGCCGTGGCCCTGGCGGTCGCCGGCGTCCGCGGCGTCCGTGAAGTTCTGCTGGGCGGTGATCCGGCCCTTGAGATCCGGGTGTTCGGCGTCGGCGCCGGTGTCGAGGACGGCGACCTTGGTGCCCTTGCCGTCGTATCCGGCGGCCCATGCCTCGGGGGCGTGGACCTGCTTCGTGGAACGGTCCAGCGTGGCCCGGACCTTGCGGTCGAGCCAGAGCTTGTCCAGGCCGGCTGCGGCGCGTGAGCGCGGGCTCGTGACATCGGCCCAGAAGCCTGCGGTCTGCTTCTTGTCGGCCTTCAGGGCGACGCCGCCGACGGCGGGCAGCACCAGGGAGCGCTCGGCGCCGCGCGGGACGGCCGGGGCGGAGCGGGCTACGTCGGTGCCGTAGACGGCGATGAGCGGCAGGGTCTTGCTGTGCGCGTCGTCGTAGCCCTGCCGGATCAGCCCGGTGACGTTGAACAGCTCCTGGTCGACCCGGCCCGCGGCGAGCGCGCCGGTCGCGCCCTCCGGGTAGACGTACAGGTCCTTGCCCGACTGGCGGGTCTGGAGCAGCGGTACGGTCCCGTCCTCGCGCGGCAGCGCCGTCGCCGCGGGGCTCTCGGTGCCCGCGCCGCGCACCAGGACCCGGTCGCCGGTGACGAGGGTGACCGTGACGGGCTGTCCCCCGGCGGCCGTTGCCGCCCGCGTGCCGGTCAGCGGTCGGTTTCCGGCCGGTCCGTCCTGCGGCCCTGCGGCCTCGGACGGGGCGACCGCGGTCACGGCCAGGACGGCGGCGGTGGCTGCCCCCAGGACCGTTCGCGATATCGGGCGCATCGCTCTCCCCAGTGAATTTCCGGACACAGACAGCCAAAGCGCTCATGTCCGGAGGCTGTTGGTGCTGCGGTGGCGCCACCTTGGCAGAGCGACGGACGATGCAGGGATGATGCGGGCGGCGGGTTTACGCCGTGGCCGCTTTCCGCCACGATCATGTCCTGCGTACAGCGAACGCACAGGTCCGGGGAGGGGTCAGGGGTGCTGGGAGCGATAGGTCTCGATGCTCGGCAGGAGTCGGCGTACCGGGCGCTGGTGGCGCTGGGCGCCGCGGAGGTGCCCGATCTGGCGCACCGGCTCGCGCTGCCGGAGACGGACACCGAGAGTGCGCTGCGCCGGCTGGAACGGCACGGTCTCGCGGCGCAGTCGTCCGCCCGCACCGGCCGCTGGGTGGCGGCGCCGCCCGCGGTCGCGCTCGGGGCGCTGCTCACCCAGCAGCGCCACGAGCTGGAGCAGGCGGAGCTGGCGGCGGCGCTGCTCGCGGAGGAGTACCGGGCGGAGGCGGCGGAGCCGGCCGTGCACGACCTCGTCGAGGTGGTGACGGGAGCGGACGCGGTGGCCCACCGCTTCCTCCAGCTTCAGCTGGGCGCCGCGGACGAGGTGTGCGCACTGGTCACCGGCAAGCCGGTGGTGGTGTCGGGGACGGAGAACGAGGCGGAGGAGCGGGCCTCGCAGCGCGGGGTCGCGTACCGCATCGTCATCGAGCGCGAGGTGCTGGCGCTGCCGACCGGGCTCACCGAGGTGTCGGCGTCGCTCGGCCGCGACGAGCAGGTCCGGGTCGTGGACCGGGTGCCGACCAAACTCGTCGTCGCGGACCGGGCGCTGGCGATGGTGCCGCTGACCGGTCGGGGTTCGGAGCCCGCGGCGCTGGTGGTCCACGCGAGCGGACTGCTGGAGTCCCTGATGGGGCTGTTCGAGTCGGTGTGGCGGGATGCGCTGCCGCTGCGGCTCGGCGCGGGCGCGCAGCTGACGGAGGAGAGCACGACCGGTCCCGACGCGACCGATCTGGAGGTCCTGTCGCTGCTGCTTGCCGGGATGACGGACGCGAGCGTCGCCAAGCAGCTGGACCTGGGGCTGCGGACCGTACAGCGACGGGTCAAGGGGCTGATGGAGCTGGCCGGGGTGACGACGCGGCTGCAGCTGGGCTGGCATGCGTACGAGAAGGGGTGGGTGGCCCGCGAGCCGGGGTCCGGCGCGTAGGACCGGGATCCGGCACGCAGGACCAGGATCCGGCTCTGCACGGGCGGGATCCGGCACGCAGGACCAGGATCCGGCTCTGCACGGGCGGGATCCGGCACGCAGGACCGAGCCCCGGTTCGGCACGGGCGGACTCACGGCCCGCCACCATGCGCGACCTGCGCGGCCGGTGGGGCTCCTGCACGCTGGGCGGATGGAGGCATGGCAGCTCGTCCTGGTCGGCATGGTGATGCTGCTCGGCCTGTGCGGGGTGCTGGTCCCCGGCGTTCCCGGCACCTGGCTCGTCTGGTCCGGGGTGGCCTGGTGGTCCCTTCACGAGAGGACCACCCTGGCCTGGTGGGTGCTGGTCGGCGCGACCGCGCTGCTGCTGGTCGATCAGACGGTCGTCTGGCTGCTGGGTCCGCGGCGGCTGCGCGGGGTGGGCATCACCCCCCGGATGGCGCTGTTCGCGGGGGCGGGGGCGCTGGTCGGCTTCGTCCTGCTGCCCGTCGTGGGCGCGGTGCTGGGCTTCGTCGGCGGGGTGTACGGCAGCGAGCGGCTGCGGCTGGGCGGGCACGGCGAGGCGATGCTGTCGACGCGGACGGTGATGCGTGCCGCGGGGACGAGCATCCTGGTGGAGCTGCTGGGGTGTCTGCTGGTGGCGGGGGTGTGGGTGGGTGCGGTGATCCGGGGCTGAGTGCGGGTGGGCGGGGACGGATGGGGATGGGCAGGGAGGGGATGGGCAGGGAGGGGATGGGCAGGGAGGGGCGACCGGGTTCCGAGGCACGGAGACACATCGGATCTCTCCCACCCCATTGACAGCGCCATGCCACATTCCTAACTTCCGCAAGGAAAGAGCTCGGATGAATGGAGGCGTCATGGTCAGCCTGTCCAGAAGGTCCGTTCTCGCCGGCGGTACGGCGGTCGGCAGCGCGCTCGTCGCCGGGGGCGCGGTGTCCGGTCCCGCACACGCCGCCACGCCCCCGGCCGGTGGCGCCGCCTCCCTCCGCGCCGACGCCGCCGGCCCCCGCGAGGACATCTGGCGCACGGTCCTCGACGACGCCGACCTCGTCTGGCGGCGGTCGCCCGCGACCTGGTACGAAGGGCCGTTCCTCGGCAACGGATACCTGGGCTCCGGCATCTACGCCGAGCCCGGCCCGGGCGCCAACGCGATCCGCTTCACCGTCCAGCACTCCGAAGTCCAGGACCACCGCCCGGAGTTCGGCTCCCTCTTCGGTCTCGCGCGGCTGCCCGTCGGCCACTTCACCCTCGAACCCGTCGGCACCGTCACCGCCGTCGACTGGCGGCTGCGGCTGCGCGACGCCGAACTGACCGGCAGCCTCACCACCACCGCGGGCACGCTGCACCTGCGTGGCTTCGTCCACACCTCCGCCTCCGTGCTCGTCGTCGAGGTCACCCCCAGCGAGGGAGAGCGCGGCTTCCGCTGGGTCTTCCACCCGGCCGAGGCGATCAGCCCGCGCGCCGCGTTCCGCCCGCTGCCGGAGGGCTACGAGGGCAACCCGCCGGCCGTCGTCGAACGGCACGGCGACGCGACCGCCGCCGTACAGCCACTGCTGGCGGGCGGTCAGCACACCACGGCCTGGCGCGAGACCACCCGCGGTGACCGGCGCACGCTGCATGTCTCCGTGGCGCGCTCCTTCCCCGGCACGACGGCGCGCGACCGGGCCCTGAAGGCCGTACGGGGCGCGTCGGCGGTGCCGTACGACGTGCTCGCACTCCCCCACCGCGTGTGGTGGCAGCGCTTCTACCGCAAGAGCTTCCTGTCCGTGCCGGACGCGCGATTGCAGCGCTTCTACTGGATCCAGCTCTACAAGACGGCTTCCGCCGCCCGCAGGGACGCACCCGTGATGGCGACCTGCGGCCCCTGGCTGGAACCCACACCCTGGCCCGCCACCTGGTGGAACCTCAACGTGCAGCTGGAGTACTGGTTGATCCACGGCTCCAACCACCTCGAACTCGACGCCGTCACCCGGGCGTTGAGCGAGTTCCGGGAGCAGCTGTCGGCCGAGGTGGCCCCCGCCTACCGCGCCGACTCGGCAGGGATGCCCCGCACCACCGACATACGGCTGCGCAACGGCTTCCACACACCCGCGGGGAACGGCTACGGGGTCGGCATCCCCGGCCAGAACCCTCCCACCCCCGAGATCGGCAACCTCGTCTGGGCGCTGCACAACGTCTGGCTGTCCTACCGCCACACCATGGACGAGTCGATCCTGCGCGACACCCTCTTCCCGCTGCTGCGCAAGGCGGTCAACTACTACCTGCACTTCCTCACGCCGGGAGCGGACGGCAGGCTGCATCTGCCGCCCACCTTCTCGCCCGAGTACGGGGTCGACGCCCCCGACTGCAACTACGACCTGATGCTGCTGCGCTGGGGCTGCCGCACGCTCCTCGACTCCGCGCGGGAGCTCGGCGTCGACGACCCCCTGACCGCGCGCTGGCAGGAGGTGCTCGCGAAGCTCGTGCCGTACCCCGTGGACGCCAACGGCTACATGATCGGCGCCGGGGTGCCCTTCGCCAAGTCCCACCGGCACTACTCCCACCTCCTCGCGGTCTACCCACTCCACGAGGTCACCGGCCGCACCCCCGGGGAACGGGCGCTGATCGAGACCTCGCTCGACCACTGGGTGAGCTTCGAAGGCGCCCTCCAGGGCTACACGTTCACGGGCGCCGCATCGATGTCGGCCCTGCTGGGCAAGGGCGAGGACGCGCTGACGTACCTGGGCGAGCTGATGCGCCGGTTCATCCAGCCCAACACCATGTACCAGGAGTCGGGCCCGGTGATCGAGACACCGCTGTCCGCGGCCCAGTCGCTGCACGACATGGTCTGCCAGTCCTGGGGCGGCGTCATCCGTGTCTTCCCGGCCCTCCCCGCCGTCTGGCGCGACGTCACGGTCCACGACTTCCGCACCCAGGGCGCCTTCCTGCTGAGCGCCGTACGGGAAGCCGGGGTGACCCGCTGGGTGCGGCTACGGAGCGAGGCGGGTGCGCCATGCACCGTGCGCCACGGGATCGAGGGCCCGGTCGACGTGCACGACGGTCGGGGGCGGCCGCTGCCGTACGAGGACCAGGGCGAGGGCGTCGTACGCATCCCCCTGCCCAAGGACGAGTCCGCGCTGATCACCGCCCGCGGCGACCGCCCGGACCTGACCATCCGCCCGGTCACCCCGACCGAACCGGCACCACCGTGGGGGCTGCCCGCCTGAGCGAACACGGCAGTGGCGCCTGTTCGTCTCACGCCTCCGACCGGGTGCAGGCACGTTGGCAGGACCGGGTTGGACATGCAGTCGACGGGCCTTTGGCTGTGGGAGGCTCGGGGCCTGGGCCGCCACGCCTCGCGGGCTCTGATCCCGCCCGATTTCGTGCAGTGTTCGAGAGTGACTGGAGCCGTCTCTGTGAGCAGCAATCACCGTCCCTTCCGCTTGGTCGTTACTGGTGGCGGGACTGGCGGGCACACATACCCGGCCCTGACTGCGCTGCGCACGCTTCAGTCCCGCCTTTCGGCGCAGGACCGCGGGCTGGAAGTGCTCTGGGTGGGTCAGGCCAACAGCTTGGAGTCGAAGGTCGCAGCCGCTGAAGGTGTGGCCTTCACGCCAGTCGCCACGGGCAAGATCCGCCGCTCGAAGAATCCGTTCAAGCTGGTCTCCCGGGCGAATGTGGCGGACATGAGTCGCGTCCCGATCGGCGTGCTCCAGGCCCGGAAAGCGATCAACAACTTCCGCCCCGACGTGGTGCTGGCGACCGGCGGATACGTTGCCGTGCCCGTCGGCATCGCGGCGACCCGGCTGTGCCATGTCCCCCTGGTCGTGCACGAGCAGACCGTGCGTCTGGGCCTGGCCAACAAGACGCTGGCCGGCGCGGCGACGCGGGTGGCGGTGTCCTCGGAGTCCACACTGCCGCTGCTTCCGGAAGGCGTGCGCGCCGCAGCGGTGGTGACCGGGAACCCGGTGCGAGCGGAGGTGTTCACCGGACAGGCCGACAAGGCCATCGACGCCCTGGGCTTGCGAGGGTTCGACCGGCGTCTGCCGACCGTCTACGTGACGGGCGGTGCGCAGGGTTCCCAGCAGATCAACCGCCTCGTGCGCGACGCACTGCCGTGGCTGCTGGAGCATGCCAACGTGGTCCACCAGTGCGGCCCGGACAATGTCACCGAGCTGCGGCAGCACACCGCGCACCTGCCCGCGCCGAGTGCAGCGCGCTACCACCTGACGGGGTACGTGGGCGCCGAGCTGCCCGACATCCTCGCGCTGGCCGACGTGGTGATCTCCCGAAGCGGTGCGGGAACAATCGCCGAGCTGACGGCACTGGGCAAGCCCGGAGTGTTCGTACCGCTCGCCACGTCGGCCGGGAACGAGCAGGCGCACAACGCGAGGCACTTGGCGGACAACGGGGCCGCCGTTGCACTGGTCGACGACGTGACCGCCGTGCGGCTCCGCGACGCTGTGGCGCCGCTGTTGACCGACCCCGAGCGGCGTGCGGCGATGGCTGAGCGCGCCCGCTCGTTCGGTCGTCCCGATGCTGCCGACCGCCTGGTCGACGTGATGCTCGCTGCGGCCGGAACGTAGGGCCCCAGCTCGACGGGGCGGCATCAGGGGAGGTGCTGGTTCACGGCCGCCTCGATGACGTCAGCGCAGGCGGTGAAGGCCGCCGAGTCACCCCCGTACGGATCGGGCACGTCCCGGTCACCGAGGTACAGGGCAAACTTGTGGATGGTGGTGTCGTCGGCCTGGCCACCCAGTTCTGTGAGGACCGCACGGTCCATGGCCAAGACGACGTCCGCCCACCCGACCAGTTCCAGGGTCACCCGCATGGCTCGGTGAGCAGTGAGGTCGAAGCCACGGGCCGCGGCGAGTTCAAGCATCCGCTCGTGAGCGGGCATGCCGGCCCATTTGTCCCGCAAACCCGCCGACCGGACCTCCACTGTCGCGCCTCCGTGGTACGCGAGCACGCTCGCGGCGTACGGCGAGCGGCAGATGTTGCCGAGGCACACGGTCAGGATGCGCACGGACTGCCCTTTCGGAGGGCACGCGCGAGGGCCAAGCAGACGTACCTGGCGTCCTCCTCGGTCATGGCCGGGTGAAAGGGCAGACTCATGAGCTGCTGCCCGGACTGCTCGGTGATGGGCAATGGCCGGTACCACCGCTCGAAGGCAGGTTGGGTGTGGTTCGGCGGGTAGTGCACGCCAACACCAATCCCCAGCTCTCGCAGTTCCGTAAAGACGCGGTCGCGGTCGTCAACGTGCACGACGCAGTTGAAGGGGACCGTACGGTCCACATCCACGTCGACCAGGCTCGCCCCGGCGCATGTGCGCAGGCGGCTCGCGTACGCGCGCCACAGGTCCTTCCGCTTGGCCGCTACGGCCTCGAATTGCTGGAGTTGGACCACGCCGACGGCGGCGTTCAGCGCCGACATAGTGGCTCGCAGGCCGAATCCCTCGACGGTGTACGAAGTGGTCGCAGCGCGCTGATGCTGGGACTGCGTGATACCGAGCGCGCGCAGGCTCCGCAGGGCATCCGCCTCCGCGGCGGTGCGCGGAACGACGCCGCCGCCCTGCCCGCAAGTGAGGTTCTTGATCGGGCCGAAGGAGAAACAGGTGAGCACACCTGGCTGCGCCCCGACAAGGATGCCTGCGCAGCGAGAGCCGAACGCGTGGGCTGCGTCCTCGATGACCACAATTCGCCTTTCGGTCAACTCGTTTCGAATGCTGGAGAGATCGACCGCCCTGCCTCCGTAGAGCACCGGAAGGACGGCGCGCGTGGTCGGCGTGAGCGCGGCCAGGACCTCGTGGGCTTCGATGCACAGCGTCTTCGGGTTGATCTCGATGAAACGCGGGTGGGCGCCGGAGGCGACGATCGCGTGGATCGTGGCGCAGTAGGTCTGCGACGGGACGATCACTTCGTCACCCGGACCGACGCCGGCGGCCAGGAGGGCGACATGCAGGGCGGCGGTGCCGGATGAGACCGCCACCATGTCAGACACTCCGAGGTAAGCGGCCACGGACTGCTCGAACTGCTCAACGAGGAGGTTGTGTCCGTACTGCCCAGCCTGTAGGGCTTCGGTCATCGCTGTGGCCTCCTGCCCGTGCAGGAACGGGCGGGCGTTCTCGGCTGCCTCGAAGGGATCGGGGGCGGCCATGGTCATCGCTCGTCCTCTCCTGACCCGCCATCGCCATGCCCACCAGTTGTATGCGCCGGGGGCCACGGGCCTACGGAGACGGTCTCGAAGCACTTGGTGAGGTACACGTTCGCCGTGTAGGCAAGCTGCGCGTGATCGACAGGGAGCTCGAAGAGGCCATTGAGGGTCTGCTGCACCAGGGCAGCCCCGGCCGCTTCAGCGAGGGGAAACGCCCCGGCAAGCCTGGCGTTCGTCTCGGTCACGATCACCCGGTCCCCGCCATCGCAGATGAAGCCCTGCACGCAGCAGGGGCCGACCATGCCGACGGCCGCCAGGGTGCGTTTGACCTGTTCAGCCACTTCGTCGTCATGGAACGTGCGGCTGACCACCGACAGACCGGCCTTGACCAGGAGCCGGTGGCGCAAGATGACGGAGGCGCGGCCCGTACGGTCGACGAGGCAGTCAGCCGTGAACTCTTGTCCGCGGACACGCGCTTGCACGATGGGATCGGGCACGAGTTCGCACAGCACCTTCGCTTGGGCGCGGGTCTCACAGAAGTGCACGCCCTGGGCGCCCTGCCCTTGACGGGGCTTGACAACGAGCGGCCCGTACTCCGGGGCCTCGTCGATGTCGGGCGGGAGGAACGTGATCGGTGTGGGGATCTCCTGGGCGCTGAGAACGGCGTGGAAGACCGCCTTGTCCCCAGCCGCAGCAACCGCGTCAGGACTGGGTAGCCACGTCCGCACCCCGAGCTCCGCCAGGATGTCTTGCTCCCGGACCAGGGCGGGCAGTTCATGCTCGACGGTGGAGATCAGCGCGTCGGGTTGCTCGTTGCGGCACAGCTCCAGCAGCAGCATGCCGAAGTCGGGGTGACCGCCCGGCGGCAGGATGCGAGGCGCGACGCCCTGCAGGGTGAGGCCGCAGGCAAGCGGGTTGGCGTCCGCGGCGATCACGTCGCAGCCGAGCCGCATCAGGTGGCGAGCGAGGTCGAAGCCCGGCGCGCCACCGGCGCCAGTCACCAGGATGCGCTTGGTCGGGGCCATGGCTCAGTCCTCCGCGAGTTCGATGACGTTGATTTCCGCCATGGGCGCTCCTGCATCGCACGCAGCCGGTGCCCACCGCTCGGGATGGCTGCGGTACCACTCGACGGTCTGCGCCAGTCCGTCCGAGAGCGACCAGGTGGGTCGGTAGCCGAGATCGTCTGCGATCTTCGACCAGTCCATCGCGTATCGGATGTCGTTGGACTTACGGTCCGGGATGTATGTCACCGAGCTCCAGTCGGCACCACACATACGTAACAGCAGCTTGGTGAGTTCTTTGCTGGTCATGTCGGTGCCGCCACCGATGTTGTACACCTCGCCGGGAATACCGGAGCGGAGGACGAGTTCGATGCCCTGGCAGTTGTCCTCGACGTGCAGCCAGTTGCGCACATGCTGGCCACGGCCGTGAAGCGTGACGGGCACGCCCTTGAGCAGGTTTGTGACAAACAAGGGGATGATCTTCTCTGGGTACTGGTGCGGACCGTACTGGTTGGAGGAGCGGGTTACGCACACTGGGACACCGTCGGTTCGGAAGGCGGACAACGCCATGACGTCGCTCGCGGCCTTGGACGCCGCGTACGGGACGGTCGCGTTGAGAAGGGAGCTTTCCGTGGCACAGCCAGTCGCCATCGGCCCGTAGACCTCGTCGGTGGAGACATGCACAAACTTCTGCACACCGTGGCGCCCGGCCGCGTCCAAGAGGGTGTGAGTACCCAGCACGTTGGTGGTCAGGAACGTTGCCGCTTCGAAGAGCGAGCGATCGACATGCGATTCAGCAGCGAAGTGCACGATCGCGTCGTGCCGTTGGACCAGTTCGTCGACGAGAGGCTGGTCGAGTATGTTGCCGCAGATGAAGCTGAGCTTCGGCGAGAGGAGAACGTCCGCCAGGTTCTCCTTTTGGCCGGCATAGGTGAGGGCGTCGAGGACGGTTACCTCGGCAGTGTCCTCACACGCCAGCAACCTCTTGACGAAGTGCGAGCCAATGAATCCGGCTCCGCCTGTGACCAGGATTTTGTCCATGGGACTGACCTATCTCGAGTGATGGTCGGTGCAAGTCGTCCGTGTGGAGCGAAGGGTGGAGAGCGTGATGCGCCCCGCCCGCCGTCTCGGAGCGTCACGCACCGGTCAACGGTCGGGTGGATGAGCGGGCCGGCCGCTGGCTCCCCCCACGGAGCCCGGCCGGGGCGCGGTCAGGCGCTGCTTCCTCCTGCAAGCGAAGGAGGCCCCGGTCTTGGAACTGCGCACCGGTGGGACGGCGTGCGGTGCAGGCATGCGGATCAGGGCGGCAGTCGCGGAAGGGGCAACCGGGGCGGACTGACAGACTGTCGTTCCTACAGACTGCGGGACGCGGGACGCGGCATGTCGCCGAGAGCTTCTTCAGGGGGTCAGTCAGCTCGTCGCTGATCCGCTCGTCAGCGAGGGAGCGGGGTAGGGGTAGGGGTAGGCGAGCCTGCGCTGCGTTCGTGCTTGGAGGTGCCAGGACGGCTCAGCAGCTCGGCGTCGGTTACGTAGGCGGTGACCCATCACGCCCTCCCCGCAGGGACGCGGAAGACGCACCATGTCGTCCCACCGTCTTCGCTGACGCCCCACTCCCGTGCGAGGACAGCGACGAGGAACAGGCCGCGGCCCGACACGTCTTCATCCGTTGCGGACCGCATTTGGGCGGGGGTGGGGTTGCCATCGGTGACCTCGATGCGCACATCGCTGTCGGAGTATCGGATCCGGAGCCCTACCTCTCCCGTTCCGTGCTCGATGGCGTTGGTGACCAGCTCAGAGACGGCGAGCACGATCTTCTCCGCCAGCTCCCCGTTCGCGTTGCACGGCTCCAGGAATGCGCCGGTGATTTGGCGTGCGCGGGCAACGCAGGCCGGATCAGGAGCGAAGGCCACCTCGAAGGCCCGCGACTTCCGAGTGATTGGCTTCGCGACTGCGGAGTCGCGGGTCACCGGGAGCCAGTCGCGCTGTACTGCTGCAGGCCAACGCCACCCAGGCGTAAGGCGCTGACGGTGGATCGGCCAGAAGAGGAATTCATGTGAGTTCTCCCGCTCGTCGAGTAGCTGACATACAAGAGCGAACCGCTGAACCAGGGTGATGGGTATGGGGTCAAGGGCTGGAACGTGGTCAAGGTGGTCAAAGATCGCCAATAGGTGTCGGTAGGCGCACCACGGGCCCTGGGAAGCAGAGCCCATGGAGGTCGAGAGCGCGCCGACGGCGTGCGACGCCCTTCTCCGAAGCCACCAGGCCGGGAGCGAGATCCTGATGGGTCTCCAGGACCGGCTCGTCGACGTCTGGATTGTCGTCGCTACCCGGGGGCCTCACCGTTACGATCCTCACGCCCGAAGACACCTCGTGGCAGAACACCGGCGGCCAGCGCCTGGACACGTTGGCTTCCACCACCGTGTCTGCACCAGGGTCAGTGGAACACTGCGTTGGATCTGTGTCCGTCCCGGAGCCACCTCCGGGGCGGCCTGGGCAACGTGGTCAAAGATCGTTCTTGAGTGGCCGGGGGGCAGGATGGCGCGACAGAGAAACGAGCAGCTTGCTGCTCTCCTCCTGGAAGCTGGCTGGTCACGAGCGCAGGCCACAGCCGCGTACAACCGGGTCGCCGCAGAGACACTGAACGGCGAAGTGCGGGAGAACTCCAAGATCGGACGCTCCCACGTGAGCATGTGGGTGGGAGGCGTCCAGCCGTCAGGGGTCGCGCCCGCTATTTTGTGCCAGACGCTGTCCCGTCGTCTGAAGCGTGACATCACGCCACAAGAGATCGGGTTTGCAGCTTCCGCCTCACCAGCGGGAGGGGCGCTGGACTGGCGCGTTGATCCGTTGATCGCGCTGAAGGACTTGGGGATTGGCGTGGACACGGACCGACGTCGACTGCTGGTGGACGGGGTGTACTCAGCAGCGGCCCTGATCCTGCCGAACGAGACGTGGTGGGACGCCATGTCTCGTCCGCCGACCGAGGAGTTCTCGGCGGGCAAACGTGTCGGCCGCGCAGACGTCGAGACCGTACGAGAGCTGACCCTGGCCTTTTCGCGCATGGACCAGCGGCGCGGTGGTGGCCACGGCCGACGGGCGGTCGACGAGTACCTGAGGCACGAAGCCCACAACTTCCTCCGGGGCCGGTTCACCGACGATGCGACCCGACGCGCGATGTTCTCCGCCTCCGCCGAGCTCGCGTACGTGTCGGGCTGGATGGCCTTTGACAACGGCGAGCATGCCGTCGCACTCCAGCGCTTCAACACCGCCGTGAAGCTCGCTGCCCGTTCCGGCGACGCACCCTTGAGCGGACACATCTTGCGTGCCATGGCACACCAGGCGCTCGACCTGGGCTTTCGCTGCGAGGCCCTCCAGATCGCTCAGGCGTCGGTGCACGGCGAGCGGTACACGGCAGCCGCTCCCCGCGAGCGAGCTCTCCTCGGCGTGGTGCATGCACGCACCCTCGCCGCGAACGGTCACAAGCAGCAGGCGGCAAGGGCACTGCTTCGCGCTGAGGACGACCTGTCGAACGCCCACGACGGGATCAAGGAACCGGACCGGACGTTCTTCTTCGGCGAGGCTTCCTTGGCACACGAGACCGCGTGCACCCTGCGAGATCTCGGCGACCGCCAACGGGCGGTCAAGGAGTTCCGGCGTTCCGTGCGCACGCGCGGCGTGGCGTTCCGGCGCACGCACGCGATCACCCTCGGGTACATGGGGGCGACGCAGATTGCCCAGGGCGGCGTCGAAGAGGCATGCGCGACGTGGACCAGCGTCCTTGACGCGATGGAGGACGGGATCTACTCCGGCCGGGCTCGGCAGGCGGTCGTCGACATGCGTCGCCTGCTGTCGCCCTACCGCAAGCGAGGTATCCCCGCAGTGGGTGTGCTCGACGCCCGCGCGGCCTCGTACCTGGCCCAAGTAGATTGATCACAAGCGTCATTGAGGCCGAGAAGAAGGGCTGGGGCCATGGCTCTGGAGATCAAGCCGATCGGGGAAGTGGTCACGGGCCGTACCGAGGTCGCGGATGACTACTGGGGTGGCGTCGAGTCGGTGATCCAGCTCGACGAGGCCGAATTCCCCGTGGACTCCGTGCAGGGCCTGGAGGAGTTCTCCCACCTGGTGGTCGTGTGGCACTTCGACCAGGCATCGCCGGACGATGTCGAGTACCACGCCCGCAGTCCGCGCGGAAACCCACAGTGGCCGGCAACGGGAACGTTCGCTCATCGCAACCACCGGCGCCCCAACCAACTCGCACAAAGCTTCCCACGGCTGCTCAAAATCGACGGGCTCAGGCTGCACGTGACCGATCTGGACGCTGTGGTCGGCACGAAGATCTACGATCTCTCGCCCTTCTTCGCAGAAATGGGGCCGCGAGGCCCGGTCCATGAACCCGCCTGGCCCGGCGAGATGCTGGCGGACTACTGGACCACTGCCTCTCGCTAGGAAATTGCCTTGTTATCGACCTACCGCGACCTGAATCTCGATTTCGGCCGTGCCCTGACCACGCGAATGCGGCTCGACAACACAGCTTTCGAGACGTCTGAAGGGCTCACCCCGGCGCGCGATTCCACGCACCCAGCGAGAATGCGGGAGGCCGGGGTGACCCGCTGGGTGCGGCTGCGAACCACAGCAAGGCGTCCTGCGCATCGCCAGGCCATGTGGCCGGTCCCCACGTCCGCCGCCGCGCGGTTTCCGGGGCCGTGTCTGACGACTTCGGCCTGGCGCCCGGCACCCGGCACGCCCTCCACGGAGCCCTTCGGGCACGCCTGCGGGCGGACAGTGCTAGGTGTCAGCCGCGGCCTGGTCAGGCAGGCGGGCGGACTCCAGGTAGCGCGTGGCGTACGAGCGCCACGGTCGCCACGTCTCGGTGGCGGGGTCGCCGGGGAGGGCCACGTCCGGGTCTCCGAGGGCCCGCATCCGGATCAGCGCGGCGGTGCGGGGTGACACCCCGGGCACGGCGAGCAGCGTCCGCTCGGCCTCGTCGCGGTCGGCGCCCGGGTCGAGCCGGACGTCGCCGTCGGCGAGGGCGGTCGCGAGCGGTCCGGCGACCGGATGGTCCGTCAGGGCGGCGGGTTCGGGGAAGAGATGGGTGAGCCCGCCGCACGGCCGGTCCAGGAGCTTGCCGTATGCCTCGATGAGCCGCTCGGACTCCGCGGGACCGACCACGGCCCGCAGCGCGAACTCCTCGGGCTCGGCGGCACCGGGCGAGCGCAGTCCCGGCCGGCCGGCGACGAGAGGGGCGAGCCGCGGGTCGCGGGAGAGGCGCTCCGCGACCGCGTACGGGTCGGCGTCCAGGTCGAAGAGCCGGCGCAGCCGCTGCACGGCGGTGGTGAGATCGCGTAGATCGGTCAGGTGGATCCGGGCCTCCAGCCACGACGAACCGGGCGAGCGCTCGTCGACGGCGACGATGCCGGAACCGTGCGGCAGCCGCAGAGTACGGCGGTAGGTACGGGCGCCGGGCGCACCGACGACCTCTTCGACACGGTCCGCGGCCCCGCGGGCGAGCAGGTCGAAGACCTCGCGCGCGGCGTACGGGCCGCGATGGGCGAGCCGCAGCGGGATCCCGGCGGTGCCCGCGGCCCGTTCCGTGCCGGCCTCGGCGCGGAGTTCGGTGGGGGTGCGGGCGTAGATCTGCCGGATCGTGTCGTTGAACTGCCGCACGCTGGCGAACCCGGACGCGAACGCGATCTCGGTCACCGGCAGCCCGGTGGTCTGGAGCAGCACCCGTGCGGTGTGCGCCCGTTGGGCGCGGGCGAGGGCGACGGGCCCGGCGCCCAGCTCGGCGTTGAGCTGGCGCTGCACCTGCCGTGCGCTGTACCCGAGCCGGCCCGCGAGCCCTCCGACGCCTTCGCGGTCGACGACTCCGTCGCCGATCATCCGCATGGCCCGCCCCACGACGTCGGCCCGTACGTTCCACTCGGCGGACCCCGGCACGGCATCGGGCCGGCACCGCCGACAGGCCCGGAAGCCGTGCCCCTGAGCGGCCGCGGCGGTCGGGAAGAACCGCACGTTCCTGCGCTTGGGGGTGACGGCGGGGCAGCTGGGACGGCAGTAGATGCCCGTGGTCTCGACGGCGAAGAAGAACTCGCCGTCGAAGCGGGCGTCGCGGCTGGTCACCGCCTCGTACCGGGTGTCCTCGTCCATGGGGTGTCGTCGGGTCACCCCTCCAGTGTGCGTCGGCGGCGGAGTCGGGGCTGGCGGTTTTCGGACGTGGCTTCTCCGCACCGACCGGGGTCCGGGGGCGGTGCCCCCGGACCCCGGCTCTGGGAAAACCCCGCTTACAGGCGGCCGCGTTTGGCGGCCATCGCCGCGCGGCCCTCCGCGTGGCGGAGCTTCCAGTCGCGGCGGAGCTCCGCCCGCAGCCGCGCGTCCGTCTTCGCGACGATGCGCTGGTTCTCGCGGAGCAGCTTGCGGTAGCTGTCGAGGCGGCGTTCCGGCAGCGTGCCGTCCGCGACCGCGGCGAGCACCGCGCACCCCGGCTCCGACTCGTGGGCGCAGTCGTGGAAGCGGCACTCCTCGGCCAGGTCCTCGATCTCGGAGAAGACCTGGCCGACGCCGGTTTCCGCGTCCCAGAGGCCGACGCCGCGCAGCCCGGGCGTGTCGATGAGGACACCGCCGCCCGGGAGCGCGAACAGGTTCCGCGTGGTCGTCGTGTGGCGGCCCTTGCCGTCCATGTCGCGGGTGGCCTGGACCTCCATGACGTCCTCGCCGAGCAGCGCGTTCGCCAGCGTGGACTTGCCGGCACCGGAGACGCCGAGCAGCACGCTCGTACCGCTGGAGACGACCGCCGCGAGCACGTCCATGCCCTCGCCGGTCACGGAGCTGACCGCGAGCACCTGCACTCCGGGCGCGGCCGTTTCGACGTCCTGGACGAGGTACGACCTGCCGGTGGCGTCCGGCACGAGGTCGGACTTGGTCAGGACGACGAGCGGCTGCGCCCCGCTCTCCCAGGAGTCCGCCGCGTCATGCAGCAGTGCCTCTCCGTTCGAACTGGACATGGCCAGCGCCAGGAACCGCTCGATCCGTCCGAGGTCCAGGTCGACCGCGAGCGATACACAGATGACGACGTGATCGATGTTGGTGGCCAGGACTTGGCCCTCGGAACGCTTGGACGACGTCGACCGCACGTAGGCGGTACGGCGCGGCAGCAGCGTCCGCACGTACTGCGGGTCACTGCCTTCGGGGTCGACGGCGACCCAGTCCCCCGTGCACACGACCTTCATCGGGTCACGGGGAACGACGAACTCGGTGTCGGCACGGACGACGCCGGCCGGGGTGATGACGTCGCACAGGCCACGGTCGACACGCGCGACGCGGCCGGGCAGGAGGCCCTGCGCGGCATACGGGGCGAACTCGGCCTCCCAGTCCGCATCCCAGCCGTACGGCACGAGCGGATGCGAGGCAGACGAAGACGAACCCAGGAGAGAAGAGGAAGACAAGGGTGACCCTTCACAAGGGTGGCCCGGCACCGCGCTCACTGGCGCGGGAGAAGTAGAGAGGTCAGCCGGAGGCCACGGAGGTGGACTGGATGAACTTCCGGATGCGGGCAGCGCCCATCTCAACGACAGCCATCGGTCACACCTCCCAGACAAACCAAGTCACCTGCGGCAACCCCCGGTCGCCGCTACAACAGAGCCGACCCTAGAGGTACCCGGGCCAGTGACGCCATCGAATTACGGCAACCCATTCGGCGACGATCGCGGCATGGCCCCGGCACCGCGCACACGGGCGCGGGTCACGCCATGCCGTAGAGCTTTTCCAGGTCGACCAGTTGGATATCCGGGTCGGCGTGTGCGGTCGCGTATGCCTTGTCGTTGAAGCCTGCACCGCTGAGACACATGAGTCGGGTGCTGGTGGTGTCGTAGCGTCCCGCCTGGGTGATGAGCTCCCGGATGTGCTGGAGGCGCTCGATGTGGGCGATGCCCATGATGTCGTTCCATTTGGCCTCGCCGATGGCCAGGAGCGGTGGCCTGGAGCCGTCGGCGATGCCGATGACCGCCACATCCACTTCGTGTCCGACGCGGGCCTTGGGATCGTGTACCACGCCGTGTCCGACCCGGGCAGGCAGACCGCCGACAAGTTCTGGGGCGGCGTGGTGCAGCGCCCAGTCGCGGCAGACCTGTTCGAAATGGGGACCAAGGACGTTACTGGTGAAGCGGCGGCGGCTGGCCTGCCAGACCCGGGTTGCGCTGCCGGGGCGTTCCAGCTGGTCCCAGACCGGCCGCATGATGGCGTGATAGAAGCCGATCAGCGGTTCGGCGATGCGGTAGGTGGGGCGGTTGTCGCGGAAGGCGTCGGCATCCCGGAGCAGCAGGCCGGCGTCTTCGAGGACGTTGATGGGGTGCGCGATGTCGGTGGCCTTGCGCTCCAGGTACCCGGCCATGCCCCCGCGCGTTGCGTTGCCGTCGGCGACTGCGGCCAGCACGGACAGGTACAGCGCGGTGTCTCGCAGGTCGGGCTCTTCCGCGAGCAGATAGCGGGCCTCGCGGAACAGAGGGGTCTCTGGGTTGAGGACGGTGCGGACGACCCAGTCGTCGAAGTCGTCGGCTCCGTTCGGGGTGTCGCCACGTGCGAATTCCCGGCGATACGCGGGTGTACCGCCCACGATCGCGTTGACCTGCAGGGCCAGACGTGGGTCGGTGATGTTCCAGAACTCGGCGGCCAGGCGATGGTCGAGAGGGCGGACGACCAACTCCAGCCCAGCCCGGCCTCGCAAGGGGGCGTTGCCGGACAGCAGCCTGCCCATGAACGACAGCGCCGAGCCACACAGCAGTAGCCGGGTGCGGGAGCCGCTGCGCTGGTCGCGCAGCGTCCGCAGCGCCTCTTGGATGATCGAGGGGAGCTCCGGATTCGCCTTGGCGAGGTACGGGAACTCGTCGATCACGACGGGCACGGGCCGCTCCGTGCCCAGCGCAAGGAGCGCGTCGACGGCCTCGGCCCAGTCGGAGAAGTGGTACGGACTGGCGCGGCGAGCGCGGCGGCGCGCGCCTCGGCGCCGGCACCGGACCGGCCGGCGCGCTGCGCCGCCGCGTTGATGTCCTGGTCACAGAGCCGGCCGACGGCCTCGATCCGCTCGTCGGCACCGCACGGGTACAGACACGGTCCGCGGGCGCCGAACCTCCGGGCCAGGTCCCGCAGGATCCCGGGGGCGTGCGTGCTGACGATCCGTCCGGTCCAGCTGTCGCTGAGCACCGGCGCCAGGGCCGGGCCGGGGTGCTGGTGCGAACTGGCCTCGTACAGGGGGCCCAACGCCAGGTGGCCGCCATCCGGTGCGTCGGGCACGGCGGGCAGCAGCGTCACCGGGAGGGTGTCCTCCAGGCCGAGCAGGCTGTGCGTGACGGCGATCCGCAGTGACTCCGGACAGGACAGCGCGAGGTGGAGCCGGTAGCGGTGCGGCACGGCGGGGTAGCCGCTGCGCGCGTCGCAGCCGATCCGGCTCCTGAAGGACGGCACCGTGTGCGGACGAGTGGAGGAGAGGCGTCCGGGCTCGCTCGCGGCGCTCATCCGGCGGCCGCCAGCAGCGTCCTGCGGCCGGCGAGTGCGGCGGAGAAGCGGTCGGTGACCTGGACGAGGCCCTCGGCCGCGTCGGGTGCGACGCTCAGTGTGCCATCGTCGTCGACCGTGATGTCCTGGTCGAGCGTGAACCAGCCGGGGACGATGTGCGCGGCGCCCATCGAGCTCAGCACCGGGCGCAGGGCGTAGTCGATGGCCAGGACGTGCGCCGTGGTGCCGCCGGTGGCGAGCGGCAGGACGGTCTTGCCGTCCAGTGCGTACTGCGGGAGCAGGTCGAGCAGCGACTTCAGCAGCCCGGAGTAGGCGGCCTTGTAGACGGGGGTGCCGATCACGACGCCGTCCGCCCGCTCGAACAGGGCCGCGGCCTCGATGATCGCCGGGTCCCGGAAGTCGGCCCCCAGCAGTGCTTCGGCGGGGAGGGTACGGACGTCCAGCGCGGTCACGTCGTGGCCCTGCGCGGTGAGCCGGTCGTCGAGATGGCGCAGCAGCCGTGCGGTGCGGGAGGTGGCGGAAGGGCTTCCGGAGACGGACAGGATGGTGGCCATGGCCGGGGACCTTTCAGGGTCGGGGGATGTCGGACGGCGGCGCCGGTGGGGAAGGGCCGGGGCGGAGAGGCCGAGGCGGAGGGCGGAGGGGCGGAGAGGCCGGGCGCGGAGGGGCCGGCGCGGAGGGGCCTGTAAGGAAGAGCCGCTGGTTCGTGCTCGGCTACTCGCCGGTCTTGGGCAGGCCGGGCGGGTTGATCTCCGACTTCTCGACGGTCTCGTTCGACAGGCCCCAGCGCTCCAGCACCTGGGCGTAGGTGCCGTTGTCGATGACCTCGTTGAGCGCGGCGGCGAGCGGCTCGACCAGACCGCTGTCCTTCTTGGTGGTGGCGGCGATGAGGCCCTGGAGGGTGGCGCCCGCACCGGAGTAGGTACCGACGATCTCGGTCCTGCCGGCCGATGCGACGTGGTAGGCGGCGGTCGGGTTGGGGCCGAGGAAGAGGTCGATACGGCCGGACTCCAGGGCGAGATAGGTGTCGGCGGGGGCCTTGTAGTACTTGATGTCCACCGGTTCGAGACCCGCCTTCTCGGCCTGCTCGCTCCACTCGACCAGGATCTTCTCCTGGTTGGTCCCGGTGTCCACGGCGACAGTCCTGCCCGCGACGTCCTTGTGGTCGGCGACCTTGAGGCCGCTGCCCTTCTTCGCCTCGAAGGCGAGGTCGTCCTTGCGGTAGGTGGCGAAGTCGTACTTCTCCTTGCGCTCCTCCGTGACGGTGATGTTGCTGAAGCCGACGTCGTACTTGGCGCTGTCGAGGCCGACGAAGATGTTCTCCCAGGAGACCGGGGTGTACTCGGGCCTGAGCCCGAGGACGTCGGCGACGAGATGGACGATGTCGATCTCCACGCCGATGCGGGTCTTGTCGTCGGTGGCGTAGAAGCCCAGCGGTGGCGAGCTGTCGGCGGAGCCGACGATCGCCAGGGTGCCTCTCTTACGGACCTCCGCGGGCACCTGGGCGGCTATGGAGGCGACCTTCTGCGTGGTGACGCGCTTCTGGTCGGGGCTGTTGTCGATCTTCGTGGTGGTCCTGTCCGAGCCGCTGCCCGAGCCACTGCCCGGGGCCGCGACGTCGGTCGTGCCGCCGTCGGTGGGGTTGGCGCAGGCTCCGAGGACGAGGGCGGCGGCGAGTCCGATCACGGCGGAGACGGTGCGGCGGGTGGTCATGGTCGTTCCCCTCAAGTGGTTGCGTGGCCGGCGGGAAAGGGCGGTCGCTCAGAGGACCTTGGAGAGGAAGGCGCGCGTGCGCGCGTGCCGCGGGTCGTCCAGGACGGCCGCGGGCGACCCCTGCTCCACGACGACTCCGTCGTCCATGAACACCACGGTGTCGGCGACCTCGCGGGCGAAGCCGATCTCATGGGTCACGACGATCATGGTGGTTCCGGTGCGGGCCAGGTCCTTGATGACGTCGAGGACCTCGCCGACCAGTTCCGGGTCGAGCGCCGAGGTGGGCTCGTCGAAGAGCAGCACCTTGGGTTCGAGGGCGAGCGCGCGGGCGATCGCCACGCGCTGCTGCTGCCCGCCGGACAGCTGCCGCGGATAGGCGCCGGCCTTGTCGGAGAGTCCGACGCGCTCCAGGAGCCGGCGGGCGGCCTCCTCCGCCTCCCTGCGCGGCCGGCGCAGCGCGGAGACCGGCGCCTCGACGAGGTTGTCGAGCACGGTGAGGTGCGGGAAGAGGTTGAAGTTCTGGAAGACGAACCCGATGTGGGTGCGCTGCTTCAGAACGTCCTTCTCCTTCAGCTCGTACAGCTTGTCGCCGGAGCGGCGGTAGCCGATGAGCTCACCCTCGATGCCGATCCAGCCTCGGTCGACCTTCTCCAGGTGGTTGATGGTGCGCAGCAGCGTGGACTTGCCCGAGCCGGAGGGGCCGAGGATCACGGTGACCTCGCCGGCGCGGACCCTCAGGTCGACGCCGCGCAGCACCTCCAGCGGCCCGAAGCTCTTGTGGACGCCGCGGACGTCGACCATGACGTCGTTGACGGCGTCGTTGACGGCGTCGTTGACGGCGTCGCTGCGGGCGTCGCTGATGACGTCGCTCATGGCTTCTCCTTCGCGGTGCGCGGACGGTTCTCGTTCGCCGTGCCCAGATCCCGTACGAGGCGCCGGACGCGCTGCAGCGGGGTGGGCGGCGGTGTGCGGTCGGCGCCGCGGGCGTAGCGGCGCTCCACGTAGTACTGGGCGACCGAGAGCACGGAGGTCAGGAACACGTACCAGGCGGTGGCGACCATCAGCAGGGGGATCACCCGGCCGTTGCGGCCGTAGACCACCTGCACCTGGTAGAAGAGCTCGCCGATGGCCATCACGTAGACCACCGACGTGCCCTTGAGCAGGCCGATGATCTCGTTGCCGGCCGTGGGCAGGATCGCGCGCATCGCCTGTGGCAGCACGATCCGCCGGATCTGCCGCAGCCGGGGGATGCCGAGCGCCGCGGCGGCTTCCAGCTGCCCGTGGTCGACCGAGAGGACGCCGCCGCGCACGATCTCGGCGGCGTACGCGGCCTGGTGGAGCGAGAGTCCGATCAGCGCGGCCCCGATCGTGCCGATCAGGCTGTTGCTGTCCACGGACCAGAGGACCGGGCCGAACGGGATGCCGACGCCGAGTTCCCGGTAGAGGGCGCCCAGGTTGAACCAGAACACCAGCTGGACGATCATCGGGATGGACCGGAAGATCCAGACGTAGGTCCAGGCGACGGTCCTCAGCACGGGGCTGCGCGACAGCCGCATGAAGGCCAGGACGGTGCCGAGGAGGAAGCCGAGCACGGTGGCGTAGGCGGTGAGCTGGAGGGTCACCCCCACCGCCTGGACGATCGTCTCGGACAGGACGTAGTCGCGGAAGACGGCCCACTCCCAGACCGGATTGGTGACCAGTCCGTGGACGAACTGGGCGACCAGCACGGTCACGGCGGCTGCCGCGGCCCACCGGCCGTAGTGGCGGGCGGGTACGACCGTGAGCGAGGTCGGGTCGTCAGATGCTGCGGGTCGCCGGGACGGGGCTTCGGGGCCGGTGCCCGGGACGGCCGCGCCGGGCGGCGCGGGGTCGGTGGTGAGTCCCATCGTCGTGTTCCTGCTCACCTTCCTGCCCAGCTCTCAACGGTGTTCGGGCGGGTTGATCCGCGATGCGTCGATCGCGGAGGCGGTGGTTCCCCACTTCTTGAGGATCCGGGCGTACGTTCCGTCCTTGATCAGCTGGTTGACCGCGGCCCGGAACGCGGCGGTGAGCGGGGAGCCCTTCCTGAACGCGAACCCGACGTCGAGGCGGTGGTGCTCACCGAGGAAGGCGGTCTGCGCGGCGGGCTGTGCGGCCTGGTGGCGCAGGCCGTTGATGGTCGACATGACGACGTCGATCCGGCCCTGCTGGAGCGCGGTGAACGTGGCGCCGTTCTCGGAGTAGACCTTCACGTCGTACGGCTCCTTGCCGGCCTCGGCGCACACTCCTTTCCGCGCGGTGAGGGTCGCCTCGAACGTCGTGCCGGCACCGGTGCCGATGGTGAGCCCGCACAGCTCGGTGAGGTCGCCGACCCGGGTCTTCAGCGCGGTGCTGCCCTTCTTCACCGCGAAGCCCTGGCCGTCGTTGATGTAGGTGACGAAGTCGACGGTCCTGAGGCGTTCGGCGGTGACGCCGAAGTTGCCGGTGCCGACGTCGTACTTGCCACTGCCGAGGGCGGGCAGGATCGTCTCGAAGGAGGCGTCCTGCCGCTCCAGCCTGATGCCGAGCACTTTCGCCACCGCGTCGGCGATGTCGATGTCCTGGCCCGCGGGCGGCTCGTCCTGGCCGTTCGGGTAGTACGCCCCGGGCGGGAAGCCGGTCGAGCTGCCGATCCGCAGCGTTCCCGACTCGCGTACGCCGGCGGGCAGCAGCTCGGCGACGGAGTCCACGGTGCGTACGGCGGCGACCGGGTCGTCGGTCGGTGCGGGTGATGCCTGGGCGCCCGCCGCTGTCGTGCGGTCGGTGCCGCCGGAGCCGCCGGAGCCGCAGGCGGTCAGCGCCAGGAGGGGCAGCAGCGCGAGGGCGGCGACGGCGGGCAGGCGGGTGCGGGCGCGGGCGCGGGTGCCGGGGAGCTTCACAGGTCGGCTGCCTTTCCGGTGTGTGTCCTGGCGGTTCCTGGATGCGCCTCGGCGTCGAGGTGCTTCTCGAAGGGCAGCGGGCCGATGGTCTCCGGGTCCGCCTCCGTGTCGAACAGGGGTGTGTAGCCGCCGGCCAGGTAGAGACCGCGGGCCTCGGGCTGGCGTGGCCCGGTGGTCAGGTAGATGCGCCGGTAGCCGCGGGCGGCCGCCTCGCGCTCCAGCTCGTCGACGACGCGCCGGGCCAGGCCCCGCCGGCGGTGGGCGGAGTGCGTCCAGATCCGCTTGAGTTCGGCCGTCGCCTCGTCGTGGCGGCGGAAGGCGCCGCCCGCGACGGTCTCGCCGCGTTCGAGGAGCAGGAGCAGGACGCCGCCGTGGGGCGCGATGAACTCCTCGTCGGGGTAGCGGGCGAGTTCGGTGTGGGCGTCGTGGCCGTAGCGCGCCGAGTACTCCTCGCCGAGCTCGCGCAGCAGGGGTCTGACGCGCGGGTCGGACACGGCCACTTGAACGACCGTCAGTTCGGCTGCGAAGCTCATCCGTGCACCGCCGTGAGGGCCTGTGTGCCGTGCTGGTCGCCGCCGGCCGAAGGCCGCTCGGTGTCCCGCTCGGTGTCCCGCTCGGCGTCTTGCTTGGCCTCTCGCTCGGCGTCCCGCTTGGCGACCTCGTCGCGAACGATCGGAATCACGTACCGGCCGAAGTCGATGGCGTCGCCCAGCAGGTCGTAGCCGCGGGCGGAGAGGATGTCCGCGCCGAGGTCGTAGTAGTCGAGCAGGGCCCGGGCAACGGTCTCCGGGGTACCGACCAGGGCGTTGGAGTTGCCCGCGCCGCCGGTCGCGGCGGCGGTCGGGGTCCACAGCGCGCGGTCGTAGCGCTCCCCCGCCTCGGCGATCGCGATCAGCCGCTGCGAGCCGACGTTCTGCGGAGTTGCAGCCTCCGGGGCACCGCGGCGGTGGTGGCGTACGAGACCGTCCTCGCGCCGCTGCCTGATGGCGCCGACCGTGCGGTGGGCCTTCTCCCAGGCCAGCTCCTCGGTCGGGGCGATGATCGGGCGGAACGCGACCTGGATGCGCGGCACATCGGTACGGCCCGCGGCCTTCGCGGCGGCCTTCACGGCCTCGATCTGCTCGGCGGTCCGCTCCAGCGGCTCGCCCCACAGGCAGTAGATGTCGGCCTCCGCTCCCCCGGCGGCGTACGCCGCCGGGGACGAGCCGCCGAAGGAGACGTCCGGGCGCGGCTGCTGGACGGGGAAGACGTCGCTGACGAAGTCGTGGAAGCGGTAGTGCTCGCCCTCGTGGTCGAAGGGCTCGTGAGTGGTCCAGATCTTCTTGACGATGCGGATGTACTCGCGGGTGCGGGCGTAGCGCTCGTCCTTGGTGAGCGTGTCGCCCTCGCGGCGCTGCTCGTGGTCGTTGCCGCCGGTGATGAAGTGGACGGCCAGCCGGCCCTCGCTGATCCGGTCGAGCGTGGCGAAGGTCCTGGCGGCGAAGGTGGGGTACGAGACGTTGGGCCGGTGGGCGAGCAGGATCTGGAGGCGTTCCAGCCTGCTCGCGATGTACGCGGCGGCCGGCGCGGGGTCGGGCGATCCGGAGCCGTAGGCGAACAGCACCCGGTCCCAGCCGTGGTCCTCGTGCGCCCGGGCGAGCCGGAGTGTGTACTCCTTGTCGAAGGCGGCGCCGGAGCGCGCGGTGGTTTCGGAGCCGTCGTCGGTGGCGGCGATGCCGAGGAATTCCACGGGCATGGTGTGGCCTTTCGGAGGGCTGTGGGTCGCGTGCGGGCAGGACCGGGCGGCCCCCGGCGCGATCGCGGCCAGGGGCCGAAAGGGCCTTGACAGAACCATGGTTGAGAGACCGTCAGGAGCAGACGGTCAGGAGTGGTCCGTCCGGGGGTGGTCCGTCGGAGACGGCCCGTCGGGAGAACTGCTGCTGGTCGAGGCAGGCGTGACGACGCCGGGCGTCGGAAGGAAAAGGAAACGGAACGGAAGGGAAACGGTGCTGCGGCAGCGCGCGCATGGGGAACTCGGCCCGCGACGGGGTCACCGAGAGGGTCACCGAGGGAGGGAAGGGCCGGTCAGACGGCCCGCTGCCGAGTCAGGCGCAACACGCCGCGGACCACACCCGACCGAAGTCGATGTGATCGCGCGTGACCAAGCGCGGCTGGGCATTCATGGGACCAATTGAGCAGGACTTCGTGCTGTGCGTCAAGCAGTGCCCGGATGCCGGACGGCCCCGACTGCCCGCCCGCCACGCATGGTTGACACATCCACGCGGCGGGCGCATACGATCGAGACGGACCGGCTCCGCCGTGCGCGGCAGCCGCTCCGGCCGCGTTGAGGGACGTGGCGAGCGTGTGACGACGGACCCCGGCCGCACCTGCACCGTGCCCGCGCAACAGCCGCGCAGGGTTCGTTCGCGCACGGGTGCCACCGGGTGGACACCCAGGTCCTGTCGTTTGGATCCTGCCCGCGACTGCCTCCTCCGGAGAGCCTCCCGATGATCACGCCTCCCCTTCCCCCTCTCACTGATCGCACCGATCGCTCCGATCGCCCTGATCGCACCGAGCCCAACACCGGAACGGCCACGGCGGGCAGACGGCGCCAGGCCGGCGCCCCTGGCTCCTGCCCCGACCCCGGACCCGGTCCCGGTCCCGGTCCCGGTCCCGACCTGCCGCGGATCGTGCCGCGCCGGCACACCGGCCGCCGGCTCGCCGCTGCCGCCGCGCTGCTGGTCCTCGCGGCGCTGATCGACTCCGTCGTCCGCAACGACGCCTTCCAATGGGACGTGGTCGTGCGGTACTTCACCACGGCCGCCGTGCTCGACGGTCTCCTCCTGACGCTGTGGCTGACCGCCGCGGTGATGGTGCTCGGCTTCCTGCTGGGCACCGTGCTCGCCGTGATGCGACTGTCGGCCAACCCCGTCCTCGCCACGCTGAGTTGGGGCTACGTGTGGATCTTCCGTTCCACGCCTCTGCTCGTGCAGCTTCTGTTCTGGTTCAACATCGGCGCCCTGTACCCGACGCTCGGCCTCGGCATCCCGTACGGACCCCAGATCGTCACCGTCCAGACGGTGAACCTGCTCGGTCCGGCCCTCACCGCGGTCATCGGCCTGACGCTGCACGAGGCCGCCTGCGCCGCCGAGGTGGTGCGCGGCGGCATCCTCTCCGTGGAGCCCGGCCAGACCGAGGCCGCGCAGGCGCTCGGGCTGAGCCGGCGCCGTACGCTGCGCAGGATCGTCATCCCGCAGGCGATGCGCTCGATCGTGCCGACCGCCGGGAACACGCTGATCGGCACGCTCAAGGGCACCAGCATCGTCAGCGTGCTCGCCGTGCACGACCTGCTCTACTCGGTGCAGCTGGTCTACAACCAGACCTACCAGGTCATCCCGATGCTGATGGTCGCCACACTCTGGTACGTGGCCGTCACCACCGTCCTGAGCGCGTGCCAGCACTACATCGAGCGGCACTACGCCCGCGGGACGTCCCGGCCGATGAGGGCCGCCTCGCCTCACCCGGTTGCCTCTGCGGTGGCGACCCTCCTCATTGTGTTGAAGGGTGTGAGGGAGTGGCGCATGCGCAGGGGTGCCACGTTCCGAGAATGAGGTGAGCGGCCTTGGCGACCACCACACGTGGGGTTCAGGGCACGCCCTGCTGGGTGAGCCTGACGTCACAGGACATGGGTGCCGCCCAGGAGTTCTACGGTGCGGTCTTCGGCTGGGAGTTCGCGCCCGGGATCGACGACCACGGCGCGGACATCGTCGGGTACGCGAACGGCGTGCCCGTCGCCGGGCTCATCGAGTCCACCCGGACGATGGGCGTACGGCTGCCCGTCGCCTGGACGGCGTACTTCGCGGCGGACAGCGCGGACGCCGTGGCCTCCCGCATCCGTGAGCGGGGCGCCACGGTCGCGGTGGGCCCGATCGCCTTCGGACGGGGGCGGATGGCCTGGGCCGCCGACACCCAGGACGCGCTCTTCTGCGTCTGGGAGGGGCCGGTCGCCGTCGGCTGGCACGCGGGGCGCGGGACGAGCGCCGTGGCGTGGCTGGAGCTCCACACGAGGGACCCGTTCGCCGCAGCCCTGTTCTACGGCGAAGTGTTCGAATGGGACGCCCAGGAGCCGGGTCGGATCGATGTGCGGTACGAGCACGACCGCGTGATCCTGCGGACCGGCGGCCGGACGGTCGCGGCCATGTACGGCGGCGGGGTCGCCGGTTCGCCGGATCCCGGCATCCGGCCGCAGTGGCAGGTGCACTTCTGCCGCTCCGATGTGGACGCCGCGGTGGAGCGGGCGGTCGCGGCGGGCGGCAGCGTCGCGGCGCCCGCGCGTGACACCCCTCTCGGACGGGTGGCGACGCTGCGCGACCCGGAGGGCGGACTGTTCCATCTGACGTCCGGGGAATCCCAGGAGGCCGGGGTGTGCGAGGAGTCCGGCGGCGCCCCCGAGCCCCCGCAACATCCCGCGCATTGAATCCCCCGAACCCTCCAGACATCCGACCAATCACCCCCTTCCGTCAGGAGAACCAGGACAGAAGGGTGTTGCGCACGCCCATTGATCTGATAAATATGCGGCGGCCGAACGAACGGCGGAGGGGATCCGATGCGCAGCACCACACTCGGGCGGAGCGGCTGCCCGGTGACCGAACTGGCCTTCGGGGCGGCCGGTATCGGCAATCTGTTCAGCGCCGTTCCGGATGAGGCCGCGGCTGCCGCCGTGGACGCCGCCTGGGACGCGGGTGTGCGTACGTTCGACACCGCGCCGCACTACGGGCTCGGGCTCTCCGAGCGGCGGCTCGGGGCGGCGCTGCGCGGGCGGCCCCGGGACGCGTACACGCTCTCCACCAAGGTGGGGCGGCTCCTGGAGCCGGAGCCTGAGCCGGAGTCGGAGCCGCAGTCGGAGTCGGAGTCGGACGAGGGCGCGGACAGGGACCCGGGCGGCGACCTCGCCGACGGCTTCGCCGTGCCCACGGCGTACCGCCGTCGCTGGGACTTCAGCGCCGACGGCGTGCGCCGCAGCATCGAGGAGAGCCTGGAGCGCCTCGGTCTCGACCGGGTCGACATCGTCTATCTCCACGATCCGGACGACCACGGGGAGCAGGCGTTCCGTGAGGCGTATCCGGCGCTGGAACGGCTGCGGGCGGAGGGGACCGTGCGGGCGATCGGCGCGGGCATGAACCAGGCCGAGATGCTGACCCGGTTCGTCCGGGACACGGATGTCGACGCGGTGCTGTGCGCCGGCCGGTTCACACTGCTCGACCAGCGGGCCGCGGACGAGCTGCTGCCCGAGGCGGAGGCGTGCGGCCGGAGCGTCGTGATCGGCGGGGTGTTCAACTCGGGCGTGCTGGCGGACCCGAAGCCCGGCGCGACGTACGACTACCGGGCCGTCGGCCAGGACGTGCTCGACCGGGCGCTGCGCATCAAGGCCGTGTCCGAGCGGCACGGCGTGCCGCTGCGGGCGGCGGCGCTCCGGTTCCCGCTGCGCCATCCGGCCGTGGCGAGCGTGCTGGTGGGGGCGCGGTCGGCGGAGGAGATCGAGGACGCGGCGGCGATGCGGGCTGTGCCCGTACCCGACGCGCTGTGGGCCGAACTCGCGGAGGAGGGGTTGGTGAAGCCGGTATGAGCAGCAACACGGACACGGACATGAACACGGGCACGGACGCGAGCACGGGCACGGGCACGGGCACCATGAGGGTGGCCTTGCACACGAGGGTCCGGGCCGACCGGATCGAGGAGTACGAGGCGGCGCACCGCGAGGTCCCGGCGGAGCTGCGGGCGGCGATCCGTACCGCGGGCGCCACCTCGTGGACGATCTGGCGCAGCGGCACCGACCTCTTCCACGTCATCGAGTGCACCGACTACGCGCGGCTGCTCGCCGAACTGGAGGGCCTGCCGGTCAACATCGCCTGGCAGGCGCGGATGGCCGAGCTGCTCGACGTGGTGCACGACTACTCCGCGGAGGGCGCCGGCGCCGGCCTCCCCGTCGCCTGGGAGCTGTGACCCCCGTGCGCCTCGTCGACGCCCACCACCACCTGTGGGACCTCTCCGTGCGTGACCAGGACTGGATCACCGGCGAACTCGCCCCGATCCGCCGGGACTTCCTCCTCCCCGAGCTGCGCGCCGAGACGTCCGCCGCCGGGGTGCACGCGACCGTGCTCGTGCAGACCGTCCCGGTCGCCGAGGAGACCCCTGAGTTCCTCGCCGTCGCCGATGGCAGCGCTCTCGTCGCGGGCGTGGTGGGCTGGACGGACCTCACCTCGCCGGGGGTCGGGGACGCCCTCGCCGCGCTGCGCGGACTGCCGGGCGGCGACCGGCTCGTCGGCATCCGCCACCCGGTGCAGGGCGAGCGGGACCCGGAGTGGCTGCTGCGCGGCGACGTACAGCGCGGACTGCGCGCGGTCGCGGACGCCGGGCTCGTGTACGACCTTCTGGTCCGGTCGCATCAGATGGCCGCGGCGGTCCGGGTGGCCGCCGCACATCCGGGGCTGACGTTCGTCCTCGACCACCTGGGCAAGCCGCCGATCGCGAGTGGCGAGCTGGAGCCGTGGGCGTCGGCGGTCCGGGAGCTGGCGGCGCTGCCGAACACCTTCTGCAAGCTGTCCGGGATGGTGACGGAGGCCGAGTGGAAGACGTGGACGGTGGACGACCTGCGCCCGTACGCGGGGACGGTCCTGGACGCCTTCGGGCCCGGCCGGCTGATGTACGGCTCCGACTGGCCGGTGTGCCGGCTGGCGTCCTCGTACGGTGATGTGCTGGAGGCGGCGCGGGCGCTGACCGCGGAACTGGGCGAGGAGGAGCGGGCGTCGGTGTTCGGCGGGACCGCCGACCGCGTCTACGGGCTCGTCTGACCTGTGCCGCCCGGTTGGCGCAGGACGTCGACGAGCGTCTGCAGATGGCTGCCCTCGATGCTCTTCACCGAGGTGACGAGGGTGACCGGACCGCCTCGGGCGAGGGCGAGCAGCCGATCGAGGGCGTCGGCGGCCGGGCCCTGCGCCAGCTCCTGCCGGTAGCGCGCGTCGAACTCGGCGTGGCGGGAGGCGTCCTTGTGGTACCAGGTGCGCAACTCGTTGGAGGGGGCGACTTCTTTGAGCCACTCGTCGACGGCGGCCCGCTCCTTGGAGACTCCCCTGGGCCAGAGCCTGTCGACGAGGACGCGGGTGCCGTCGCCGGGTGCCGGGGCGTCGTAGACCCTGCGCACAGTGATGCCGTCGGTCGCCTCGTCCGCGTTGCGGTCCGTATCGCCGTCCGCGTTGCGGTCCATGTCGCCGTCCGTATCGCCGTCGGCATTGCGGTCCGTGTCGCCGTCCATTCGGTCAGCCTGGCGCCGAGCGCCGTGCCGCGCAAGCGCGACCCTCACCTCAATTTCGTCCCCTTGACGATAACCATCCTGGAGCAATATCGTCTCGATGACGAAAACAGGGGGTTCCATGGCCGACATCACCCGGCGCCTCGGCTGGCGCCATCTCCGCTCCGCACCCACCGCCCACGTCCGCCACCACAGGCGCGGCAAGCTCGTCCACGACGGAACCGGGCTCAGCTTCTGGTTCCACGCCCTGACGTCGTCCGGGGTACTGGTCGGCACCGGGACGGGGGCGACGGGCTGGCTGCGGTCGCTCTGGCGGGAGCGGGGCGGCGGCCCCGCCCTGCCGGCACCGGCCGAGCCCCGGCTGGTCTGGTACGTGCGCGAGGCGTGGCCGTCGCCCGCCACCGGAACCTCCCTGGTGCAGGGGGCACTGACGGGCGGGCAGCGGCTGCGGCTCACCGTCGAGTCGGACCGGCTGGTCGCCTTCGGCGACGGCATGGAGTCCGACGCGCTCGAACTCACCTGGGGGCAGACGGTCCGGCTCGGGGTGGCGGACACCGCGCTGCGGCTGCTCGTGTGACCCGCTCGCCGCGCCCGGGCCGTCGCGCCCGGGCACGGCGAGCGGCGACAGCAGCTCGACAGCTTCGCGATTCGGTAGCTCCGCGGGTTCGGCGGCTCCGCAGTTCGGCGGCTCCGTTGGTTCGAGATTTCGGAAGCTCAGCGGGACCCGGGGTCGAACGCCGCCACCGACCTGTCCCGTTCCCGCCAGGATCCGCAGGGTGCGAAGCCGCCGCCCCACGCCCGGTCCCAGTGGGCTCTGCGTTCCCCGGCCCGGGGCGCTGCGGCGCCGGGCCCGCTCCGGCGCGTGGACGCGAGGACGCCGAGCACCGCCATCAGCGCGGCCAGTTCGTCCTCGTCGGGGTCTCCCTGCACGATCCGTATGTCGCAGTTCATGGCAGGCTCACCGACCCACCGCTCGAAAGCCGGGCCTGCGTATCGCGTTCTCCGTCATCGGGTTCATCTCCCGGTGGGTGCTCGTCGGCGCTTGTGCGCTTGTGCCTGGTGCTCGCACAGGGGCACGTTCGCCCTCACGCCCACTTGTGCTCATGCGCCACACCGGTTCGCACCCGGTGAGCGCTTACGGCCCCCTCACGGAGCCCATCCCTTCCCGATCGGCGGTCCACCGGCCCGGAAGAGCGCCGTCCATCACCCGTTCGGCGCAAGTGTCAGGCCCTCCCCCAGCGAGCGAAACCGCTTCCTGTCGCACATCCTTTTGATCGAAAGCGAGAGAAGGGCGACACGTCATGGCTACGCTGTGCAAACCCACGGTGTCGGTTCCCGACCACGTGATCACCATGGAGCAGACCCTTGATCTGGCACGGACCGTGCACGCGGACCATCCGCAACTGGGGCTGGCTCTCCGGCTCATAGAGAACACCGGGGTGGCGAAGCGGCATCTGCTGCGACCGATCGAGGAGACACTCCGGCATCCGGGCTTCGAGCATCGGAACTCGGTCTACGAGGCCGAGGCCAAGGCGCGCGTGCCCGCGGTGATCCAACAGGCGCTCCAGGACGCCGAGGTCCGCGCCGAGGACATCGACGTGATCATCTTCGTGTCGTGCACGGGCTTCATGATGCCGTCGCTCACCGCGTGGCTGATCAACGAGATGGACTTCCGCACCGACGTCCGTCAGGTGCCGATCGCCCAACTGGGCTGCGCGGCCGGCGGTGCCGCGATCAACCGCGCGCACGACTTCTGCACCGCCTACCCCGAGGCGAACGCCCTCATCGTGGCCTGCGAGTTCTGCTCGCTGTGCTACCAGCCGACCGATGTGAACGTCGGCAATCTGCTCTCCAACGGCCTCTTCGGGGACGGCCTGGCGGCAGCGGTGGTACGCGGCCGGGGCGGCATCGGCGTCGAACTGGAGCGCAACGGCTCGTACCTGGTCCCGCACACCGAGGACTGGATCGCCTACGACGTCCGGGACACCGGCTTCCACTTCAAGCTGGACAAGCGCGTCCCCGGCACGATGGAACCGCTCGCCCCGGCGCTCAAGGAGCTGGCCGCCGACCACGGCTGGGACGCCACGGCGCTGGACTTCTACATCATCCACGCCGGCGGGCCGCGGATCCTGGACGACCTCAGCATGTTCCTCGGAGTCGAGCCCGAGGCCTTCCGCTTCAGCCGGGCGACGCTCACCGAGTACGGGAACATCGCCAGCGCCGTCGTACTCGACGCCCTGCGCAGACTCTTCGAGGAGGGGAGCACGGAGCACTCGGCGAAGGGCATTCTCGCCGGGTTCGGTCCGGGCATCACCGCGGAGATGTCGCTGGGCCGCTGGTCCGTCCCCGGCGGGCGGCGGGCCTCGGGCATGCCGATGCCCGCACCCGCCCCGGCGCCCACGCCCGGCCCCGCGCCGCGGGCCTGACCGGACCGGAACGAGTGATCCTGTGACCGCACATGCAGGCGCCCTGGCCAGGGCCGCACTCGTCGAGCCGGCCGAAGGGCTGCTCGTACCGAGCGGCCACGGCCGGACGATCCGCACGGCCGCCCATGAGGTGACGTTCAAAGTCACGGGCGAGCACTCCCGGTTCGCGTCCAGCTTCGAGGTCGTGGTCTCCCCCGGCTTCGACGTCGGCGCCCATGTCCACACCCGCAGCGAGGAGCTCTTCTACGTGCTCGAAGGCGAGTTGGAGGTGCTCGCCTTCGAGCCGCGGGTGCGGACCCGTGAAGACTGGCGCCACTGGGAGTCGTCGACGGGCCGCCGCACGG
Source organism: Streptomyces sp. FIT100 (assembly GCF_024584805.1). Classification (NCBI taxonomy): domain Bacteria; kingdom Bacillati; phylum Actinomycetota; class Actinomycetes; order Kitasatosporales; family Streptomycetaceae; genus Streptomyces; species Streptomyces sp. FIT100. The sequence goes on along the minus strand of NZ_CP075715.1, from coordinate 6,480,169 downwards.
TCCGCGCGGGCCCCGGCACGGTCATCGTCGTCCCTCCCGGCTGTCCGCACGCCTTCGCCAACCGCACGGACGAACCGGCCAGGATGTTCTTCCAGGCGTCCCCGCCGCCCGACCACGAGCGCTACTTCGAGGAACTGCTCGACATCCTCGACGCGGGCGGCCCGCCCGACCACGCGGCCGTCGCCGAACTGCGCGCCCGCTACGACATCGAGCAGCTCACGCCCCTGCGCCACCACGCGTAGTGCGCCGGGTGACGCCGGCCGAGTGGACCTCGCTCACCAGGCCGAAGAGCTCTGCCTCATTTCCCGCGAGGCCCGCGGCGGCCAGGGCCTGGTCCGCCTCGGCCAGCGGGGCCGTGAGCGCGGGGGGTGGCGGGGCGGCACCGGGGGGTGCGGCGAGCGCTGCGCGCACGGCGCTCAGCAACCGCAGATACGCCTGGGCGGCGGCTCGTTCACGGGACGTCGTCACAGCGGTCACGCTCATCGGTCGGCCATTCCTCTCGTGTGATGTGGCTCCGTGCTCGCTCGGTCGATACGACGGAGCACCGTCCACCCTGCCCCATGCCACTGACAACGGGCCTCTTCACTCCGATCCGACCAGTCGGTATGTTGCCGGGGTACCCGAACTGCCGGGTGCCGGACTGCCGGCTGCCGACGGCAGCGCGGACTGGAGGCGGAGGAGCCATGGACGAACCCGTTCCGCGTATCGAGGGCCACTGCCACGAGCGATTCTCCGCGGTGCGGGCCGCGTTCGAGGAGAACTTCCGCGAACGCGGCGAACTGGGCGCAGCCGTCACGGTCGTGGCCGGCGGCGAGACCGTCGTCGACCTGTGGGGCGGGTGGGCCGACGGGGCGCGGACCCGCCCGTGGCAGCGCGACACCCTGGTCAATGTGTGGTCGACGACCAAGGGCCCGACGGCCCTGTGCGCGCACATCCTCGCCGACCGGGGACTGCTCGACCTGGACGCCCCGGTCGCCTCGTACTGGCCGGAGTTCGCCGCGGCGGGCAAGCAGGACATGCCCGTACGGCATCTGCTCTCGCACCGCGCGGGCCTGTGCGGGCTGCGGGTGCCGCACACGCTGGACGACCTGTACGACTGGGAGTCGACCACGTCCAGGCTGGCGGCGACGGAGCCGTGGTGGGAGCCCGGCACCCGGTCCGGCTACCACGCCATGACGTACGGCTTCCTGGTCGGCGAGGTGGTGCGGCGCATCACCGGACTGCTCCCCGGTGAGTTCCTGCACCGGGAGGTCACCGGCCCCGGCGGCGTCGACTTCACGATCGGCCTGCCGGAGAAGGAGGCGGACCGCGCCGCCGAGCTGGTGCACCCACCGGCGCCTGCGGGCAGCGAACAGGCCGCCGCCTTCGCACAGTTGGCGCCCGCGGCCGTGGCCGCGCTCGCCAACCCCCTGGTGACCGCCGCGACCGCCAACACCCCCGAGTGGCGCGCCGCCGAGATCCCCGCCGCGAACGGCCACGGGACTGCCCGCGCGGTCGCCGCCCTGTACGGCGTCTTCGCCTCGGGCGGCCTGCTCGGCGAGCGCCGCGTGCTCTCACCGGAGGCCGCGGAGCGGGTGCGGGAGGGCCAGGGCCCGTGCCGGGACCTCGTCCTCGGCGCGGGCTTCGCCCACGACACGGAGCTGGGCCTCGGTCTCTGGCTGAGCGGCCCGAACGGCTCGTACGGCCCGAACCCGCGGGCGTTCGGCCACGACGGCTACGGCGGCTCGTGCGGCCTCGCGGACCCGGAGGCGGGCGTCTCGGTCGGGTACGTGATGAACCGGATGGGGCCGCACATCGCCGACGACCCGCGGAAGATGGCGCTGGTCGCGGCGGTGTACGGGGCGCTGTGAGCACGGTGCCCCGGTGGTCCGCGCTTGCGGATCGCCGGGGCACAGGAGGCGGTTACGGGACGAGACGGCTCAGCCGAGCTTGGCGACCTGGGCGTCGATGACGGCCTTCGGCAGCGGGGAGGGCTTGTCCAGGGCCCCGAGGTTCGCCGAGGAGAAGGAGGCGAGGGTCGAGCCCTGGCGGACGACGGTGATGGTCGTCACCATGGCCGTGCCGCCCTGCTCGCTGGTCACGGTCCAGGCGGCCGCTTCCTCACCAGCGGTGATGCTCGCCTTCTCGACCTTGGTGACCTTCTGCTTCTCCCCCTTCGTGGTGATGGTGAAGCCGCCGGCGCACGCATCGCCGGCGCCGGTCAGGGCGTCGAAGACATCGTCGGCGCCCGTGGCCTCGTAGGAGGAGAGAGCCACCATCGTCATCGTCACGTTGAAGGCCGCCGCGAGCGCGTCGGGGGACGTGGTGTCCGAGGGCTTCTCGGGCTCACTGACGACCTTGCGCTGCACGTCGGCCACCGGCGTGCCGTACGACAGGCCGGCGCCGGTGTGGGCGAGCGGCTCACAGGCCGGGTTGTCGACGGCGATGTCCTTCTTCTCTCCGATGTCACCCGCCCCGGGAGGCGTGACCTTGTGGCCCTTGACGTCGCCCTGGGCCAGTGCGGCCTTCTCCAGCTCGGCCGCCGTCAGCGCCTTGGCCGCCGCCGGGGCGGAGGCGCTCGGCTGCTCGCTCACCGTCTTGCCCTTGCCCTCGTCCCCCGACTCCTGACCGCCGCCGCAGGCGGTGGCGAGGAGGGCGAGGGAGACGAGGGAAGTGGCGACGGCGGACCGGCGGAGGACAGTTCTTCGCATGGTGCAACTTTCTCTGTTTTCAGATGACGAACAGCGTCAACCTACGGGTCCGGGAGACCTCCGACGATCACCGCGACACTGCCCGGTACTTGATTGTGATGGGCGTGTGACCAGGGAAAACGCCCTACGAACCACGAGTGTCCGCCAGGGTTCAGTCGTCGATACGGTCCATGACGTCACCGAGGTCGACGAACTTGAAGTTGGTCGCCTCGCGGTCGCCGTCCCCCGGGGCGTCGTGGCCGTCCTGGACGACCAGGAGCCCGCGCGGGTACCGCCGGCCGAGCGGGGCGTTGAGGACGGCCGCTCCGTCGCACTCCTCCGAGCCGTCGACGGCCGCGGAGGCGGCGGAGACGCGGAAGCCGCCCTCGTACTCATTGGCGTCGGAGAGCTCACGGTCGTAGAGGGCGAAGGTGTTGTCGCCCTGGCTGGAGGCCAGGAGGTAGCCGTCGTCGCCGGTGCGCTCGGTGAGCAGGGTCAGCCCTTCGACGTCGGCCGACAGGTGCTTGCCGCCGTAGCCGGGGTCCGCGCCGGGCGCGCACTCCTCGGTCTCCTCGTCGTAGGTCCCGGGGACGCCGAACTCGCGGACCTTGTCGAGCAGTTTCGGCTTTCCGCTGAGGTCGGCGCGTATCCGCCAGATACCGACGTCCTCCTGACCGGCGTAGAGCGTGCCGCTGGCCGGGTCGACCACCATGCCTTCGACCTGGGGCAGTTCACCCGGCTCGCCGCAGGGCTGCCAGGTGGTGCCGTTCGGAAGCGGGAAGGCTGCGGGGAGTTCGACGGTGCGGACCGTGCGGTAGGTGACGGTGCCGGCGCGCGTCGGGACGAGCTCCAGCAGCGCGATACCGGTACGGCTGCGGCGGCTGGCGAGCGCGTACGCACGCCCGCTCGCCGGGTCGGTCCAGGTGGCGAGGCCGTACGCGGTGGCCTGCTCGTTGATCTCCTCCTGGCCGGAGGAGAACACGGCCGGCGCGGCGGGGTCGGTGATCTCGGTGAGCGGGCCGCCGCGGCGGCCGGGGTCGATGCGGTACACGCGGAGCCGGTCGTGTCCGCGGTCCGTGACGACGGCGACGTCGGCGCGCCCGCCGGGCAGTTCCACCCCGTGGACGAGGTCGACGTTGTTGAACCGCCCGGGGGCGTCGTCGGGCCCGGGCGCGGGCGGAGCGGCGATCGACTGCACGACCTTCGCGTCGAGGTCGTACACCCGCAGCCCGCCCTCCTTGGCCGTGGCGACCACCAGGCTCCGGTCCGGGTCCGCGTCGTTCCGCCAGATGGCGGGGTCGTCCGCGTTGGCGTTGCCGCCCGCTTCGTCGTCGTACAGGGTGGCCGCCTCAGCCCTCGGCACCACCCCTGGAAGCGCCCGCCCCCCGTCCGCCTGCGCCCCCGCGGGCGGCACGGCGGCACTGAGCGCGGCGAGGGCGGTACCGAGAACGAGAGCGGTGGATCGGACGGGACGGTGCCGTCTCATGAGGTCTCCTGACGGTCGGTCGCACTGTCGGGAACATGGCAATTGCCGAGCGTGAGCGTCGACCGCCGAGATGGCGGTAACGGGTACGGAGAGCGGTGGCCGCATGTGCCGTCGGTGAACGGCCGAACACAACCCGAAGGCAAGGGGCCCCGGCCGTATGTCTCCGGCCGAGGCCCTCATTCAGTTGGCTCTGACGTGTTGGGCGCGCACCACAGCCGATACGCGCTCAACAGCCATTCACTTCCAGTGTGACGCTCCAGGCCCGGGGGGCCTCAGTACGCACGGGTCGAATGCACGACGCCATCGACCGGCCGGTATGTCTCCGCCTCCTCGCGGTTGAGGCTCACGAGTGGGCTGGGAAGCGTGAACGGGGTCGGAAGCACGAACTCTGCCCACAGAACACGCCCCGCGATCACATAGCTCTCGATCGAGTCCGGTTCGATCAGAAAAACCCACTTCTTCCCGATCGGCCCGATGCGGGATTCCAAAGTGGCGCGTTCCGCAGCGTCCGCAGCCCGGAGATGAACAGGACCGATGTCCTTCCAGCAGGAAATCCGCTGGACGCCGACGAAGTACAGGTCAAGGACCTTGCCCTCGCCGCGCTCCACTACAAGATCGTCGAACGGCGGGAAACCACGCAGGACCGCATGCGAGTGACTGTGTCGGTAATCGATCAGGCTGAAGCTTCGATCGTCGGAGAAGCCGAGGTCCGAGGGAACTGCCATCACTTCACCTTCCCGTACGCGCCCAACCGCCTGTTCCAGCGGTAGAAGTCGACCTGGCCCATCAGGCCCGCTTTGTCGATCTCCACGAGCTCCCACTGGGTGGCCATCGCTCCTCCCTTGGATTTCATGGCCTCCCTGGCGAGCTTGAGAGCCTTGGCTGGACCCTGGGTTCCCCCGGGAAGGCCGTCAAGCAGGAACGAAATGTTGCCCTCACCCCGGCCAAGCCGGTTGATAGCGCCCTGCACGTCACCCTGCCAGTCGGTGGAATTCATGAAATGACGGGCTTGAATCGCGTCCGCGAAGTCCTCGACACTGGCCGTTCCGTCCTTCATCTCCCGCCCCAGGGCCACATGGTCCTTGGGGCCGATGAAGTCGTCGCAGTTGTGGATGAGTACCGGCGTGGTCCCTGTCAGCACATAGTACGTGTGCAGGTCACTGACGGTGAGGTTGTGGACGGTGGTGGCGGTCTTGCTGGTCCAGCGTTGGAGTGCGGTGATCTGGGCGTAGGTGCCGGTGCCGGTCTGGAGCCATTGGCCGGTCCTGAGGTCGGTGGCGTCGAGCCATTTGCCGACCTCGGGGACCCAGAAGGGGTGCTTGTCGGTGGCGGTGACGGACGCCGTCTTCGTGCCCTTGGCGCCGTCCGTGTCGATGGTGACCTTGACGAAGTGCTTGAAGCCCTTGCTCTTGCGCTCCGCCGTGACGGTTTCGACGCTGGTTTCGCCGGTTTCGGGGTCGGTGGCGAGGACCTTGTCGCCGTTCTTGACGTCCTTGATGGGCTTGGTGGTGCCGTCGGCCATCAGGACCAGCGTGCCGGGGACGAAGCTGCTGGGGCAGGTGCCCGACGGCTTGGAGTCGGGCTCCGGCTCTGCCGCCTTCTTCGCCGGCGGCTTGCTCGCCGCCTCCTTCTTCGCGATCGGCTTGGACGCCTGTCTGGCTTGGTTCTTGGCTTGCTTCTGGGCCTGGTTTCCGGTCTTCTTCGCGGCCGCCTTGGCCGCTCTGGTCGCCGCCTGTTCCGCTCGCTTCTTCAACTGTGCGGCGCGGGCTGCGGCCTTCTTCTTCGCTTCTGCCGCCTTGCGGGCCAGTTCGGCTGCCTTGCGGGCCAGGGCGAGGACCTTGCGGGCCTGTTCCTTGGCCTTCATCAGGGCGCCGATGGCCTTGGCTATGCGGTAGGCGGCGGCGATGACGCCCGCGACCTTGAAGAGCTTGGTCCAGGGGATCGCGTTGGCGAAGAGGCTGCCGCAGGCCCACAGGTCACCCCGGGAGAAGCAGCCGACGACGTCGTTCCAGCCGACGAACTCCTTCAGCGCCGCCCAGCCGATGCTCAGGATGACGCTGGAGATCGAGGTGTTCAGCGTCGCGTTGGCCGCGGCGATCTCACCGTTGGACGGGCCGCCGAACTCCATGCCCGGGTTCTCCGAGGCCATACCCGTCGGGTCGGCGTAGGTGACCGGGTTGTTCTCGCAGTAGACGTAGCCGCTCTTCTGGACCGGGTCGTTCAGGTCCAGTACCGGGTCGGCCGAGATGAACCGGCCGAGCGCCGGGTCGTACTCACGCGCGCCCAGGTGGACCAGGCCGCTGCCGGTGTCCTGGTCGCCGCCGATGTATCCGCGGTGCGAGCGCCAGCTGTTGGTCTCGCTGCGCTTGACGCCGAAGGGGTCGGTCTTGGAGAACTGCGGCTTGTTGCCGGCCGCGAGCGTCACGTTGAGATAGGCGGTGCCGTTCTGGTCGGTGATCTGTGCGCTCAGGTTCGGCGCGCTGTTGCCGAGGACGTGGCGCATCACGGTCGGTGCGCCGGGCTGGGCGTAGTAGCGCTCGGTGTAGGAGTGGGTGGCGTTGACGGTCATGGAGACGGTGGTGTCGCCCAGGTAGAGCGTGCGTTCGCTGCCGTTGAGGGCGAGGAGGCGTTCGCCGCCCGGCCCGTAGATGTAGGTGGTCTCCTTCGCGGGGGTCCATGACTGGGCGGTGCCGTTGGTGTCGCAGGTGTAGAGCTGCAGGTCGGTGCCGTCGGCGGAGTTGGCGGCCGGCACGTCCAGGCATTTGCCCGAGGCGATGTGCTTGAGCTTGTGCCCCGCCTCGATGGTCTGCCACTTCTGGTTCTCCGCGCCGGTGCACGCGGCGATCACGATCAGCGTGCCGTTGGCGGTCCCACCGTCCTTCGGCATGGCGCACATGCCGAGGATTTTCAGCGAACCCGTCGTCGGATCCGTGCTCGATGCCGCGTCGATACGGAAGTTCTGCGCCTTGCTGCTGTTGCAGGAGTACAGCTGGATCGCCGTCCCAGGCGTCGTGGAGGCCCCGCCCAGGTCCAGGCACTTCCCGGCCAGGCCGTTCCACGGCCCCGTACCGTTCTCGCCGAAGCCGGTGACCTTCTCGACCTTGCCGTCCCACGTCCAGGTCAGCGCCTGCTCATCCCCACCGAACGTCCGCGACGTCGTGTTGCCCGACTCGTCGTACTCGAACGCGGCGTCCTCGATGATCTCCGCACCCGCATCCGAGGTATAGGTGGAAGACAGACTCGTCAGCGTGTGCGGCTTACCGTTCTCCCCGTACGTGTACGTCGTGGTGGCATCCTTCGCCACATCGAACGCGGGGTCGTGCTTGACCAGTTCCTTACGGTTACCGACCTCGTCGTAGCTGTAGGACTGCCAGTAGCCGTTGCTGCTCGCGGTCACGTTCTTCGTGCCGTCCGCGTACGCCGGCTCCGCCGTCGCCTTACCCGCCGCCTTGCACGAGGCACCCGGCGCGGTCCACGCCTCCGTCAGCTGACCCAGATGGTCATAGGTGAAGCACTGCCGGTCCGTGACCGAATTCGAGGTGTCCGCGATCGACGTGACATTGCCCGCCGGATCGTAGGCGTACTTGCGGGAGTTGACCCGGCGGTCGGGCACCACTGTCGTGTCCGTGATCGACTCGCGGTCGACGATGGACTCGGTCAGCTCACCGGTGCGCTCGTCGAACAGGTTCGTCGTCCACACCCGGTTCGGATGCTCACCCGTCGCCGTGCGCAGCACCTCACCGTAGGCGCTGTAGGTGGTTTCCGCCGTGTACCAGTCCAGACCCGACGTGGAGACGGGCAGCCCGTCCTGGTTGTAGCGGGTGATCACCTTCTCCGCCGCCAACGCACCGGCCTTCGGCAGCGTCACCGAACGCGGCTGGCCCATCTTCGTGTAGTCGTAGCTGTAGGTGTAGCTGGGCTCCAGGCCCCACAGCACCGCCGTCGTCGACGGCAACGTCAGCGTCTTACCCGTCGGCTTGTAATCCGCCGTATATCCGGTCACCGAAGTCGTGTACGCGAGGTTGTCGGTGTAGCGGGTCGCCGACACCGGCAGACCCTTGCCCCCGCTGAGCGAGTCGTACGTGAACTCCGTCAGCTTCGTCCCGCTCGACGAGCCGAGCCGCTGCGCAGTCGGCCGCGACAAAGCGTCGTAACCGCTCCACACCGTCAAAGGCTGGCCGTTGACCGTCTTCGTCGTGGTGACCGGCCGGTTCAGCGTGTCGTACGTCGTCGAGGACGTCCCCGCGTCCGGGTCGGTCGCCGAGACGAGGCGGCCACGCGCGTCGTACTCCCAGGTCCACGTCGCAGAGGCCGCCGCGGCAGTCGTCTTGTGCTCGGTTGCCCGGACCTTGTCACCACGCGCGTCATACCCGTACTTCGTCGTACGAGCCACCGTGCGGGTCGGATCCGTGAACGTGTCCACCTGCACAATCCGACCCAGCGCATCAGTCCAACTCCGCTGGGTCGCCGCACCCGTCGGCTCCACGGCGACGGAGTAGTCGAAGCCGTACTCGTACTTGCTCGCCTTCTCCGGCCGCTCCGTACCCGCCTCGTACGGCGTCTCCTGCAACAGCCGTCCCGCGCCGTCATACTTGTACAGCGTCGCATTGGGCACATTGAAGTCGGACTCGACCTCATACATGACCTTCTGCGGATCACCCGTGGCGTAGTACGCGTTGTTGGTCCGCTCAATCGTCCCGTTCGCGCTGTACTTGATATCCGTGATCAGCCGGCCCTCACCGACCGCCGGATCCTGCCGCTGCCGCTCACGCCCCAGACCGTCGTAGAAGACGGTCGACGTGTCGTACCCGCCGTCCTCACGCAACGCCCGGGTCACCACCGACACCGGCTCACCCGCCGTGGTGTTGTACTCGAACTCCACCGACGGCGGCTCACTCGCCGGCTGGTTGATGTTCCAACCCTTCGTCGCCCGCCCCAACGCGTCATACGCATACACCGTCGTACGGCCGTTGGCGTCCGTCTCCTTCAACGTCGTCCCACGACCCGGCTCAATCTCCGTCGTCGAGGAATGCAACAACGCATTCATCGTCGTGATCGCATGAACCTGACCGGTCGGCGGATCATAGGCAGTGGTGTCCGCCTTGCCCTCGGCATTCGTCGTACGCGTCGGACGGCCGTAGCTGTCGTACTCGACCGTGCCCGCCTGCGTCCAGCCACCACCCGAACCGCTGACATCCCACGTCGTCGTCGCCAGACCCACACTCGGCACGGCACCGAACGCACCCGCGTCATACGCAACCCGCGAACCCGAAATCCAGTCCGCCCCAGTCGCCGACGCCGCATCCGCACACGTCCCAGCCGTCGTCAAAGTCTCCTTCGACAGACCGATCAGGTGCTTGGCGGTGTTGTGGACATACGACATCACCGAACAGGTCTCATCACCCGTCTTGTCGGTGTCGCCCTGCGATTCGACCTTCACCGGCAGACCGTAGGTGTCCTCGTGCTCGGTCGAGGTCCTGATCGTGCGCCACGTCCGGGTGTCCCCGGGCAGCGTCCCGGAGGCACGGGTGACCGAAATGCTGTGGTCGGCCAGCACTCGGAAAGCCTGGAGCGCGGGTATGCCGCCGTGCCTCGTCCGGGTGGCCAGCACCTGGTGGGTGGGGTAGTCCACCGACCGCGTCAGCAGATCCCCGCCGTTACGGTTGTAGGTGAGGGTCTCGCCCACCCGGCCCTGGTAGGCCAGCTTGTCCACGGCGATGGTCGCGCCCGTGCTGTCCTTCAGCTCGACGGAGCGCTTGCCGCCGCCCGGCAGTGGGTCGCCGTCCATGCCCCGGAAGTACCGGGTCTCACTCATCGACCGCTGCGTGCCCTCGTACGTGTCCGTGCGGTCGGCACCCGAGATCGTCCGCACCAACTCGTAACCGCGCCACTGGTCATAGGTACGGGTCTTCTTCTTCGAGAACTCGGCCTGGTTCAGACCCCACGCACCACCACCCACGTACTCGTACGACGTCGTGGTCGGCGGGATGCCGGTGATGCCGGCCAGTTCCTGGACATTGTCGACGACGTACTTGTGGAACCAGTCGATCGACTCGTCGGCCTTGTCCGGGTCCGGGTGCCAGTACGCCGGGAAGCACCGCCCGGTGTTCTCCTCGGGCTTGGGGAAACCGGAACCGGTCGCACACGCGCCGACCGGCGCGGCGTAGTCGACCAGCGTCTCGCCGCCGTATTCGTTGACGACGCGCTCGATGCGCAGGCGGTCGAAGACCGGATTCGGGTCGCCCGACCCCTCCTTGACCCGGTTCGGCATCGACGCGGTGTTCGCGACGAACTGCACGGGGCGGAGGGCGATGACCTCACCCGCCGGGTCGAAGCCGGTGCGGCTGATCGACTCCAGCCACAGCGCCACGCCCTCGTCGGTCCGGTCCGCCGGCAGCGCTTGCTGAAGCGTCCAGGAGTCCACCTTCGACAGCGCCGTCGAACCCTCGGTGCGCTGGGCCAGCGTGGTCACCGACGCGAGCCGCTTGCGCGACCAGAACGTCGGCACCGGGACGTAGCACTCCTTGCCGGACGCACCGGAGCAGTACAGGTCGGCCGGGGTGTCGTACCAGATCCGGTTCTTGGCGAAGTCACCGGAAGCGAAGTTCGCATCCGTGCAGGCAATGCCGTCCTCCGCGTAGCAGCGCTCGTCCACGGCGAACGACACACGGGCAACCGGGGGCGCGGAGAAGAGCGTCGACTCGCGCTGGCCGTAGTCGATCTGGGTCAGATAGCCACCGCGGTCGTACTTCACCGGCGACTTGAACTTCAGGTTCTGGGCGAAGTGGTTGGTCTCCTTCTCCCACCACAACGACATCGCATTGCCCTGCGGATCCACGACGTAGTCGAGGTTCCACCGCCACGCCTGCTTGCAGAAGGAGTCCGCGAAGGCGGTGGCGCGGCAGGGCTCACCGGAGTGGTTGCCGGCGACCGGAACGGACAGCACCGAGTCGGTGACCGGGTCGTCGGCAGCGGCGCCGTTGTCACTCCAACCGGGCAGCTTGTGCCGACCGAAGTGGTACTGCATACCGTCACGCGTAGTGACCCGCCAGTACTCCCCGTCCGCGTCCCCGTTACCCAGACCCGTGTCCTTGACCAGCTCCACACGCGAACCGTCACCGTTCGCGGTCACCCACTGGTCCGACTCCGCCTCCGCGCCGTCCGGCAGGACCAGCTCGGTCGTCGTACCACCCAGCGTCATCGTCGCGTTGTACGAACCCCAACACAGATCACCCGTCTTGCGATTCTCGTTGTTCGCAGACCCCTCACGGTCATCCCGACACGACTTGTACGTACGCGTGATGGACCCCGCGTTGTACTCCCAACCATCACCGATCCACGACGGCTGATTGTTCGAGGCAGACGTACGACCGTCCACCACCTGCGAGTTGTAACCGAACCCCACACTCGGCGCCGGACCACCAGGCACCTGCGGCACCTGCATCGCATACGAGTACGAGAACCCGCCCGAACTGCTCCCGGCCGTCCACGAACCCGCACTCACCAACGGCGTCGCCGAAAAATCACCCTTCGAACCACCACCCGACGACTGCGCCACGAACACCGACGAACCCGACTCGGCCGCAGCCGCCGTCAGCGCCGTCGCAGCAACCGCCGTAGCAGAAGCCCTCGCCCCCGACGGCCGGTACAGCGCGTCATCGACCGTGCCCATGCCGCCCTTCGCGGCAGCCGGCGACGCACCACCCGCACCCGGATCCGTCAGCGAGGCGACATCAACCGTCGCCTCGATACGACGCTCACCATCCAGCACACCATCGCCGGGATCATCGCCGCTCTTGGCCTCCACGACATTCTGCGTGTCGACCTCGGTCGGCTCGTCGCACCCCTCCACATCCGGCGTGGTCAGGAAACACTGCGGATACTGCACCAACTGAAGCCGGTCCGCCCAGTTGGCGCCATACAGCTCGGCGAACTCCGTGTAGTCCACCGCCACCACGGCCTTGCCCGTGGCCGTCGCGGGCGGAGTCACCGTGAAGACCAGACCCTCGATCTCCGTATCCGCCAACTCGGACTGGTCCGCCAGCGCGACCTGCCAGTCACCCTCCAGCGCCGCCGTCTCCTCGGGCGTCGCCGTCCCCGGCGCACCGACCCCGACCGGCAACGTGCCGACCGGGACCGTCTCCCCCGCGGTCAACCCCGTCACCGTCTCGACTGCCGCGGCACCAACCGGAGCAGCCGTCTTCGTCGGCTCGTAGTCGACGACCGGCGGCACCTCGTGCGTGGTCATCTCGGCGAGCGAGCCGCCGTTCTCGCCGGGGGCCACGTCGGCCTCGGGCAGGTCGACGAGGTCCACACCGAGCCGGGTGCCGTCCGGCGGCGGCACCGCGTACGCGCCCGGCATCAGGCTCACCGTCAGGGCCACAGCCACCCCGGTGATCACACCGGCGCGCGCCTTACGGCGTCTGCGCCGCGCGGCCTCCGTGCCGGGAAGAAAACCCCGGCCGCTCCAAGAAAGCGATCCCCACACGACGGCCGAAGCCCCCCACCCAGTCGAACCGAAAACGGCACACACCGAATCTGCAAAAACGCAGCATCAAGTGAACCTTGACGAGCCGAATGCTCGGTCATGAATTCACGCGCAGTCAAACGTTCACCGTGCCATGTGACCTTGATCACCGGCCATTCGGTGTCGAGCACTTTCAAGAAATGCCAATTGCCCCAGCGTGGCGATCAAGATGCCTTTGGATATCAACAACATCCAATTCGGGCACGACGGACAAGCTCGGCAGACTCATCACCAATTGATCGTCAACTTCTGCCGCTTGGCCACTCCTTGCACCATTTTGAGATCGGCAGCACGGGTGCGCGAAGTGACGGTTCGACGCGGCCCTGGGTCACGTCACCAAGGCCCGGGATCCCGACGTCCGCCCCTCACGGAATGACCATGTGTGTGGCTGCCACGTGAACCATCGGCCATGCTCTGCGTCGACCCGCCCTGCCGAATTCCGTCGGTCAGCCGATGGCACGCAGGAACAGGGTTGGGGGACAGCGGTAGGTCACGGCTTTGCCATGCCCGGAAATAGACGCGTTGCGGAAGAGAAACGGCAACGTGGAATTAACCGGCTGTTGGCTTGCCGTTCAGGGAGGGAATTCAGGACCGTGGAAGGTCTTCGTCTCATCCGGGCTCTGCCCCGGCGCACCACGGCAGGGGTGGCGGCTCTTGTCGCGGCCGCGCTCGGGGCCACCTTGCTCATCCCGCAGTGGGTGGGCGACGGTGCCGCGGATCGCGCCCCGGCCAAGGCCGCTGGGCCGGTCGGTGAGAACGCCGCGCAGGCCGAGGCCGTCCGCACCGGCAAGCGGGTCGAGGTCACATCGCTGCGCAGCGCCACCTCCACCACGTACGCCCTGCCGGACCGCAGCTTCCAGCTGACGGCCCACGCAGCGCCGGTCCGCGCCAAGGTGAACGGCGCGTGGAAGCCGATCGACACCACGCTCGTGCGCACCGACCAGGGCTGGGCGCCGAAGGCGGCGGCCGATCCGGTCGTCTTCTCCGACGGCAACGGCAGTACACACAAGGGCCACTTGGCCGGGAACGGTGCGAAGAGCACGGCCGAGCACGCCGCCTTCACGGTCGGCGGCGACTCCACGTCCTCGTACCGGTTCGAAACCGTCGCCGACGAGGCCACCGAGTACACCGACCTGGTCACCTTCACCAGTGAGGGCCACGAGATCACCATGGGGTGGCCCGGCGAGCTCCCCGAACCCGTCATCGACGGAGCGAGCGCGCTCTACCGCAACGTGTTCAACGGCGTGGACCTCATGCTCACCGCCCGCGACAGCGGCTTCGGCCATGTCCTCATCGTGCACACCCCCGAGGCCGCCGCCAACCCCGAACTCGACCGGATCTCCTACCGGTTGACCTCGCCGGACCTCACCTTCCACCTCGACCCGGTGACCAAGGCCGTCAGCGCCAAGGACACCAAGGGCCAGGAGATCGCCGGATCACCCACCCCCTTCATGTGGGACTCCGCCGGCAAACCCGCCGTCACCGAGGGCACCGACCCGCAACCAGGTCAGTCGAGCGCTCCCGCCACCTCCGGCGCGCCTTCGAACTCCGCGGAGCCCGCCGCGGCGAAGCCGTCCGCCGCGGGCGCCCCCGGCGCGGGGGCCTTCGCCCTGCCGCATCTGTCCGGCCCCGAACCGGGCACCCACCGGGCCGTCGGCAACGCCGCGATGACGGGCCAGGGAGGCCGGTCGGCCGTCCTCACCATCGTCCCCGACGAGAAACTGCTCGCCGCTCGGGACACCGTCTGGCCGGCCTTCATCGACCCGTCCGTCTACGGCAAGACGAAGAACTGGACCACCACCTACGCGAAGCACCCCGACTCCAGCTTCTACGACGGCGCCAACTACAACACCGGCACCACCGAGGCCCGCGTCGGCTACGAGTCCACCACCGGCGGACTCTCCCGCTCCTTCTTCCGCCTCGGCTGGTCCACCGCCTTCAAGGGCGCCACCGTCAGCTCCGCGACCATCCAGCTCCTGGAGACCTACTCCTGGTCCTGCGAGCCGCGTGAGGTCCAGCTGTGGCACACCGACGGAATCTCCTCCGGCACGACCTGGAACAAGCAGCCGGCGTGGAAGACGGAGCTCGGCAAGAAGTCCTTCGCCCACGGCTACAACTCCTCCTGCCCCGACGCCTACGTCACCTACGACGGCAAGGCCATCGCCCAGGACGCGGCGGACGCCGGCTGGACGAACTTCACGATCGGTCTGCGGGCCAGCACCGAGAACTCCTCGTACTCCTGGAAGAAGTTCAAGGCCGAGGGCGAGTCCGCTCCGAAGATCACCATCGTCTACAACCGCAAGCCGGCCGAGCCCACCCAGCTCCACATGACGCCCGGCCCGGACTGCGACACCACCGCCCCCTACGCGGCCGTCGGCAAGAGCGACCTCGTCTTCGACGCCAAGAGCAGCGACCCCGACGGGGACCTGAAGTACCTCGACTTCGAGGTCTGGCAGTCCGGCAGCACCGCGAGGGTCCATGACGGCAATGTCGCCGTGGACTCCACCGGCAAGGCGTCCGTCTCCCTCGACGGAGCCGACGGCACCGAGACCAAGTTCGTCAACGGAAAGACGTACTTCTGGCGCGTACGAGCCCTCGACAACAGCGGGGCAGCCTCCACGTACGCCCCGGCGGGCACGGTCGACTGCGGTTTCGTGTACGACTCGACCGCGCCGAACTCGCCCGACGTGAGCTCCACCGTCTTCCCGATGGCCGACGACGAGCAGCAGCCGTGGAGCACCGTCCCGTTCGGCACCGGAGGCGACTTCAAGATCACTCCGGCCGCGACCGGGGACGGCACGGTCAGGTTCGTCTACTCGTTCAACTTCGAGAGCTACCACCTGGGCGCCACCGTCGCCGACGCCGCGGACGGTGTGCCGCTCTCACCGCCGTACGCCGGGCCCAACATCCTCTACGTGAAGTCGGTCGACGCGGCCGGCAACATGTCGCCCACGGCCACGAAGTACCTGCACTACGTCAGTCCGCGCGACTCGGGCGACGAGCCGGGCGACGTCAACGGTGACACCTACGACGACATGCTGGCGGTCGACAGCACCGGCAACCTGCGCTCCTACGGCGGCGACAGCCGCGGCGACCTGCACGTCCACACCCCGGCCGCGCACGACGGCGGCAAGCCGCTGGCCGACGGTTTCTGGAAGGGGAGCGACGGTTCGCCGGCGACCCTGATCAGCCACACCGCTGACTGGTACCCGGGCGACGGCATCACCGACATGCTCGCGCGGACGCCGGACGGGAAGCTCTCGCTCTACCCCGGTGACGGTTACGGCAGTTTCGACATCAAGCGGCGGCTGGACGTGCTGCTGCCCGCGAACGCGCCGGATCCGGCGACGCTCACCGAGATCGTCACCACCCAGGACGTCACGGGCGACAAGCTCCCCGATGTCTTCGCCATCGCGGGCGACGACCTGTGGGCGTTCACCGGCTACACCGGAGGCGCGTTCAAGGAGGCACGCCTGCTCCACGACGCGGCATGGGCGGACCGGGACATCCTCACCGTCGCCGACTTCACCGGGGACGGCGTCGCGGACATGCTCTTCCGCGCCGAGTACGTGGACAAGGGACTGCAACTGCGCCACGGCAAGCCGGCCGCGGGCGGCGGTGTCGACCTGAACTCCCTCGCCCTGGCGGGCAACTCGGCCACCGGCAAGGACGAGGTCTACGGAACCGCAGGCTGGGGCAAGGCCAGCATGCCCCTGCTCCGTGGCACCCCGGACGCCACCGGGGACGGCATCCCGGACTTCTGGGCGGTCACCCCGGACGGGAAGCTCTGGTTCTACCCCGGCGGCCGCACCGTTCACGGGACGCGCTACCAGGTCGGTGAGATCGGCTGGACGTCGATGCTCACGCTCGGCTGACGACGCGGCGCCGGGAGGGCGCCGCGGAATCGGCCTCCTGACAGGGCGCGCCGCCACGCACCACGCCGCAAGGCGGGTGCGTAGCGGCGCGCCCTTGTGTCCGAAGGTGCCGCTGCATCCGAAGGTACTGCGTGACGCCGGTCTCGTTACGCTGCGCAAGGGCGGGACGTCCGGCGTCCACGGGGCGGACCACACCCGCCGGCTGGCGGTGCGTGCGGCGGGCGGAGATCCGCCCGGGGCCGATCGCTGAGGGTGGTGACGCGCCCGGCCGGGCAGGCCGCGCGGATGGGCAGAGGTCCTCACGAGCGGGTTTGCTTGCAGGCGGAACAAAAGGCACACTTCTTCGGGTCGGCCCGTCGATTTCTTCCTCACGGGCAACCGGAAAGGGGGCAGCGATGACCGCAGAACCTCCCAGTCCACGCCGCCCCCAGGGCAGCCCCCGGTCTTTCTGATCTTCTGACTCCCCCGGTGTGCCGGGTCGGTCTCCGGCGTACGGCGCTGTGCCGTACCCCTCCGGCCCCTCCGCCCCCGGTTTCGTTCCCCGCACCGGTCCGCACCGCACGTGGACCGTGCCGTCGGCAGGCCCCGCCGCCGCGGCACGATCCTCGGCCGTGCGCGCCACGCGGACGGAGGTACCCCATGAACGCGATCCACTTCACCCTCGGCCTCGGCACCGGCATGCTCTCCGGCGCGCTCATCGGCATCGAGCGCCAGTGGCGCCAGCGCATGGCCGGACTGCGTACGAACACCCTGGTCGCCACGGGTGCCGCACTGTTCGTCCTGCTCTCCGGTTCGTTCGACGACTCCTCGCCCAGCCGGGTCGCCGCGCAGGTCGTCTCCGGCATCGGCTTCCTCGGTGCCGGTGTCATCATGCGCGACGGGCTCAATGTGACGGGCATCAACACCGCGGCGACGCTGTGGTGTTCGGCCGCCGTCGGCTGCCTGGCCGGGGCCGGGAAGCCGTGGGAGGCCCTCGCGGGCGCGGTGGCGATCGTCGCGGTGAACACGGCCCTGCGGTCCGCGACCCGCACCATCGACCGCCGGCCGGGCTCGGGGGACGAGGTGCCGGTGCCGTACTGCGTCGAGGCGGTCGTCTCGGCGGAGCACGAGGCGCATGTCCGCACCCTCCTGATCCAGTCCCTGACCGGCCCGGAGAGCCGACTCCACGCCGTCCAGTCGGCGGAGGCGGACGCGGTGGAGGGCGAGGCCGGGCTGGTGCGGATCCGTGCCGAGATCACGGCGGAGGGCACGGACAGCACGGCCGTGGAGAGCGCGGTGGCCCGCATCAGCATGGAGCCCTCGGTGGCCTCCGCCGCCTGGCGCCAGACGGCGCCGGCCTGAGGCTCCGGCCTGACGGGGCCGGCCTGAGGCTCTGGGCCTGCCGGGGCCCGGCGCCGGCAGGCCGGGCCCCGGCCTGCCGGCGCCGGGCTCCTTCCCCCACCCCGCCCCTTCCCGTAACTGGGGCTCCGCCCCAGACCCCGCTCCTCAAACGCCGGAGGGGCTGGGTTTTCCAGCCCGTTGGGGGCACCTCCCAGGCGAAGCTCTGGGGGAGTTTGAGGACACGGCCGAAGGCCGTACGGGGGCCTGGGGGCTTGCCCCCTGCGGCCTCCGGCCGTGGCGTCAGGCGCCGGGCGGGGCGGCGCTCAGCGGGAGGGTGACCTCGAAGCGGCAACCGCCCGACACGTTCCGCACGTCCGCACGGCCCTCGTGCGCCTCCACGATGCCCCGTACGATCGCCAGCCCCAGCCCCGCCCCCGCCGGGGGCGTCCTCGCCTGGCTGCCCCGCCAACCGGTGTCGAAGACGCGCGGCAGGTCCTCCTCCGGGATCCCCCCGCACCCGTCCGTCACCGACAGCACGACCGAGCCCGCGCGGCGCTCCGCCGCGACCGCGACCGTTCCGTCGGCCGGTGTCCGGCGGATCGCGTTGACGAGCAGATTGGCCAGGACCCTCGTCATCTCCTTGCCGTCCACCTCGACCGGCACCGGCTCGACCCGGTCCCCCACCAGCCGCACCCCGTGCTCGCGCGCGAGCGGGTCGGCGCCCGCGAGGGCCTCGCCGACGAGGTCGTAGACCGACATCCGGGTCGGCGTGAGGGCGAGCGCCCCGGCGTGGATGCGGGAGAGTTCGAAGAGGTCCCCGACCATCTCGTTCAGCCGGTCGACCTCGGTGCGGATCTGCTTGAAGTACCGCTCCGGGTCCTGGACGACGCCGTCCTCCAGCGCCTCCGACATCGCGCGCAGCCCGGCGAGCGGGGTGCGCAGATCGTGCGAGATCCAGGCCACGAGCTCCCGCCGGGAGGTCTCCAGGGCCCGCTCCCGCTCCCGGGACGCGGCCAGCCGGGCGCTGGTGGCTTCGAGCTCCTTGCTCAGCTCGGCGAGCTCGGCCGTGGCCGCGCTGCCGGGCGCGGCGAAGCTGCCGTCCTCGCCGAACGTACGGGCCGCGCGGACCAGTTCGCGGCTGCGCGCGACGACCCAGCGGCCGAGGAGCAGCGCCGTGGCGAGCGACACGATCGCGGCCATCGCGACGACCATGGTGACGACCTGGAGGTCGTGCGAGTTCAGGAACATCGCCTGGGCGACCGCGAGGGTCCCGGCGAGCATGGCGAGGACGGTGACCGCGGCGACGACGGTCAGGGACACGGTGACCGTCCGGTGCCGCAGCAGGCGCAGGACGAAGGCGCCGAGCAGTCCGGCCGCGGCGGCGCCGAGGAACGAGAAGAGTGCGATGAGGAGGAAGTCGCTCATGGCGTTCACGCCCCTTCGGCCGGTGTTGCGTCGTCCGCGCGCACCGGTACGTCGTCGGCGCGTACCGGTGTGCCGTTTCCGCCGTTTCCGCCGTTTCCGCCGGGCCTCCCGTGCCCCCCGTTCCCCCCGTTCCCCCCGTTCCCACCCTCCCGGGCGTGCGCCTCCCCCGCGCCGGATTCCTCGGGGACGTCGAAGCGGTACCCGACCCCCCACACGGTCTGGATCAGCCGCGGCCTGGCCGGATCGTCCTCGATCTTGCCGCGCAGCCGCCGGACATGGACGGTGACCGTCGACAGATCACCGAACTCCCAGCCCCACACCTCGTGCATCAGCCGCTCCCGGCCGATCGCCTGCCCGGGGTGGCGCATCAGATGGGCGAGGAGGTCGAACTCCCGCAGCGTCAGGGCCAGTTCGCGCCCGTCCTTGACGGCGCGGCGGGCGGCCGGGTCCAGCGTGATGCCCGCGCGGCTGACGGCTTCCCCGACGGGCGGCGCGCCCGCCGCGGCCTGGCTGCGGCGCAGCACCGACTCGACGCGCAGCACCAGCTCGCGCGGGCTGAACGGCTTGGTGACGTAGTCGTCCGCGCCGATCTCCAGGCCCAGGATCCGGTCGTCCTCGTCCCCGCGCGCGGTCAGCATGATCACCGGCACCGGGGCCCGGCCGCGCAGTCTGCGGCAGACCTCGAGCCCGTCCATGCCGGGGAGCATCAGGTCCAGGACGACCAGGTCCGGCCACCGCTCCCCCGCCGCCCGCAGCGCCTGCGGGCCGTCGGCCGCGCGGTGCACGGCGAAGCCGGCGCGCTCCAGATAGCCGGTGACGACTTCGGCGACGGTCGGATCGTCGTCGACGACCAGGATGTTCTGCATGCGCCCAGTCTCGTCCGTCCGGGCCTCCGGCGGTGCGCCCGCCCCCTTACGAATCCGTGACGCGGTCCCTTGGCAGGCGTCCGATTCGTACAAGACCACGGGCCGGACGGGTTCCTACGGTGGGGGCATGACTCCACGATTCGACGCCATCGGCCTCGTCGTCGCCGACATGGCCGCCTCGCTCGCCTTCTACCGCCGTCTCGGCCTGGACATCCCCGCGGACGCCGACTCCGCGCCGCACGCCGAGGCGGTGCTGCCGAGCGGACTGCGCGTGCTGTTCGACACGGAGGAGACCGTCAGGTCCTTCGATCCGGGCTGGACCCGGCCCGAGGGCGGTGACCGCATCGGTCTGTGCTTCCTCTGCGACAGCCCGGCCGAGGTGGACAAGGTGTACGAAGAGCTCGTCGCGGCAGGCCATCGCGGCCACCTCAAGCCCTGGGACGCCGTCTGGGGGCAGCGCTACGCGGTCGTGCTCGACCCCGACGGCTCGGGGGTCTCGCTGTTCGCCAACGCGGCATAGGCGCCCAGGGTGAGCCCGGTCAGGTCCCGCATCTCCCGTGCGAGGTGCGCCTGGTCGGTGCAGCCCGCGGCGAGCGCGGCCTCTGCGTAGGGCACTTCGGCCCGTACGAGCCCCAGGGCCCGCTGGAGCCGCAGCACCCGCGCGAGTGTCTTGGGCCCGTACCCGAAGGCGTCCAGGGACCTGCGGTGCAGCTGCCGTGCGCCGAGCCCCACGGCTTCGGCGGTGGCGGCGACGGACCAGCCGCGGTCCAGGGCGGCGGCGACCGCCCTCAGCAGCGGATCGGGCGCCGGTACGTCGGCGGCGTGCCGCAGGGCCTGGGCCTCCAGTTCCGCGACCGGGTCCGGGGTGTCCCCGATGCGCTCGGCCAGCCGCCGGACGCGTCCGGCGGGCCACAGCTCCGCGAGCTCGGCCCGCCGGTCCCTCAGCTCGTGCGCGGGGACCCCGAAGAACGCGGGCGCGTAGCCCGGAGGGAACCGTACGCCCGCGTACCGGGCGCGTGTGCCGGGCGGGGCGTACGCGTGCGTGTCGGGCCCGGCGACGAGCAGCCTCCCGTCGCTCCACAGCAGGTCCATGCAGCCGTCGGGCAGCACGGGCACCACCGGCCCGCCGCCGGACTCGCTGCGGCTCCAGACGACGGCCCCGTCGAGGCGCGAGGCCCGCTCCGCGTACATGTCCCCGAGGCTAGGGCGTGTTGCGAAAGTAGCGTCGTCCGCCCGTAGGGCGGGCGCGGCGGCGTCTGGTGCGTGCGATCGCAAGGCGGAGGAAGGAGAGCGCAGCGGGCTGCGCCGACGACCGACAACGCCGCGAGCGTGCGTGCCAGACGCCGCCGCGCAGACGGGACTTTCGCAACACGCCCTAGCGGCCCCGGCAGGGCCTGGCCGTGTCGTCGAAAGCAGCGCGTGCGCGTCCTCAGGGCGGACGGGACTTTGCGGACGGGACTCTGACGGCACGACCTAGGGGCGCTGCCGGTGGTCCCGGCCCGACTGGAGCCGGGACTTCACATCGTCCGGGGGCAGGAACTTCGACCAGCGCTCGGGGAACTCGGACGGCATGACCCCGCCGTTCTCGCCTTCCTCCCAGTCCTCGCTCTCCCCCTCCGCCAGCCGCGCCCTGGCGACCAGCTCGGCGGCGTGGGCGGCGCGCACGCGCTCGTTGGCGGCGCGGGCGGCGGCCGTGGCGACGGACGGCCAGACACGGTCGATGGCGGCGTTCACGGCGGCGCCGACCAGGACGGCGAACGCGGAGATGCCGATCCACAGCAGTACGGCGATGGGCGCCGCGAGCGATCCGTAGATGGTGGGGCCCTCCACCGTGCTGGTCAGGTAGATCCGCAGCACGAAGCTGCCCAGCACCCACATCGCGAGGGCGACCAGGGCGCCCGGGATGTCCTCGGCCCACGGCGACCTGACCGGCACGGACACGTGGTAGAGCGTGGTGAGGAAGGCGATCGAGAGCAGGATCACCACCGGCCAGTACAGGACGGCGACGACTTCCGTCCCGAAGGGGAGGAACTCGACGACCCGGTCGGGGCCGACCACCGCGAGCGGCAGCACGACCGCGCCGATCAGCAGGGCGATGAGGTAGAGCAGGAAGGCCAGCAGCCGGGTGGCGACGATGCCGCGCTGCCCGTCGAGCCCGTACATCACGGTGATGGTGTCGATGAAGACGTTCACGGCCCGCGACCCCGACCACAGGGCGATCGCGAAGCCGAGGGAGATCACGTCCGGCCTGCCGCCGCGGGTGACGTCCTCCAGCAGGGGCTTGGCGATCTCGTTGACGCCGCGGTCGGAGAGCACGGTGCCGGCCGCGCCGAGGATGTTCTCCTGGATCGAGGCGACGGTGGTGGTGCTGGTCCAGTTGTCGACGTAGCCGAGCAGGCCCAGCATGCCCAGGAGCAGCGGAGGCAGGGACAGCAGCGTGAAGAACGCCGCCTCCGCCGCGAGCCCGAGGATGCGGTACTCGATGCAGGAATTGACGGTGTCCTTCAGCAGCAGCCAGGCCAGCCTCCGCTTGGAGACGTTGCGGTAGAGGACCTGCGCCCGGTGGAGACGGCCGGAGGGGGGCCGCTCGGGTGTTTCGTTTGCTGCCTGCACCTCCTTACCGTATCGGCATGGCGACCAGCACCCACACCGTGACCAACCAGGCTCCGCCCCTGGTGGGGTACGACGTCTTCACGACGGACCGCCCGCTCGCCGAGGCGGTGGAGCGGCATCTCGCGCCCGGGCCGCCGGGGCTCCTCGCCGAGGCCCGGGAGGAGCTGGCGCTGCTCGGCAGAACCGCGGGCTCGGCCCAGGCCCAGCGGTGGGGGGAACAGGCCAACGCCTTTCCGCCGGTGCTGCGCACGCACGACCGGTACGGCAACCGGATCGACGAGGTGGAGTTCCATCCGGCCTGGCACCGGCTCCTGGGCAAGGCGGTCGGCTCGGGGCTGACGAACGCCTGGGGTCGGCCCGGCGGGCATGTGCGGCGCGCCGCGGGGTTCCTGGTCTGGTCGCAGGTGGAGGCCGGGCACGGCTGCCCGGTGTCGATGACGCACGCCGCGGTGCCCGCGCTGCGCACGGACCCGGTGCTCGCCGCCGAGTGGGAGCCCCGGCTCACCTCACGGGTGTACGAGCCGGGCCTGCGGCCGGCCGGCCGGAAGCCGGGGGCCCTGTTCGGGATGGGCATGACGGAGAAGCAGGGCGGCAGCGACGTACGGACGAACACGACCCGCGCGGTGCCGCTGGCGGCGGCCGGGGAGTACGAGCTGACGGGGCACAAGTGGTTCTGCTCGGCGCCGATGTGCGACGGGTTCCTCGTGCTCGCGCAGGCCCCCGGAGGGCTGACCTGCTTCCTCGTGCCCCGGGTGCTCGACGACGGCACGCGCAACGCCTTCGCGATCCAGCGGCTCAAGGACAAGCTGGGCAACCGGTCGAACGCGTCGGGCGAGGTCGAGTTCGGCGGCACATGGGCGCGCCGCGTCGGGAAGGAGGGGCGCGGGATCCGCACCATCATCGGGATGGTGGCGGCCACCCGGCTCGACTGTGTTCTCGGCTCGGCGGCGCTGATGCGGCAGGCGCTGACGCAGGCCGTCCACCACGCCTCGTACCGCAGCGCTTTCGGCGGCCCGCTCGTCGACAAGCCGCTGATGCGCAACGTCCTGGCCGATCTGGCGCTGGAGTCGGAGGCGGCGACGGTCCTCGGGATGCGGCTCGCCGCCGCGTACGACGCGGACGGCGAGGCGGACAGGGCGCTGCTGCGGCTCGCGGTGCCGGCAGCCAAGTACTGGGTCGCCAAGCGGTGCACGCCGATGGTGGCGGAGGCCCTGGAGTGCCTGGGCGGCAACGGCTATGTGGAGGAGTCCGGGATGCCGCGGCTGCTGCGGGAGGCGCCGCTGAACTCGATCTGGGAGGGGTCGGGCAATGTCCAGGCGCTGGATGTGCTGCGCGCGCTCCAGCGCGAGCCGGAGGCGCTGGACGCGTATCTCCAGGAGGTCGGAAGGGCGCGGGGCGCCGACCACCGGCTGGACGGCGCGATCAAGGCGATGCTGACCGAACTGGCCGATCTGGAGACCGTGGAGGTACGGGCGCGGCGGCTGGTCGAGCGGATGGCGCTGGTGCTGCAGGGGGCGCTGCTGGTGCGCTGGGCGCCGCCGCAGGTCGCGGACGCGTTCTGCGCCTCGCGGCTCGGCGGGGACTGGGGGGCGGCGTTCGGGACGCTGCCGTACGGGCTCGATCTGGCGGCGGTGGTGGAACGGGCGCGGGTCGAGGCGTGACGGGCACGGGCCGAGGCATGACGGGCACGGGTCGCGAAAGAGCCGAGGGTGATGCTGCGCCGACACGGCACCACCCTCAGCTCATGTCACCTTCATGCACCGGGCTGTTGTTTGCCAGAGTTGCAGACCGTTGCAGGAGATATGTGAAGCGGTCCTCCCGGGGCGGGCGCGAGCGGCACGATGGGGACGGACGAACGGACCGATGGCACCGGACCGGTACGACCGGCCGGGACGGCATCCGGCACAACGCGCGGCGGGGGTATCGATGAAGAACACAGCTCTCGACATGACACGGCTCGCCACCATGGACGCCGTCGGTGCGAGCCGCCTGCTGCATCAGGTGCGCGCCGCGACGCTCGCCGGCCGCCGGCCCCCCGTCGCGCCCCGCCCGGTCATCGACGCCTCCTGGCAGCGCATGTTCCGGCTCGGTTTCGACCCCGACCGGGACACCAGCAGCGTGCTGCTCCAGCCCGACGAGCTCGAGCACCGGCGGCGGGCCACGGTGCTCGGCGAGGTCATGCGGACCCTCAGCGGTGGGCTGACCGAGATCGCCGACGCCTCGCTCCAGATCGTGGTGGTGACGGACGATCAGGGCCGGGTGCTGTGGCGCGAGGGCAACGCGAGCGTCATGCGCAAGGCCGACGGCATCTGGCTGGAGGAGGGTGCTGCCTGGAACGAGTCCACCACCGGCACCAACGCGATCGGCACCGCCCTCGCCGCGCGCCGGCCCGTCCAGGTCCACTCGGCCGAGCACTTCGTGCAGGCCCTGCACAACTGGACCTGCGCCGCGGCGCCCGTGCACGATCCGCGCGACGGGCAGTTGCTCGGCATCGTCGATGTCAGCGGCCCCGCCTCCAGCTTCCATCCGGCGACGCTCGCGCTGGTCGACTCGGTGGCCCGGCTTGCCGAGGCGGAGCTGCGCGACCGGCGGCTGCGCACCGTCGAGCGGCTGCGGTCGGTGGCGGCGCCGATCCTGTGCCGGCTCGGCGGCCGGGCGCTGGCCGTGGACCCGCACGGGTGGACGGCGGCGGTGACGGGCATGGCGCCGGTGGACCGGCTGCCGCTGCCCAAGTCGTTCCGGGCGGGCCGGGTGTGGCTGCCGTCGCTGGGCATGTGCACCGTCGAGCCGCTGCCCGGCGGCTGGCTGGTACGGCCCGACGAGTCGGCCCCTGCGGAGACGGCGCACCGGATCGTGCTCGACGTCAGCCGGCCGCGCCGCTGGACGGTCGCGGTGTCCGGGCCCGCGGGCAGCTGGACGCAGGAGCTGAGCCCGCGCCACGCCGAGCTGCTGTACGTGCTGGCGCGCCACCCGCAGGGGCGTACGGCGGCGGAGCTGGCGGCGGACGTCTTCGGCGACCCGACCCGGACGGTGACGGTGCGGGCGGAGATGTCCCGGGTGCGGCGCTATCTGTCGGGGGTGCTGGAGCACCGGCCGTACCGCTTCAGCGAGGAGGTCGACGTGGAGGTCGTGCGACCGCCGCATCCGGCGGACCTGTTGCCGCACTCCTCGGCTCCGGCGGTCGCGGAGGCCCGGTCGCACCCCGTCTGAACAGCCCCGGCGAGGCCGCGTTGCGCGGGCGGGGAGCCGATGGAACCCTGAAAGTGATCCACAGTGCGGCCGGCAGGACCGGAGACCGGACGGCCCTGGGTGGTGCCGGGCGTGCGCCCGCCGAGGAGCTCCCATGGACGGCGCGACTCTCGCTGCGCTGGGCGACGCACTGCGCGGCCCGGTGATCGGCCCGCAGGACGCCGGGTACGACGAGGCCCGTGCGATCTACAACGCGATGATCGACCGGCGCCCCGCCGCGTTCGCCCGGTGCGTGGACGCGACGGATGTGATGCGCACGGTGGCCTTCGCCCGCGAGCGGGGTCTGGACCTCGCGGTCCGCGGCGGTGGGCACAGCGGCCCCGGGCTCTGCCTGGCGGACGGCGCGCTCACCCTCGATCTGTCCCTGATGCGCTGGGTGCGCGTCGACCCGGTCACCAGGACCGCCCGGGCCGGGGGCGGCAGTGTGCTCGGCGACCTGGACCATGCGGCCCACGGCTTCGGACTGGGGATTCCGTCGGGCATCAACTCGACGACGGGCGTCGGCGGACTGACCCTCGGCGGCGGCCACGGCTATCTGACCCGCAAGTACGGCCTGACCTCCGACAATCTGCTCGGCGCGGATGTCGTGCTCGCCGACGGCACCTTCGTGACGACGAGCGAGGACGAGCGCCCCGAGCTGTTCTGGGCGCTGCGGGGCGGCGGCGGGAACTTCGGGGTGGTCACCTCGTTCACGTACCGCCTGCACCCGGTGGACACGGTCGGGGTGGGGGTGAGTCTGTGGCCGGTCGAGCGGACCCCCGAGGTGCTGGGGTGGTACCGCGACTTCCTGCCGCGGGCGGCCATGGACGTGTACGGATTCTTCGCCCTGCTCACCGTGCCTCCGGGGCCGCCGTTCCCTGAGGAGATCCACGGGCGGCGGATGTGCGGTGTGCTGTGGTGCTGGACGGGTGACCCGGACCGCACCGACAAGGTGCTCACCGTCGTGGACGAGCCGGCCCCGCCGGCCTTCCACTTCGCGACGCCGATGCCGTACCCGGCGCTCCAGAGCATGTACGACGACCTGTACCCGAAGGGGTACCAGTGGTACTGGCGGGGTGACTTCTTCGACCGGATCGACGACGGCGCGATCGACGTCCATCTCAGGTACGGGCAGAGCCTGCCGACGCCGCTCTCGACGATGCACCTGTACCCGGTCGACGGCGCCGCGCACCAGGTGGGCCGCGACGACACGGCCTGGGACTACCGCGACGCCGTCTGGTCCGGCGTCATCGCCGGTGTCGACCCGGACCCGGCCCGGGCGGACGCGGTCAGGGAGTGGAGCGGCGACTACTGGAGGGCCCTGCACCCGTACTCCATGGGCGGCGCCTATGTGAACTTCATCGGCGAGGGCGAGGGCCAGGACCGGGTCCGGTCCACCTACCGCGGCCACTACGACCGGCTCGCGCAGGTCAAGCGGGCCTACGACCCGGACAACGTCTTCCGCCACAACCAGAACGTGGAGCCCGCGCCTCCCTGAGCACGGTGCGGACCCCTGAGCACGGTGCGGACCCCCGAGCAGGGTCCGAACCCCCCAGCGGGTGCGGACCACGCCGGGAGGCGTTTTGTCCCCGGCGGGAAGGCGTGGTTCCCTGGCCGCCATGAGCATCACTGTGACCACGTGGTCCCTGGAGCAGACCTCGTCGGCCGATCTGCGCCCGGCCGCGG
Organism: Streptomyces sp. FIT100; assembly: GCF_024584805.1. Taxonomy (NCBI): domain Bacteria; kingdom Bacillati; phylum Actinomycetota; class Actinomycetes; order Kitasatosporales; family Streptomycetaceae; genus Streptomyces; species Streptomyces sp. FIT100. The sequence continues at coordinate 6,452,474 of NZ_CP075715.1, read as the reverse complement.
AGCCCTCGGGCGAGGTGCGGATCGTACGGTCCGAGGTGCCGTCGGCCGAGTTCAGCCGCTTCCTCTACACGGCGGTCGGCGGGGACATCCACTGGACCGACCGGCTCGGTCTCACGTACGCGCAGTGGGACGAGGCCGTGAACCGGCCCGGGGTGGAGACCTGGGTGGCGTACGAGAAGGGCACGCCCGCCGGGTACATCGAGCTGGAGGCGCAGGAGGAAGGCGTCGTCGAGATCGTGTACTTCGGGCTGATCCCGGCGTTCCGGGGGCGGCGGATCGGCGGCCACCTGCTGTCGTACGGGACCGCGCGCGCCTGGGACCTCGCGGACCGCTGGCCGGGCAGGCCCCCGACGAAGCGGGTCTGGCTGCACACCTGCTCCAAGGACGGGCCGCACGCGATGGACAACTACCGGAAGCGCGGCTTCACGCTCTTCGACACCAAGGTCGAGGAGGAGCCGGAGGCGGTGGCCCCCGGGCCCTGGCCCGGCGCCCGCGGCTGAACGGCAGGGCTGCCCTCGCGGTGCGCGGCGCGCGCGGCAGGGCCTGCGTGGCGGCGCCGGGTGACCAGCGACACACTGTCTCGCGATCCGGGACAGTGATGTCCAGATGATGGATAGCGGTGGACTGGCTCCAAAGTCCCGTGACACGCTTCCGTCATGTCTCGAGCTGGAATTGCCTTGGTGAGTCGGCGGCACGTCGACCTCGGCCGCATGTCCAGCGCCATCTGTCCGGCGAGCTGATCGAACCAGCTCAGCCGCGATCCCCGAGACAACTCCCGACCTCTGCGTACCTCCGCGCCGCACCATGTCGGCGTGCGCCCGTGCAGGTCAGGGCATCCCTCCCGCAGTCCCGAAGGACATACCGCCATGGCCGCCACCCCTGAAAAACCCGCTATCGCCACGCCCCGCCGCAAGGCCGGACGCCACCGCGGCGAGGGTCAGTGGGCCGTTGGCCACTTCACGCCGCTGAACGGCAACGAGCAGTTCAAGAAGGACGACGACGGTCTCAATGTGCGGACACGCATTGAGACGATCTACTCGAAGGCCGGATTCCACTCGATCGACCCCAACGATCTCCGCGGGCGGATGCGCTGGTGGGGGCTCTACACCCAGCGCAAGCCCGGGATCGACGGCGGCAAGACGGCGATCCTGGAGCCGGAGGAGCTGGACGACGAGTACTTCATGCTGCGCGTCCGGATCGACGGCGGCCGGCTGACCACGGAGCAGCTGCGGGTCATCGGCGAGATCTCCCAGGAGTTCGCGCGCGGCACCGCCGACATCACCGACCGGCAGAACGTCCAGTACCACTGGATCCGCATCGAGGACGTGCCCGAGATCTGGGACCGCCTGGAGGCCGTCGGCCTGTCCACCACCGAGGCCTGCGGTGACACCCCCCGGGTCATCCTCGGCTCGCCGGTCGCCGGCATCGCCGAGGACGAGATCGTCGACGGCACCCCGGCCATCGAGGAGATCCACCGCCGGATCGTCGGCAACAAGGACTTCTCGAACCTTCCGCGCAAGTTCAAGTCCGCGATCTCCGGCTCCCCGCTGCTGGACGTCGCCCACGAGATCAACGACATCGCCTTCGTCGGCGTGAACCACCCCGAGCACGGCCCCGGCTTCGACCTCTGGGTCGGCGGCGGCCTCTCCACCAACCCCAAGATCGGTGTCCGGCTGGGCGCCTGGGTGCCGCTGGACGAGGTCCCTGACGTGTACGAGGGCGTCATCTCGATCTTCCGCGACTACGGCTACCGCCGGCTGCGCACCCGCGCCCGGCTGAAGTTCCTGGTCGCGGACTGGGGCGCGGAGAAGTTCCGCCAGGTGCTGGAGGACGAGTACCTCGAGCGCAAGCTCGTCGACGGACCCGCCCCGGAGCAGCCCGTGCAGCGGTGGCGCGACCACGTCGGCGTGCACAGGCAGCAGGACGGCCGGTTCTACGTCGGCTTCGCGCCGCGCGTCGGCCGGGTCGACGGCACCGTCCTCACCAAGATCGCCGATGTGGCGGAGGCACACGGCTCGGGCCGGGTGCGCACCACAGCCGAACAGAAGATGCTCGTCCTCGATGTCGAGGAGGCGCAGGTCGAGTCGCTGGTCGCCGCTCTTGAGGCGCTGGACCTGCGCGTCCAGCCGTCGCCGTTCCGGCGCGGCACGATGGCCTGCACCGGTATCGAGTTCTGCAAGCTGGCCATCGTCGAGACCAAGGCCCGCGGTGCCTCGCTGATCGACGAACTCGAGCGCCGCATCCCCGAGTTCGACGAGCCGATCACGATCAACATCAACGGCTGCCCGAACGCCTGCGCCCGTATCCAGGTCGCGGACATCGGTCTCAAGGGCCAGCTGGTGCTGGACGACAACGGCGACCAGGTGGAGGGCTTCCAGGTGCACCTGGGCGGTGCGCTGGGCCTGGAGGCCGGTTTCGGACGCAAGGTCCGCGGCCTCAAGGTCACCTCCGCCGAGCTGCCCGACTACGTCGAGCGCGTCCTCAAGCGCTTCGAGGCGGAGCGCGAGGACGGCGAACGCTTCGCGGCCTGGGCGGCGCGCGCGTCGGAGGAGGCACTGTCGTGAGCGAGCGTGCCGCCCCCTTCTACTGCCCGTACTGCGGCGACGAGGACCTGCGTCCGAACGAGCAGGGCCACGGCGCCTGGGAATGCGCGGCATGCAATCGAGCCTTCCAGCTGAAGTTCCTCGGGCTGCTCGCCCGGGGCGTTCAGCGCAACGACGGTGGAGGGAACGAGATATGACAGCGGTTCAGGCCGGTCACGAGCGCACCACCGACGAGCTCAGGTCGCTCGCCGAGCAGGCCGGGCGGGACCTCGAAGAGGCCACCGCCCTGGACATCCTGAGGTGGGCCGCCGAGACCTTCGGCCCGCGCTTCTGCGTCACCTCCTCCATGGAGGACGCGGTCGTCGCCCACCTCGCCTCCCGCGCACTCCCCGGTGTCGACGTCGTCTTCCTCGACACCGGCTACCACTTCCCCGAGACCATCGGGACCCGCGACGCGGTCGCGGCCGTGATGGACGTCAACGTCATCACGCTCACCCCGCGCCGGACGGTCGAGGAGCAGGACGCCGAGTACGGCCCGAAGCTGCACGACCGCAACCCGGACCTGTGCTGCGCACTGCGCAAGGTCAAGCCGCTGGAGGAGGGGCTGACCGCGTACGACGCGTGGGCGACGGGGCTGCGCCGCGACGAGTCCCCGACCCGGGCGAACACCCCGGTCGTCGGCTGGGACGAGAAGCGGCGGAAGGTCAAGGTCTCCCCGATCGCCCGCTGGACGCAGGACGACGTGGACGCCTATGTCGCCGAGCACGGCGTGCTCACCAACCCGCTGCTGATGGACGGTTACGCCTCCGTCGGCTGCGCCCCCTGCACCCGCAGGGTCCTGGAGGGCGAGGACGCCCGTGCCGGCCGCTGGGCCGGCCGCGGCAAGACCGAGTGCGGACTGCACGGCTGATGACGACCGATGAGAACGACGAGAACTCAGGGGGGAAGCACGTGACTGGGGCCACCGTCTGGCTCACCGGGCTGCCGAGCGCGGGCAAGACCACGATCGCCCACGAGCTGGCGGGCCGGCTCCGCGACGAGGGCCGCCGTGTCGAGGTGCTCGACGGGGACGAGATCCGCGAGTTCCTCTCGGCGGGCCTCGGCTTCGGCCGCGAGGACCGGCACACCAACGTCCAGCGGATCGGCTTCGTCGCCGAGCTGCTCGCGTCGAACGGCGTCACGGTGCTGGTCCCCGTGATCGCCCCGTACGCGGACAGCCGCGAGGCGGTCCGCAAGCGCCACGGCGCCGAGGGCACCGCGTATGTGGAGGTGCATGTCGCCACTCCGGTGGAGGTGTGCTCCGTGCGGGATGTGAAGGGGCTGTACGCCAAGCAGGCGGCCGGTGAGATCAGCGGCCTGACCGGGGTCGACGACCCGTACGAGGAGCCGGAGGCCCCGGACCTGCGGATCGAGTCGCACACCCAGACCGTGCAGGAGTCCGCGGCGTCGCTGTACGCGCTGCTCGGCGAGAGGGGACTCCTGTGAGCGACGCGGGCACGGCCGCCGGTCCGCGGACGAAGACGATGGCCGCACCTCTGCGCCGTGCGGGCGGAGAAGCACACGAAAGGGGCGCAGCGTGACGACCAGCATCAATCATGTGAGCGGTACCGCGGGCGGTGCGGGGGAGGACAGCCCGTACGCGCTGACGCATCTGGATGCGCTGGAGTCGGAGGGTGTGCACATCTTCCGTGAGGTGGCGGGTGAGTTCGAGCGGCCGGTGATCCTGTTCTCCGGGGGCAAGGACTCGATCGTGATGCTGCATCTGGCGCTGAAGGCGTTCGCCCCGGCGGCGGTCCCGTTCTCCTTGCTGCATGTGGACACCGGGCACAACTTCCCGGAGGTCATCGGGTACCGGGACCGTGTGGTCGCCGAGCATGGTCTGCGGCTCCATGTGGCTTCCGTACAGGACTACATCGACCGTGGTGTGCTCAAGGAGCGGCCGGACGGGACCCGTAACCCGCTCCAGACGGTGCCGCTGACCGAGGCGATCCAGGAGCACCGTTTCGACGCGGTGTTCGGCGGCGGTCGGCGTGACGAGGAGAAGGCGCGGGCCAAGGAGCGGGTGTTCTCGCTGCGGGACGAGTTCTCGCAGTGGGATCCGCGGCGTCAGCGCCCCGAGCTGTGGCAGCTCTACAACGGCCGCCACGCGCCGGGTGAGCATGTGCGGGTCTTCCCGCTGTCCAACTGGACCGAGCTGGATGTGTGGCAGTACATCCAGCGCGAGGGGATCGAGCTGCCGGAGATCTACTTCGCTCACGAGCGCGAGGTCTTCGCGCGCGGCGGGATGTGGCTGACGGCCGGCGACTGGGGTGGTCCGAAGGACGGCGAGAGCGTCGAGACGCGCCTGATCCGCTACCGCACGGTCGGTGACATGTCCTGCACCGGCGCCGTCGACTCCCAGGCGACGACGCTGGACGCCGTGATCGCCGAGATCGCCGCGTCCCGGCTCACCGAGCGGGGCGCGACCCGCGCCGACGACAAGCTGTCGGAGGCGGCGATGGAAGACCGCAAGCGCGAAGGGTACTTCTAGAGATGACCAGCACCGCCGATCCGGCCGAGCAGCTCGCCGGGCAGCTGTCGGCCACCACCCTGCTGCGCTTCGCCACCGCGGGCTCCGTCGACGACGGGAAGTCGACCCTGGTGGGCCGGCTGCTGCACGACTCCAAGTCGGTCCTCGCCGACCAGCTGGAGGCCGTGGAGCACGCCTCGCGCTCCCGCGGCCAGGACGCCCCGGACCTGGCGCTGCTCACGGACGGCCTGCGGGCCGAGCGCGAGCAGGGCATCACGATCGACGTGGCGTACCGCTACTTCGCCACGCCGCGGCGCCGGTTCATCCTCGCCGACACCCCCGGGCATGTGCAGTACACCCGGAACATGGTCACGGGCGCCTCGACGGCCGAGCTGACGGTGGTCCTGGTCGACGCCCGCAACGGAGTGGTCGAGCAGACCCGCCGGCACGCCGCGATCGCCGCGCTGCTGCGCGTCCCGCACGTCGTCCTCGCCGTCAACAAGATGGACCTCGTCGGCTACGAGGAGTCCGTCTTCGCCGCCATCGCCGAGGAGTTCACGGCCTACGCGAGCGAGCTCGGCGTCCCCGAGATCACGGCGATCCCGATCTCTGCGCTCGCCGGCGACAACGTCGTGGAGGCTTCCGCGAACATGGACTGGTACGGCGGCCCCACCGTCCTGGAGCACCTGGAGACCGTGCCGGTCAGCCACGACCTGACCGGCTGCCACGCGCGCTTCCCGGTGCAGTACGTCATCCGACCGCAGACCGCCGAGCACCCCGACTACCGCGGCTACGCCGGACAGATCGCGGCCGGTACGTTCCGGGTCGGCGAGAGCGTGACCGTGCTGCCCTCCGGCCTCACCTCGACGATCGCCGGGATCGACCTGCTCGGGACGCCGGTGGACGTCGCCTGGACACCGCAGTCGGCGACGCTGCTCCTGGCGGACGACATCGACGTCTCGCGCGGCGACATCATCGTGCCGAGCGGCGACGCGCCCGCGACGACACAGGACGTCGAGGCGACGGTCTGCCATGTCGCCGACCAGCCGCTCACGGTGGGCCAGCGGGTGCTGCTCAAGCACACCACCCGCACGGTCAAGGCGATCGTCAAGGACATCCCGTCGAGGCTCACCCTCGACGACCTGTCCCAGCACCCGGCCCCCGGGCAGCTGGTGGCCAACGACATCGGCCGGGTCCGCGTCCGTACCGCCGAGCCCCTCGCGCTCGACACGTACGCGGACTCCCGCCGCACCGGATCGTTCCTGCTGATCGACCCGGCCGACGGCACGACCCTGGCGGCAGGCATGGCGGGCGAGTCCTTCGCCACCGCCAGGACCGCGCCGGTCCAGGACGACGAGGGGTGGGACTTCTGATGACGGACGCCTTCGCCACCTTCGCGAAGGAGGGCGGCCGCGTGGGCAGCGGCGCCCTCGGTGCGGGCACGGGAGGTGTCGCGCGATGTGCGCGATGACCGCCGCGACACCCCGCTCGCACCACAGACGAAGACATCGACCAGCCGAGCTCCCGGCCGCGTCCCGACACACCCGGATCCACCGGGGGGCGTGAGCACCGGGCTTCCGAGAGGACAACCTCCCGTGCCTGCCACACGTACGAGCCGCACGACCCGTACTGCCCTGCGCCGCGGTCTCGCCGCTGCCGCCGCACTGCCTCTGCTGGCCGTGGCACTCACCGCCTGCGGCTACGGTTCCCAAGCCGCCGACGACAAGAAGACCGAGGTGGCGGCCGAGGGCAGGAAGCTCTCCGCGGACACCGTCAGGATCGGCTACTTCCCGAACCTCACCCACGCCACCGCGCTGGTCGGCCTCGAGCAGGGCCTGATCCAGAAGGAGCTCGGCGGCACCACGGTCAAGCCGCAGACCTTCAACGCGGGACCGTCCGAGATCGAGGCCCTCAACGGCGGCTCGCTCGACATCGGCTTCATCGGCCCCTCGCCGTCCATCAACGGCTACGTCAAGTCCGAGGGCAAGAACCTGCGGATCATCTCCGGCTCCGCCTCCGGCGGTGTGAAGCTGGTCGTCGACCCGGACAAGATCAAGTCGGTGGACGACGTCAAGGGCAAGAGGATCGCCACTCCGCAGAAGGGGAACACGCAGGACGTCGCGTTCCTCAACTGGATCGCGGAGCAGGGCTGGAAGGTCGACGCGGAGAGCGGCAAGGGCGATGTCTCCGTGGTCCGCACCGACAACAAGGTGACCCCGGACGCCTACAAGTCCGGCTCCATCGACGGCGCCTGGGTGCCCGAGCCGACCGCGTCCAAGCTGGTCTCCGAGGGGGCCGAGGTCCTCATCGACGAGACCACCCTCTGGCCCGGCAAGCAGTTCGTGATCACGAACATCATCGTGTCGCAGACCTTCCTCAAGGAGCACCCGGACGTCGTCGAGGCCGTGCTGCGCGGCACGGTGAAGACCAACGCGTGGATCAACGCCAACCCGGACGAGGCCAAGGCGTCGGCCAACGCGGCGCTGAAGGCGGAGACCGGCAAGGAACTGGCCGCCAAGGTCATCGACCCGGCGTGGCCGAGCATCCGGATCACCGACGACCCGCTGGCCGCGACGCTGAGGACGCAGGCCGACTACGCCGTCAAGGCGAAGCTGCTCGAACAGCCCGACCTGAACGGGATCTACGACCTGACGCTCCTCAACAAGGTGCTGAAGGCCGAGGGCAGGCCCGAGGTGTCCGACGCCGGCCTCGGCGCCGAGTAAGTCCGAAGTCCCCGAAGAACCCCAGGAGGTGACGACCATGGCCAGCACTCTTGCCAAGGCTGCCGAGGGCACCGCGGCGGTGTCCCACGCCGCCCGTATCGAGCACGTCTCGAAGTCCTTCCCCGGCCCGGCCGGCAGCCAGCTCGTCCTGGACGACATCAGCCTCGATGTCGCGCCGGGCGAGTTCGTCACCCTCCTGGGGGCCTCGGGCTGCGGCAAGTCCACACTGCTCAACCTGGTCGCGGGGCTCGACGCGCCGACCGCCGGGGCGATCGCGACGCCCGGCGGGCGGCCCGCCCTGATGTTCCAGGAGCACGCCCTCTTCCCGTGGCTGACCGCGGGCAAGAACATCGAACTGGCCCTGCGGCTGCGCGGGGTCCCCAAGTCCGAGCGTCGCCCGGAGACCGAGCGGCTGCTGGAGCTGGTCCGGCTCGGCGGCGCGTACGGCAAGCGCGTGCACGAGCTTTCCGGCGGGATGCGCCAGCGCGTGGCCCTGGCCCGCGCGCTCGCCCAGGACAGCGACCTGCTGCTGATGGACGAGCCGTTCGCGGCGCTCGACGCCATCACGCGGGATGTGCTGCACGGCGAGCTGACCCGTATCTGGCAGACCGCGAACAGCGGCGGCTCCGCCAAGGGGAACCTGTCGGTCCTCTTCGTCACGCACAACGTCCGCGAGGCCGTGCGGCTCGCCCAGCGTGTGGTGCTGCTGTCCTCGCGTCCCGGCCGGGTGGCCCGCGAGTGGACGGTGGACATCCCGCAGCCGCGCCGTATCGAGGACGCCGCCGTGGCCGAACTGTCGCTCGAGATCACCGAAGAACTGCGTGGGGAGATCCGCCGCCATGGCCAGCACTGAGACCACCGACCGGGCGCCGCGGAAGGCGGACGACCTCGCCGGGCTCGAAGCGGGCCTGGACGCGCTCGACGCCGTCGAGATCCGCCGGACGCCCGTGCGCGAGGTCCTCGTGAGGAAGGTCCTGCCGCCGGCCCTCGCCATCGCCCTCGTCCTCGTCCTCTGGCAGCTCCTCGTCTCCGCGAAGGTCACCACGGAGGACAAGCTGCCGGCGCCGGCCTCGGTGTGGTCGGGCCTGACCGACATGTGGTTGCAGGGCACCCTGCTGGACGTCATCTGGACCAGCGTGTCGCGCGGTCTGTTCGGCTTCCTGCTGGCCCTGGCGATCGGCACGCCGCTCGGCCTGCTCGTCGCCCGGGTGAGGTTCGTGCGGGCGGCGATCGGCCCGATCCTGTCGGGCCTGCAGTCGCTGCCGTCGGTGGCGTGGGTGCCGCCCGCCGTCATCTGGCTCGGTCTCAACGACTCGATGATGTACGCGGTCATCCTGCTCGGCGCCGTCCCGTCGATCGCCAACGGACTCGTCTCCGGCGTCGACCAGGTCCCGCCGCTCTTCCTGCGGGCCGGGCGCACGATGGGCGCCACCGGCCTCCGCGGCACCTGGCACATCGTCATGCCGGCGGCGCTGCCCGGCTATCTGGCCGGTCTGAAGCAGGGCTGGGCCTTCTCCTGGCGCTCGCTGATGGCCGCCGAGATCATCGCCTCGTCGCCCGATCTCGGCCTGGGTCTCGGCCAGTTGCTGGAGAACGGCCGCAACAACATCGACATGCCCGGCGTGTTCCTCGCGATCATCCTCATCCTGATCGTCGGCATCGCCATCGACCTGCTCATCTTCAGCCCGTTGGAGCGCTGGGTGCTCCGCAGTCGCGGGCTGCTCGTCAAGAACTGAGCCCCGTGATGCACAGCCCCGTCACCCACAATCCCGTCACCCACAGCACTGTCGCCCACAGCCCCGCCCTGCTCGTCATCGCCCACGGCAGCCGCGACCCGCGGCACGCCGCGACCGTCCACGCCCTGGTGCGGCGCGTCCGGGCGCTGCGCCCGGCGCTGCGTGTGTCGACCGCGTTCCTCGACTTCAACGCGCCGTCGGTGCCGCAGGTCCTGGAGCGGATGGCGAACGACGGCGTACGGGACGTGGTGGCGCTGCCGCTGCTGCTGACGCGGGCCTTCCACGCCAAGGCCGACATCCCGGCCGTCCTGCGCGACGCCCGGACCAGCCACCCCCGCCTGCGCATCACCCAGGCCGAGGTGCTGGGCCCGTCCCCGCTGCTCCTGGACGCGCTGGAGCGGCGGCTGTACGAGGCGGGTCTCACGCCCGCCACTGCACTTCTCCGGGGGACGCCGGATCCGACTGCCGCTGCGCGGCGGGCCGGCTCCCCGGCCGGAGACTCCCCTGGGCGTCGCGAGGTCGATCGGTTCAAGCGCTCGACCGGGGTCGTCCTGGCCGCGGCGGGCTCCTCAGACCCGGAGGCGATCGCGGTGATCGCTCAAACAGCGCGGGAGCTGCGGCACACCGGCTGGTGCGCCGTGCGACCCGCGTTCGCCTCCGCCGCGCTGCCCCGCACCGAGGACGCGGTGCGGGCGCTGCGCGCCGAAGGCGTCGCCCGGGTGGCGGTGGCCCCGTACGTCATCGCCCCGGGCCGCCTCCCGGACCGCATCGCCACGGGCGCCGAGTCCGCGGGCGCCGACATCCTGGCGGACGTCCTCGGCCCCTCCCCCGAGCTGGCGCGCCTGCTGCTGCAGCGGTACGCACAGGCGTGCGCCACGCCGGTGCTGGCGGCTACGGGCTGAACGGCGCCTCGAATGCGGGACTCGCCAGGTCAACCGTGATCGAGTTGCCGAGGTTGTTGACGAACCTGGCGATCGTTCCGCGGACTTCCACCTTCACGAACGGGTTGGAATCGGCCGGCGACACCAGCCACACCAGGTTCCTGCCCGAGTCGAGCCGCGCGAAGAACCCTTCCGAGCCGAGTGCACCGTCGCCGCCGCACACATGGCCGGCCCCGCCCGGCAGCTCGGCAAGACACTGCGGATGGATATCGATACCGGTCACGCCGTCCGGCTCCGCGTCGAGGAGCGCATCCAGGTCGAGGGGGCCGCCGAGGTCGAACCACGACAACGCCGCGCCGTCGATCCCGACCTCGCACGCCGAACCGTCGGACCTGTACAACCCGTCCCGAGCGGGCGCGGTGTGCGCCGACCACAGTTCAGTGATCCTGCTGGTCACGGCCCTGTCTCCGCCTCTCCCCTGTCCGGACTTGGGTTTCCGCCCCCGCACACCGGAGAGGATGCGGAACACCCCGGGGACGCCGATGGCACGGACCTCAGGTCGATCGCGGTGAGCGCGAGGGCCAGCGGCCCCGGCGCCAGGAAGGCGAGCGGCAGCATCGCCCACGCACAGAGCACGGCCGCCGCCAGGGCGAGGAGGGTCAGGGCGCTGTCGCCCGGGTCGCGCAGGGCGTCGCGGGCGGCGGCGCGTACCGCGGCGGGCCAGTCGGTGAGGGACTCGGGGCGTGCACATGCGCGGAGGGCCACGGTCGCGGCGCACGCGCCGATCACGGCGGCGGCCAGGGCGAAGGCGCCCGCTCCCGGCAGCCCCGCCCGGGCCAGTGCCAGGTCCGCGGCGAGCAGCAGCACACCGGCGAGGGCGAGCGCGCCGGCGGCGAGGTCGCCCGGCCGCAGGCGTCTGCGAAGCAGGGACAGGTACCGGCCCGCGGTGGCGGGCCTGCCCTGGGCCGAGCCGCGGAGCACCGCGCAGGCGGTGGACAGCGCGGCGGGGGCGGTGAGCAGCGGCAGGCCGGCCACCGCGGTCGCAAGCCCGATGCTCAGCATGTCCGCGAACAGGGTCGTGCGCGGGCCGAAGAGTTCGCCCGTGTCGCGGGCGCGTGCGCTCATCCCTTGATCCCGGAGCTGGCCATGCCCTCGACGAGGAAGCGCTGGAAGGCGAGGAAGAACAGCACGATCGGCAGCAGCGCGATGACCGACATGGCGAACATCGGGCCGTACGCCGACTGGCTGGAGGCGTCGACGAACGACCGCAGGGCGAGGGTGAGCGTGAACTTCTCCGGCGAGAAGAGGTAGATCAGCTGGGTGAAGAAGTCGTTCCAGGTCCAGATGAAGGTGAAGATCGCCGTGGTGATCAGCGCGGGCCGGGTGAGCGGCAGGATCACCTGGAGGAAGCTGCGGAACGGGCCGCAGCCGTCGATCCGGGCGGCCTCCTCCAGCTCGCGCGGCAGCCCGCGCATGAACTGCACGATGAGGAAGACGAAGAACGCCTCGGTGGCGAGGAACTTCGGCAGGATCAGCGGCCAGTAGGTGTTCACCATGCCTAGCTGGTTGAAGATGATGTACTGCGGGATGAGCACCGCGTGGTGCGGCAGCATGATCGTCGCGATCATGAACGCGAACAGCGGCCCGCGCAGCCGGAAGCGCAGCCGGGCGAAGGCGTACGCGGCCAGCGAGCAGCTCAGGACGTTGCCGAGGACCGCTCCGCCCGCGATCAGCAGGGAGTTGGCGAGCATCCTGCTGACGGGCACGTCGCTGACTCCGTCGAGCGCGGTCGTGTAGTTCGACCACTCAAGACGGCTCGGCAGCAGCCTCAGGCTGGCGATGACCTCGTCGGCGGGCTTGAGCGAGGTGGCGAGCAGCCAGGCCAGCGGGTAGAGCATCACGAGCAGGGCGGCGAGGCACACGGCGTGCAGCGCGACACGGCGCCGGGCGCGCTGCCGGTCGGGCTGAAGGCCGGACTGAACGCCAGGCTGAAGGCCGGGCTTCCCGTCAACGGGCCCCTGGTCCGCCGGAGTTGCGGTGGTCGAGGTCATCGGTCCCCCTCGTCGGCGTAGAAGACCCAGGTGCGCGAGGTGCGGAAGAGCACCGCGGTGACGGCGCCGATCACGAGCAGCAGCGTCCAGGCCATAGCGGAGGCGTAGCCCATGTGGGAGGCGACGAAGCCGCGGTCGTAGAGGTAGAGCGTGTAGAAGAGCGTGGAGTCGGCAGGACCGCCCTTGCCCGCGCTGACCGCGAAGGCGGGCGTGAAGACCTGGAACGCCTGGATGGTCTGCAGCACCAGGTTGAAGAAGAGGACGGGCGACAGCATCGGCAGTGTCACGGAGACGAACTGGCGCCACCGGCTGGCTCCGTCCACGGCCGCGGCCTCGTACAGCTCGGCGGGGATCTGCTGGAGTCCGGCCAGGAAGATCACCATCGGGGCGCCGAACTGCCATACGGTCAGCAGCGCCACGGCGAGCAGCGCCCAGCCGGGCCGGTTGACCCAGCCGCCGGTGTGGATGCCGACGGCGGACAGCAGGTTGTCGACCGTGCCGCCGTCGTTGAAGACTGCCCGCCACACGAGGGCGACGGACATGGACGCGCCGAGGAGTGAGGGGGCGTAGAAGGCGGATCGGTAGAACGCCTTGCCGCGCTTCATGGACTTGAGCGCGAGGGCGATGAGGAGCGCCAGCGCCAGTTGCAGCGGTACGGCGATGACGACGTAGCCGAGCGTCGCGCCGACCGAGCGCCAGTAGCGTGGGTCCTCGGTGAACATCTGGACGTAGTTGCGCAGGCCCACCCAGTGCGGGGGGTTGAACATGTCGTAGTCGGTGAACGACAGGTACAGCGAGACGGCCATCGGCAGCAGCGTCAGGACGGCGGCGCCGAGCACCCAGGGCGAGAGGAACACCCAGGCTGCGCCTTCGCGCCTGCGGCGGGGGCGCTTGTCCCCCGGTGCGGGGCGCCGCGCAGCGCGTACGCCGGCGGCGGGGATGTCGGTGGTGGTCATGGCCTCAGCTCCGCCTCCGCCTCGATGATGTAGTTCTCGGCGGCCTCGCGCGGTGTCATCCGCTCGAACGACACCTGGTCGTAGTCGCGGGCGAACGTGGTCTGCAGGGCGTTGTCGCCGGCCGGCGGGGCCTGCGGCGGGGGTTCGAGGGTGCCCTCCACGCTCGCCTGGTAGTCGGCGATGGTGCGGTCGAAGTCCTTCAGGCCGGGGACGACCTCCTTGCGGATGGACTCGTTGACGGGGATGCTGCGGCTGGCGCCGAGGATCTTCGCCGCTTCCTTGTCGTTGATGAGGAAGTCGATCAGTTCGGCGGACTCCTCGGGGTGTTCGGTGGTGGCCGCGATCCCGACGAACATCGACGGCTTGAAGTACTGCCCGGGTGTGCCGTCCGCGCCCGACGGCAGCGGCGCGAGGGTCAGGGCCTCCCCCACGATCGCCGTGAGCGCGCTGGTCGGCGCGTCCCAGTTGAAGTCGGCGATCGCCCTGCCGCGCGCCAGCGGGGTGTTCTCGACGGATCCGTCGAGCTGTGTCGTCTCCTCGGCGGGGGACACGGCGCCCTCGCGGCGCAACCCGTCGGTGAAGGTCCACCACCGGGTCAGGTCGCCGACGGTGAAGCCCAGCCCGCCGTCCTCGGTGTAGAGGGACTTGCCCTGGCCGCGCAGCCACGCCTCGAAGCAGTCCTCGCTCTGCCCGGGGTCGACGGAGCCGGGCTTGCCGGTCCGCTTCGCGAGCGCGCGCATGGCCGCCGCCCAGTCGTCCCAGGTCCAGCCCGCGCGCGGGAGGTCCACCGCGGCGGCCTTCCACTGCCCGGCGTCGTACGCCACGGTCTCGGTGCCGCGGCCCTGCGGGATCGCGTACTGCTTGCCGTCCACGACTCCGGTGGCCAGCAGCCCGGTGTCGATCTCGCCGGTGCGCAGGGTCTGCCTGCGGGTGCCGAGGTCGAGAAGGACGCCGCCTGAGGCGTACTGGTCGATCTGCCGGTAGTCGAGCTGCATCACGTCCGGGGCGTCGCCGCCGGCGGCCTGGGTGGCGAGTTTCTGCTTGTACGCCTCGTAGCCGGCGAAGGAGGTCTGCACCTCGATCCCGGGGTGCCGCTCCTCGAAGAGCGCGACGGCCTGCTCGGTGCGGGCGGCGCGGTCGGGGTTGCCCCACCAGGTGTAGCGCAGGACGGTCTTTCCGCTGCCGCCGGTGTCGGACGGGCCACCGCAGCCGGTCAGCACCGCGCAGAGGGCGAGCACCGTGGCCGACACACAGGACATCGTTGTCCGGTTCGCGGGCATGGCGAGTACACCCCTCCTTTCTGAGAATGCGGGAATGCGGGGGGATGGGGGGATGGGTTGAGGGGACGGGGTTCGGCTCGCTGGGTTCCGGTCGCCGGGTTCCGCCGGCCCTACTCGCCGTAGTACGGGAGCGTGGTGCCGGGCAGTTCGTACTCGTCGCGGCGGCCGCACATGCCGTAGCCGCCGTACCGGGACGGCGTGGCGTCGTGGGCGCGCGAGTCGGCGAGGTAGGCCGGGTCGCCGGATTCGAGGGCCGTGAGCTGGGCGCCGGTGCGCTCCGCCGCGGCGAGCGCGCCCGCCTTCCACAGCGCTCGCCAGGCGGGGACCTTGTCCTTGACGAGGCGGGCGGCGGCCTGCTGGAACTCCAGGTACGGGCCGTTGTCACCGGCCATGAGGGCTTCGCGCAGCGGCAGATACCCCTCGACGGCGAGGTCCCGCCGCTTGCGGGCGGCGGCCTCCGCCTCGGGTCCGCTCTTCGCGGGGAGGACGGCGGCGGCCGCGTACCGCTCGGGGTCGGCGAGCACGTCGGGCGGGAAGGTGAAGACGGCGTCCCCCGCCTCGGGCAGTCCGCTGTTCTGCATCAGTACGGTGATGCTCAGATCGCCGCCCTGCACCATGCGGTGGACGGTGCCCGGCGCGAACCACGCCAGGGAACCCGCCTCCAGGGGGGTGTCGCGGTAGCCGTCGGGGCTGAGCGTCTGGACGGCGCCCCGGCCGCCGGTGACGACGTACGCCTCGGTGCACACCAGATGCAGATGCGGGCTGCCGCCGCACACTCCGTCGGCGGCCTCCCACGGGTAGGCGCTGAGGTGGGAGAGGCCCACGGCCCCGGGCAGCGGATGCGGGAGGCTCACCACGGCAGTCCCTCCAGGTGTGCGGCGACACCGTCGCGGTCCCAGGCGCCGTCCGCGACCACCACCCGGTAGCGGTACGCGAAGGACGCGCCGGGCGCCAGCCCGAACTCCTCGAAGAACGCCCAGGAGAACGCGACGGTCGGGATCGGCCGGGAGCGGACGAACCAGTGCGAGTCGTGGATCGCCGACGCCGCGTCGAGGTTCTCGGGGGCGTGCGCGAAGACAAGCGTGGAGTGGGCGTCGACATCGTCGTGCTCGGCGGTGAACGCCAGCCACGGTCCCTGGGTGCCCATCAGCTTCTCGGCGTCCTGCGTGCCTTCGGGGCCGAAGACCGTGCCGCCGGTGAAGTCGCGCGGACCGCGCCACTGCAGGCCGGTGTATCCGGCCATCTCGCGCCCCGCGGTGGTCGGGGAGCCGAAGTGCAGGGGTTCGTCCCGGATGTTGGTGAGCCGGATCGACCAGTCGAGGGCCCAGGAGCCGGCGTCCTCGTCCACCGAGTGGACGGTGATGCCGCGCTGTTCGCGGGCCCACTCCCGGCCGCCGTTCTCGATCCAGGTGAGTTCCTCGGCGAGGCTGAAGCGGTCGTCCTCGGCTCGCAGGTCGGAGAAGCCGTCGTGCCGCATGGAGCCGACCCGCTCGGGCCGGCGCAGGTACCCCTCTCCGTGGACGTAGCAGTTGCCGCCCCAGAAGTTCTGCCCGGACAGATGGCTCGCCGTCATCTGGAGGCCCTTGTGCCAGCGGTGGTCGTTGGGGCGGTAGCCGCTGACCTGGCGCCCGGCGAGGGTGCGCAGCGGGTGGATGTACGGCTTGCGGGCCTCGAAGGGGTCCGGGTCCGGCCGGTAGACGTAGCTCAGCAGCTCGGACCCGGCGGCGTGGACGGCGATCCGCTCGCCGTGGGCGTGGGTGACCTTGATCGTCATCGCTTCGGGCTCCACTCGGGATGGTTGCCGTGCATGGCGAGGTGGAAGGGGTCGTCGGGGGTGATCTCGCCCGCGAGGACCGGCAGTCCGGTGAAGGCCGACTTGTAGAGGGCGGCGGCGAATTCGAGGGTGCGGCGGGCGTCGGGGCCGCCGCCGGGCGGCCGTTCGCCCTTCTCGTACGCGTCGAGCAGCGCGCCGAGCTGGGCGGTGTGCGAGCTGGGGACGTCGGCCGCCGGGGTGCGCCAGGTGTCCGGCCGTTCGGAGGCGACGTGCGGCGCAGAGGTGTAGATCCAGTCGTCGTTGGAGTGCCCGTAGAGGTGGGTGAGTTCGACGGTGGCGTCGTCGCAGTCGATGCGGATGCGGCTGACCTGGTGCGGGGACAGGACGCTGTTGACGACGGTGGCGAGCGTGCCGTTCGCGAAGCGCACCAGGGCGGTCGAGACGTCCTCGCCCTCGATGTCGTGCGCCAGCCGGCCCGCCATGGCGCGCACCTCCGTCCAGTCGCCGAGGAGGTGCAGCAGCAGGTCGTACTGGTGGATGCCGTGCCCCATGGTGGGACCGCCGCCCTCGCTCTCCCAGCGGCCGCGCCACGGCACCGCGTAGTAGCCACTGTCGCGGTACCAGGTGGTCTGGCAGTGCGCGACGCGCGGGGTGCCGAGCTCGCCCCGCGCGAGCAGCTCGCGGGCGTGGACGGCGCCGGAGCCGTAGCGGTGCTGGAAGACGACCGACGCGTACGTCCCCGCGGCCTGTTCGGCGGCGGCGATCTCGTCGTACTCGGCGAGCGAGAGGCACAGCGGCTTCTCGCACAGCACCCACGCGCCCGCCTTCAGCGCGGCCACGGTCTGCTCGCGGTGGAGGGACGGCGGGGTGCCGATGATGACGAGGTCGGGGCGGGCGGCGTCGAGCATCGCGTCGAGTTCGGTGTACGCGGCCACCTCCTGGCCGGCGCGGTCCCGGAAGGCGGCGAGTCTCGCCGGGTCCACGTCGACGGCGGCGACGAGTTCGACACGGTCGGCGTGGGCCCGCAGGGCGGGGAGGTGACTCCCGCCGACGATGGAACCCGTGCCGACGACGGCGGCACGCGGGCGGGAGGGTCGAGGTGACACGACGGACATGAGGGCTCCTCACACGCGCGGAGAAAGCGCTTGCCATTGGGGACCCTAGGTGCCGCCGGAATGCCAGGACAAGCCCCGTGCATCGATCATTGGAACGTTCCAGGCGCCGACTCGACGGTGCCGCCCGGCGACCG
Organism: Streptomyces sp. FIT100; assembly: GCF_024584805.1. Lineage (NCBI taxonomy): Bacteria > Bacillati > Actinomycetota > Actinomycetes > Kitasatosporales > Streptomycetaceae > Streptomyces > Streptomyces sp. FIT100. Next base: position 6,434,772 of record NZ_CP075715.1, on the reverse strand, counting down.
TCACCCCAGGCACCACGACGGGCCCGGAACACCGCGCCCGTTCGGGCCCGTTCGCGCCCGGCCCCGTCCGCTCCGGCCGCCGTGGGAGCCGCGCCGTCGTTCCGCCCCAGCGCCCCAACGACGTAACGACGTAACGGTGTAGCGGCGCCTCCGGCGTGGCTGGTGCGCGCGCTTCCTGCGGCGAACGGCGCGGTGGCAGGGGGACGGGCCGGGCCACTCACCGCCCCGGCTTCGCGGGCCGTTCAGCGGCCGCGGTGCGGGGGCCTGACTTCCACGAACCGGTGGCGGCCACGGCCCCGGTAGAGCAGGGCGTCCCAGCCGAGCCGCTCCAGCGCGCGGGCGCACTCGGCCAGGGCGCTCTCCTCCTGGGTGGGGGCGCCGCTGCCGGGTGGGCCGAGCCATTCGACCGCGGCCGTGGCCGGCTCGTCCGCCACTTCCCGAACGCGGTAGCCCGTCGCCACCCGGCGGCCGGAGGAGGCGTCGACCGCGGAGGGGGCGATCCCCGCCGCCTCAAGGGCGAGTGCGACGGCCCGCACCATGCGGCCGCGCTCCCATGGCGCCGGTATCGCCTCGGGGTCGGGGGCGTCGGTGTTCGTCAGGCGGCGGATCTGGAGCATGCCCTCGAAGGCGACCCGCACCTCGGCCACGCGCGCCTCGGCCGCCTTCGGCCCGCCGGGCCGCGGCGGGCCGTCCCCGTCGTCGTACATGGAACCGACGATAGGCCGCGGTACTGACAGCGCGGCCCGCTCGCCCGTCACCTTGCCGCCTCACGACCGCTCACCGATCACCCCTCACCGCTCACGACCGCTCACCCCTCACGACCGCTCACCCCTCACGACCGCTCACCGATCACGACCGCTCACCGATCACGACCGCTCGCCCATCAGGAGGAGCGGCGACACGCCCGTGGCGCTGTCGTGACGAGGGTGCCGGGCTCTTCGCGCACCATGGCAGCAAGGAGGCCGATATGTCGATCTATTACCACAAGCGAATCACGATCATCCCGAAGCTGCTGCATCTGAACATCGGTACGCACGGCTGGTCCATGAGCCTCGGTACGCGCCGTGCCCATGTCACCCAGGACAGCTCGGGCCGCCGGCGCGCGTCGGTGCGGCTGCCCGGCGGCGTCAGCTGGAGCCGGAGTCTGGACCGGCGCTCTCGTCGGCGCTGAACGGAGTGCCCTGGTGGAACCAGAGCCGCCAGCCGTCGCCGGTCCGCCGCCACAACGAACTGCGGTGGGCGCGGCGGCCGTTGCACTCGGTGTCGAAGGTCAGATGCACGAGCTCCGGGGCGAGCAGGGTGCCCTTCATCTCCGACGCGGTGATCGGCAGGCCGTCGTCCTCCGTCGTGAGCGCATCGATGATCGCCTCCCGCGTCCAGCGCCGCCCCGACGCGCCGAACTCCAGGAACTCCGGGTGCAGCAGCTCGCCGATGAGCGCGGGCTCGGCGCGTACGGCGGGGTCGAGGAGGCGGAGTTCCCCCTCGACGGCGGCCTCGACCGCGGCCTCGACGGCAGCGGCGACGGTGGGGACGACGGTGGGGGTGTCAGGCATCGGGCGTCTCCGCGGTCAGCTCGGCCAGTTTGGCGACGGTGTTCCAGTTGCGGGTCGTGGCGACGATCCCCTTGAAGAGGCTCGGCCGGGCGAGGGCCTCGGCGAGCTTGGAGCGGCCGAGCCCGTCGGGAGCGTAGAGGTACAGCGCGCGCTCGCCGAGCCGGAACTCCTCCGGCAGGAAGGCCGCCGCGTCGACCGGGGCGAGCCGCACGGGATCGATCCGCTCCGAGAAGTAGGTGACGTGCAGTTGCCTGCCCTCCAGCTCGGCGGCCGGGAAGGGGCAGTCGTCCTTGACGGCGCGCAGGTACGGGCCGCCGCGGACGATGCAGTCGACGGTGAAGCCGAAGTGCCGCTCGACGGCCCGCCCGATGCCGGACGCGAGCGCCTCCTCGTCCCGCTCCGCGCTCGTGAAGACGGCGTTGCCGCTCTGGAGGTACGTACGGACGTCGCCGTGGCCGAGCTCCGCCAGCAGCGCCCGGAGGTCCGCCATCGGGACCTTGCGGTGGCCGCCGACGTTGACACCGCGCAGGAGCAGCGCATACGGGTACGGGGACGTCCTCGTCATGGGCCCACGATAGGTGACGGCCGCCGCGCCCCGTGGGGGAGAGCGCGGCGGCCGCCGGTCATGTGGTGCGGGCCGTGAGCCTAGGGAGTGTCTTCAAAGTGGCGTCGTCCGCCCGAAGGGCGGGCCCGGCGGCGTCTGGTGCGTGCGATCGCAAGGCGGAGGATGGAGTCCATGCGGTGGGGGCACCTCCCATGCCCGAAGGGCCACGGGGGACATCGGCGACCGACGACAACGCAGCGTGGGGGGCACCTCCCGTGCCCGAAGGGCTAAGGGGGAGTGCGTGCCAGACGCCGCCGGGCAGACGGGACTTTGAAGACACGACCTAGGTGCTACTCGACGACCTTCAGGAGCTTGTTGGGCGTGCCCTCGCTCGGGTTGCTGATCTTGTCGGGTGTGGCGCCGTCCGTCAGGGCCTTGGCGACCTGCTCCGGAGTGGCGTCCTGGTGGGCGGCGAGGTAGACCGCGGCGGCGCCGACGACGTGCGGGGTCGCCATCGAGGTACCGGAGATGGTCTTGGTGCCCTCGTCGCTGTCGTTCCAGGAGGAGGTGATGTCCGAGCCGGGGGCGTAGATGTCCACGACCGAGCCGAAGTTGGAGAAGTCCGACTGGGCGTCGTCCTTGGTGGAGGAGGCGACGGTGATGGCCTCCTCGACGCGGGCCGGGGAGCCCTGGCTCGCGTCGCTGGACTCGTTGCCCGCGGCGACGCCGAAGGTGACGCCGGAGGCGATGGCCTTGCGGACCGCCTCGTCGAGCGCCGGGTCGGCGCTGCCGCCGAGGCTCATGTTGGCGACGGACGGGCCCTGGTGGTTCTTGGTGACCCAGTCGATTCCGGCGACGACCTGCTCCGTGGTGCCGGAGCCGCTGTCGTCAAGGACGCGGACCGCGACGATCTTCGCCTTCTTGGCGACGCCGTGCGCGGCGCCGGCGATGGTGCCCGCCACGTGGGTGCCGTGGCCGTTGCCGTCGTCGGCGGAGTCGTCGTTGTCGACGGCGTCGAAGCCGTGGGTGGCGCGGCCCTCGAAGTCCTTGTGGGAGACGCGCACTCCGGTGTCGATGACGTACGCCGTCACGCCCTCGCCGGCCGCGTCGGGGTAGGTGTACTTGCTGTCGCCCGCGGTGTCGGTCTGGTCGATGCGGTCGAGGCCCCAGGACGGCGGGTTCTCCTGGGTGGCGTTGATCGTGAACTTCTTGTTCTGGACGACCTTGGCGACGGCCGGGTCGGCGGCGAGGCGCTTGGCCTCGGTCTCCGTGAGTCCGTTGGCGGAGAAGCCGTTGAGGGCGGAGTCGTAGCTGCGCTGGAGCTTGCCGCCGTACTCCTTCGCCAGCTCGGGCTTGTTCGCCTTCTCGTCGAGCAGCACGATGTAGCTTCCGGCGACGGCGCCTTCGGCGTTCGCGCCGTAGACGGTGCCCTCGGCGGGAGCGGGCGCGGGCGCGGCTCCGGCGAACGAGGTGCTGAGGACGGTCACTCCTGCGGCGGCGGCCACGGCGGTTATCGCCGTGGCGAGCTTGATCCTGCTCGCGCGCTTGTGAGTTGCCATGAAGAGGGGTCTCCTCGTCATCATTTGTGGGGGGATTGCCCTCCGGAAGGAAAATCTCCGGAGGTTGACTCGAAACCCTGACCGATTGACGAGCTCAGATCAAGACCTTCATACACCTGTGACTTAGTCAACAAGCCTTCGTAATAACAAACCGGTCAGACTGCCCCAAGTCGTTGTGCCCCTGGGTGTCCTGAACGTCCGTCGTCGGAAGTGGATTTCACGCCGCGCCAACTCCCTTATGGAGACGGCTACTGACGATGGATCACTCACGGATCGGAGCGCATACCTGCGGCCCGGCATCTGCGAACCAGGTCCTTTTGCCTGTCATGGGAGGCCATTGGCCCTTCCTCGAAGGGACTTTCCTCCTGTGTCCCCGAAGATCGCTTGAGATCGGCCCGATCTTCGCCGCAGGCTTTCGTCGGGGCTGCGCCTCACCGGACACGCGCTCGGCGCGTGGCTCCACCCCGACCGCCTTCTCCAGCGCAACGCGCGACAGGAAAGAGGAACACCATGTCCCCCATCTCCCGGATCTCCCGGCGCAAGGCCCTCGCGCTCAGCGCTACCGCCGGAGCGGCCGCCTTATCGGCGACGGCCCTCCGCGCCGCCGCGCCGGCCTCTGCCGCCACCCGCCGGCCGGCCGCCTCCGCACCCAGAGCGACGGCCGGTCAGGCTCCTCGTTCCCTCCAGCAGATCACCGACGCCTGGGGCGACTGGATGGCTCGGACCCGGTTCCCGGGTTCCGACGGCTACCGGTTCACGGAGTCCACGGATTACGGGCGGCGCGGCGAACTGAACGCCTACCACCAGCACCAGGTCGCCGCGAAGTACACCGGCATCGTGTACGACGCGAGCGCGCCCTCCCCCGTGCCCGGTGAAGTGACTTCCGTGGTGACCAACTACCGGAATGACACCGAGCTGGAGCAGAACGTCTCGTACCGGCAGAGCCTGACGACCGAGCGGAACCTGCGGATATCGGTGACCGAGTCGCTGCAGATCGGCGTCTCGATGACGGTTGAGGCGACCATTCCCGCCGTGGCCTCGATCGGCGAGACCACCTCGATCACGACGACCCTGTCGTCCACCCAGGAGTTCGCCCTCAACAAGTCCCAGAGCTGGTCGGTGGACCTGCCGCTGCGGGTCCCGGCCCGCTCGCGCGTGGAGGCGACACTGGTGGTGGGGACGCAGGAGTACGACATCGACTGGACCGCCACGGCCGCGCTGAACGGCAATGTCGCGATCTGGTTCAACAACAAGGTCGACCTCAACCACGACGGCGACATGCACTGGCTGTGGTTCGTGCCGATCGAGTGGGTGCTCAGCGACGCGCACACCCAGGGCCTGATCGACACCACCGGCTACGACATCGTCGGCGACGGTGTGAACGCCCGCGCCCGCGGCACCTTCTCGGGCGGTCAGGGCATCTCCGTCAATGTGAACACCAGGCAGTACCCGGTGAGCGGTCAGCGCGGCGCGGACTCCGTCTCCGAACAGCGCATCCCGCTCCAGCCGGACGGAAAGCAGGCGTCCCGGCCGGCCGGCTGACCGTCCGGGATCAGTGGCGCGCGGCGGGAAGTTCGGCCTCGATCAGGTCCGCCGCGCGCCGAGTGCCGCCCTCGCCCGCCATGGAGCTCCTGATCGCGTCCAGGCGGCGGGCCACTTCGGGGTCACCGGCCAGGGCGAGCACGGCCTCGCGCAGCGTCTCCGCGGTGGCCTCCTCCATCGGGACGTGCCGGGCCACGCCGAGCGACGCGAGCATGTCGGCGTTGCCGAACTGGTCGACGGCCTGCGGGACCGCGACCATCGGCGTGGCGGTGGCGAGGCCCTCCTGGCTGCCGCCGGCACCCGCATGGGTGATGAAGGCGTCCGCCTGCTTCAGGATCGCCAGTTGCGGCACCCAGTTGTGGACTTCGACGTTCGCGGGAACGGGACCGATGTCGGCCGCGTCCACGAACTTGCCGATCTGCAGCACCACATGCCATCCGGGCAGATCACCGAATGCCTTCACGCATTCCCGGTAGAAGTCCGGCTGCTTGGTGAAAGCCGATCCCAGCGATACGAGCAGCACCTTTTCGGCGCCCGCCGGGCGCACCCACTCCCCCTGGTCCGCGCGCTCGCCCTGGCAGGCGCCGACGAAGGAGTACACCGACTCGTCGACGCGGTCGGCGTTCGGCTGGAGGGCCCGGGGGATCAGCACGATGGACCGGCGCGGCCGGCCGGCGAACCGGTCGGGGTGGGTGTCGATCCCGTTCCCGGTGAGCCATTCCGTGAAGCGGGCGTAGTAGGCCCTGCCCCGCTCGGACGCCTTGAGCTCGGCGGTCATCGGCTCGGCGACCTCCTCCTCGTAGCCCTCCCAGGCGACGAGGTTGGGTGAGAGCGAGACGGCGGGCACGCCCCAGCGGTGGGCGAGCACGGGAGCCGGGTACGACGTGATGTCGTGCAGGACGAGGTCCGGCTCGTCCCCGGCGAACGCCTCGGCCAGCTGCGGCAGCGCCTGGATCGCATCGTTCAGGAATGGCTCGATGTTGTCGATGAGCTCCGTGCCCCAGGCTTCCGGGTCGTCCTCGTCGGTCGGGAGCGTGGAGGTGTAGAGCACCGGCTCGGCGCCGGTGACGGCGATCTTCCCGGCGAAGGCCGGCGGGATCGCGTAGCTGACACGGTGACCACGGGCGACGAGCTCCCGGATGACTTCCAGGCTCGGGTTCACGTGCCCGTGGGCGGCGATGGAGAACATGGCGATGTGGGCACGCTTCGGTTCGGTCATGCGCTCACCGTAAACGAGACGAGACGTCTCGTGCAACACCATAGGGGTCGGGCGACCCGGCGCGTCACTGCCTCTGGTAGCGGGCAAGCACCAGATTCCCGTCGTCGACCAGGCGTTGCTCCAGCTCGGCGCGGTCGATGCCGCCGGAGTAGTACTCCTGGAGCGCGGGCGTCGCCACCTTGTCCTTCCACTCCGGATAGCCCCGCACCGACTGCGCGGGCGCCGAGCGCAGATGCTCCGCCAGCGCCGCACCCGTCGCCCATCCGTTCTCGGGCGTGTGCAGGACGGGGTCGGCGAGCGCCTGCGTGCCGGTCGGGAGCATCCAGTCGCCCTTGGCGAGCCGCACCATGTTCCGCGGCTGGAGGAGGAAGTCGATGAAGGCGACCGCCTCCTTCTTGTACGGGCTGTCCTCGGCGACCGACAGGGTCTGGGGGCTGACGCCCTGCGCGAGCCCTTCGCCACCGGCCGGTGCGGGCAGTACCGTCCACTCGAAATCCTCGGGCGCCTGCTGCACGATCTGCTGCCGGTACGAGAAGCCGAGCGGGACCATCGCGTACTTTCCGCCGAAGAAGCCGGGCAGCGCGTCGGAACCGCCTCCGCCGAGCGCGGTCCGTGACGCGCTCCGGTCCACGTTGACCTGGTCGTGGACGGTGTCCGGGACGATCGCGTCGGCGTCCGTGAACTCGATGCGCACCCGCCCGTCCGCACCGCGCCGGAACAACTGCCCGCCCGTCGAGAGCCCGAGGTTGAGCGTGGCCGACACCGGATCCTTGAAGGGCCAGGCGACGGCGTACTTCCCCTCGCCGAGCCGCGCCGTCAGCTCCTTGGCGATGCCGCGGAACTCCTCCCAGCTCCAAGGCTCCCCGGGCGTCGGGATGCGGACCCCGGAGGCGTCGAGGAGCTTCTTGTCGGCGATGAGTACCCGCGGCTCCTGGAGGAACGGGACGCCGTAGACGCCCTCGCCGAAGGTCGTCGTCTCCCAGCTCCGCGCGGGGATGTCCGCGGCGAGCCGCTCCGGCAGCAGCTCGCGCAGATCGGCGAGATAGCCGCCGTAGGCGAAGTCGGCGAGGTCGTCGGAGGCGTCATGGATGATGTCGGGCGCCTCGCCGCCCTCGAAGGAGGTGAGCAGCTGGTCGTGGACGCTGTCCCAGCTGCCCTGGACGTATTCGACGCGGATGTCGGGGTGGGCGGCGTTCCACTCCTTCACCAGCTCCTTGTTGGCGGCGACGGATTCGTCCTGCCAGGCGAGGGACTGGAAGCGGAGTGTGACCCGCCCGGTGGTACGGCCGTCGGTGCGGTCACCGGAGCAGCCGGTCGGCAGCAGGAGGGCGAGTGCGACGCCGGCCGCGGCCCAGGCGCGTGGTTTCATCAGTGCTTCACCGCCCCGGCCAGCATCCCGCCGGTGATCCGTTTCTGGATCACCGCGAAGATCACGAGTGAGGGCAGCGTCGCGAGGAACGCCGCCGCGGCGAGCGGCCCGAGGTCGGCGACGCCCTCCGCACCGATGAAGTGGGTGAGAACGACCGGAAGGGTCTGTTTCTCGGGTGTCTTGAGGAGCACGAGCGCGAAGAAGAACTCGTTCCACGCGGTGATGAACGCGAACATCGCCGTGGCGACGATCCCGGGCGCGAGCAGCGGGGCGGTGACCGAGACGAGCGTACGGGCCTTTCCCGCGCCGTCGACCGCGGCGGCCTCCTCCAGCTCGGCCGGCACGGCCCTCACGTATCCGGTCAACATCCAGAGCGCGAACGGCAGCGACCACACGACGTACACCATGACCAGTCCGGTGAGGGTGTTGATCAGATGGAGGTTCTTCAGGATCAGGAACAGCGGAATGATCAGCAGGACGAACGGGAACGCCTGGCTGACCACGACCCAGCCGGTGGCGGCCTTCGCGAGCCGGGTGCGGTGGCGGGCCATGACGTACGCCATCGGGGTCGCGATGACCACCGCGACGACCGCCGCGCTCACGGCGATGAGCAGGCTGTTGGCGGCGGCCTGGAGCAAGGGCTGTTCGTCGAACGCCTGGCGGAAGTTGGCGAGGGTCGGGTCCTCGGGTATCCAGGTCGGATGGAGGGAGCCGAGCTCTCGGGGCGGCTTGAAGGCGGTGGAGACCAGCCAGAGGAAGGGGAAGCAGAGGAAGGCGAGATAGGCGAGGAGCGCCGCGTACTGGCCGGCGCGTGCGGCCCGGCGGGCCCTGCGGACCCGGCGGACCTGGCGGACCTGGCGGACCTGGCGAACCTGGCGGACCCGGTCGACCCCTGGGGTGCCGCCGCTGCCGCCGGTCCCACTGCTGACACCGGTGCCGCTGGTGCTGCCGGTACTGCCGGTGCTGCCGGTACTGCCGGTACTGCCGGTGCTGCCGGTGCTGCCGGTGCTGCCGGTACTGCCGGTACTGCCGGTACTGCCGGTGCGCGTGGTCATGTCGGTTCACCGCCCCTCAGCCGGCTCACCAGATAGAGCGCGAGCATCACCGAGACCACCGCCACCATGACGCAGCCCATCGCCGCCGCATAGCCGAACTGGCCGTAGCGGAACGCCTCTTCGTAGGCGAACAGCATCGGCAGCCGGGTGCGCCCGCCGGGGCCGCCGCTGGTCAGGACGTAGATCAGGGCGAAGGAATTGAAGTTCCAGATCAAGTTGAGCGCCGTGATGGCGAGGGCCACGGGCCGCAGAGCGGGCCAGGTGACGGTGCGGAACCGGCGCCAGGCGCCCGCGCCGTCGAGGGCGGCGGCCTCGTGCAGCTCCTGCGGGGTGTTCTGGAGGCCCGCGAGGAGGGCGACCGTGGTCTGGGGCATTCCGGACCAGATGCCGACGACGATCACGGCGGGCAGGGCGGTGGCGAGTCCGGTCAGCCAGTCGCGCCCGTCGCCGAGGCCGAGGTCGCGGATGGTCTCGTTGAGGACGCCCGCGTCGGGGTGGTAGACGAGGCGCCACATGATGCCGACGACGACCTCGGGCATCGCCCAGGGGATGATCGCGAGAGCCCGCGCCAGCCATCGGAAGCGGAGGTTCTGGTTGAGCAGGAGGGCCAGGCCGAGGGCGAGGACGAACTGCGGGACGGTGACCCCGACCGCCCACAGCAGCCCGATCCGGAACGAGTCCCAGAACAACGTGTCGTGAAGCAGGTCCTGGAAGTTGAGCGTGCCCGTCCACTGGGTGGCCTGGGTCCTGCCGGACTGGGCGTCGGTGAACGAGAGCGCGATGCCGTAGAGGAGCGGGCCGACGCTCAGCACGAGGATCGGGATGAGGGCGGGGAGCACGAGGAACCAGGCGCCGTGGGCTCCGTGGTCCCGGTGCCGCACCGCTCTGCCTGACCGCGCCGTCGCGGTCGCCGCCAATGCCACGGATTCGACCCCTTTGCGACGTCGGACCGGCCCCCGTCATCGTGCTGACGGTCCGTCGGTTCGTCAACCCCACCTGCGAGGATGCGAGAATCCGGGCCATGGACGAGACACGGGCGCGGTCGGTACTGGACGCTGCGGGACTGCCGGTGCCGGGCGCGGTGCGGGACGCTCAGCTGCTCGCCCTCGGGGAGAACGCGGTCTTCGGCGCCGGCGAGCTCGTCGTCAAGGTCGGCCGCAGCGCGGAGCTGCTGGAGCGGGCCGAGCGCGAACTGGCGGTGGCCGGCTGGCTGGAGGCGGCGGGCGTACCGGCGGTGCGGGCCGCGGCGCCCACGGCGCGGCTGGTCGAGGGACATCCGGTGACCGTGTGGCACCGGCTGCCGGAGCCGGTCCGGCCCGCGGAGCCCCGGGATCTGGCACCGCTGCTGCGGCAGGTGCACGCGCTGCCGGCGGCGCCGTTCGCGCTGCCGCGGCGGGAGCTGCTCGGGGGTGTCGAGCGCTGGCTGCGGCTGGCGGGCGACGCGATCGATCCGGCGGACGCGGCGTATCTGCGGTCGCGGCGGGACGGGTTCGCCGCGGCGGCGGCCGCGCTGAGTCCGCATCTGCCGCCGGGGCCGATCCACGGGGACGCGCTTCCGCGGAATGTCCACGTGGGTATGGACGGGCCGGTCCTGGTCGACCTGGAGACGTTCTCCGCGGACCTGCGCGAACACGACCTGGTGGTGCTGGCGCTGGCGCGGGACCGGTACGGGGTGGGCGGGGCGGCGTACGACGCGTTCACCGCGGCCTACGGGTGGGATGTACGGGACTGGGAGGGCTGCGGGGTGCTGCGGGGCGCGCGGGAGACGGCGAGCTGCGCGTGGGTGGCGCAGCATGCACCGTCCAACCCGGTCGCGCTGACGGAGTTCCGCCGCCGCGTGGCCTCGCTGCGCGAGGGCGACGCGGCAGTGCGCTGGTACCCGTTCTAGGGGGTGTCGTCCCAAGGGGCAGGTCCGCTGCGGCGGGGCTTTCTCCCCACCGCCGTCGGGTGGCCGCCCGGCCGACGGCCGCGGCGCCTCGGCCTGCCGGGGTGGCGTCACCGCATCGGGGCGGTGCATGAGCCGGGTCGTGGCACAAGCCTCCGGTGCCCCGCGTTGAGAGTGGCAGGAGTGGGTGGAGTCCCTGCCTTTCCCTTCCGGCGCCCGCTGTGCGCCCTTGGCGGTCAGCCCGAGACCGTCGCGGGACGGCGGAAGGGCCAGGTGCCGTCGACCGTCGCGGACGGGTCGCCCTTGCGCCGGAGGAAGGACTGGAAGTCGGCCGCCCACTCCGCGTACCAGTGGATCTGACGGTCGTGCAGCTCCGCGGGGGCGAGTGAGGCCACCTGGGCGTGGCGGTCGGCTATGGCGATGGCGACGCGGGCTGCGGCGAGGGCGTCGGACGCGGCGTCGTGGGCGGTGTCGAGGGCGACGCCGTATTCGGTGCAGACCGCTTCGAGGGTGCGCTTGCCGCGCCGGTAGCGGTCGACGGCGCGGTCGATGGTGTACGGGTCGATGACGGGGCCCGCTTGGGCGAGCGGCGGCAGCCCGTGGCGGTGCAGTTCGGCCGTGAGGAGGGTGAGGTCGAAGGCGGCGTTGTAGGCGACGACGGGGATTCCCCGGGCCCAGTGGTCCGCCAGGGTCTCGGCGACCTCCGCGACCACCTCGCGCGCCGGGCGGCCCTCCGCCGCCGCCCGTTCGGTGCTGATGCCGTGGATCGCGGACGCCTGCGCGGGGATGCGGATCCCCGGGTCCGCGAGCCAGGTCCGCCGCTCGGCCGGCTCGCCGGCCCGCACGACGACGACCGCCGCCGTCACGATGCGGGCGTCCAGCGGGTCCGTCCCCGTCGTCTCCAGATCGAAGCCGGCCAGCGGTTCGTGATGCCAGGTCATAGGCGGTGCTCCCCCTGTGTCAGTGGTACTCGACGAAACTCTCGCACGTACCACTGACAGTCAGGACACCGGGCGCGAGTCGGTCCACACCGACTCGAACTCCTCCCGGTACGTCTGGAACAGCCCGTGCTCCACGTCCTGGCCCGTCCCCAGGCCCGATCGCACCACCGAACGGCCCGCGCCGCGCAGCACCAGCACCGGCGCCTCCATGCCCCGCGCCCGCCGCAGGTACGACTGCACGACCGCCAGTCCGTCGGGCCCGTCGCCGTCCACCAGATAGGCCGTGAAGCGCGGGGTCTCGTCGAAGACGTGGATCTCGAACGCGCCGGGGTCGCGCAGCTTCGACCGGACGCGGCGCATGTGAAGGATGTTCATCTCCACCGAGCGGCTCAGTTCACCCTTCCTGAGGCCCAGTTCGCGCTCGCGTCGCTTGACCGCGCTGCTCGCCGGGTTGAGGAAGAGCAGCCGTACGCGGCAGCCGCTCTCGGCGAGCCGGATGAGGCGCCGGCCCGAGAAATTCTGCACGAGCAGGTTCAGTCCTATGCCGATCGCGTCGAGCCGCCGCGCGCCGCCGAAGAGGTCCTCGGCCGGCAGCTGCCGCTGGAGCCGGACGCGGTCCGGGTGCACGGAGACCACGTCCGCGTACCGGTCCCCCACCAGGTCCTCGACCGCGTCGACCGGCAGCCGGTCCGCCGACGGGACCGACGTCCCGCTGCCGAGGATCTCCAGCAGCCGCGACGACGCCCGTTCGGCCTGGGCGAGGACGGCCTCGTTCAGCGCACGGTTGCGGGAGACCACGTTGCGCGCGACCTCCAGCTCGTCCAGTGCCAGTTCGACATCGCGGCGGTCGTCGAAGTACGGCTCGAAGCAGGGCCAGTGCTGGACCAACAGCTCCCGCAGCTGCGGGAGGGTGAGGAAGCTGAGGACGTTGTCGTCGGCGGGGTCCAGCAGATAGCCCTTGCGGCGCGAGACCTCCCGTACGGCGACGGCCCGCTGCACCCACTCGTGGCCCGCGGGTCCGGCCGCCGCGACCACCCAGTCCTCGCCGTGGACCGGTTCGTAGATGGGCCTGAGCACGGCGGCCACGACGGCGCGCAGGCGCTGCTCGACGAGGTTGAGCCAGATGTAGGCCCGTCCGGCCCGCTGCGCGCGCGTACGCACCTCGCTCCAGGCGTCCGCGCTCCAGTCCAGTTCCGCCCCGATCTCGACCGGCCGGGCGAGCGACACCGCCCCGGGCGGGACGTCGCCGGAGTCCCCCTCGTGACTCGCGTCACCGGGGGGTAGCTCCAGCCCTCCCGAGCTCACCCGCGCACCGCCTCCAGCTTCCGGACACCCGTCTCCGACGATCAAGGAAGGGTACTCCGCGAGCGGGAGCCGGTGCAGCCGGATCGACAGGCTCCTCGCTCAACTCCCGGACGGGGAAGCGCCGTTCTGGTTGGCGAGATCTGCCGGAGTGAGCGGATTCATAGCGGTTGCGTCCCTGGGGCGAGCCGGAAACCCTGCCGGTGGACCGGCATCGGCTGCTGGTCCTCGTCACGGGCGACGTGGTGGAACCCGATGTTGACCCACACCACGGGATCGACCTGTCCGGGGCACCGCGCCCGCAGTCGAGGTGGCGCACCCGGGCGTGCATCGCGGCGAGGCGGGCACTCCCTCGTGCGTGCGCACGGACGACCGTGCGAGCGCTCAGATCGAGGGCCAGGTCCCGCGTGTCGATCCACGGCCCGTTCGTGATCTTGATGATGACGCGTACGCAGCGGGGCACCCCGCAGTCGGCGAGCTGCTGCGCTATCCGCGCTTCCCGGTCCTCGCGGTGGACGTGACCGCTCGGCGTGAGCGGTTCGGCAGAGCTCAGCACGCTGCGGGTGGCGCCCTTGAAGTCCGCCTTCAGCCCGGCGCCGAGCGGGCTCGCCGGGATCGGCTCGACCGCCTCCCGCAGCCCCTCGCGGTGCAGCGACGGCTGTACGCCCTGCTGGGCGCCGGCCCGTTCCACCGTTCCGGTGGTGAGGTTGTCCGTCGGGATGACGATCCGGCCTCGGATGGTTCGGATTCGGCCAGATCGATGGTGAGCTGAGCCGCTGCGGTCCGCGGTCGAAGCTTCTCGCCCTCGTCGGCGGCCCGGACGACGACGCCGGGCTCCGGGGCGGACGCGCCCAGCGGCTGCGCCTGGGTCCGCGCGGACGCGGAGCGGTCCCCCGGTTCACCCTCCGCCTCCGCCGTGCCGGGCAGCGTGACCCCGATCGTCGCGGCGGTCCCCGTCACCGCAATGGCCGTGCCCGCCGCCACCTTGCCGAGGTGGCGGTGTATCAATTTGGGCCCTTTTCGCCCTCTTTTCCCCCTCTTGCCCTGCGGTCACCCGGTAGGACGGTGGTAAGTCCTAGGAGGTTGCCCATCTTTCGGGGAGGATCTGGCCGAAGAAGTCCCCAGTACCCGGATCAGAAGTGGAAGAGTCTTATCTATGCAGGTCTGGCCGGGACACGCGTATCCCCTCGGCGCCACGTACGACGGCGCCGGCACCAACTTCGCGGTCTTTTCGGAGGCCGCACACAGGATCGAGCTGTGTCTGCTGCACGACGACGGCTCGGAAACGGCGGTGGAGCTCCGCGAGACCGACGCGTTCGTCCGCCATGCCTATCTGCCGGGGGTGATGCCCGGTCAGCGGTACGGATTCCGGGTGCACGGCCCGTACGCGCCGGAGCGCGGGCAGCGGTGCAACTCGGCGAAGCTGCTCCTCGATCCGTACGCCCGGGCGATGAGCGGCCGTATCGACTGGGGCGAGGCGGTGTACGGCTATCACTTCGGCCGGCCGGACTCGCGCAACGACCTGGACTCGGCGCCGCACACGATGGCGTCCGTGGTCGTCAATCCGTACTTCGACTGGGGCGACGACCGTCCGCCCCGGACCGACTACCACCGCACGGTGATCTACGAGGCCCATGTGAAGGGCCTGACGATGCTGCATCCGGCGCTGCCGCCGGAGCTGCGCGGGACGTACGCGGGGCTCGCGCATCCGGCCGTCATCTCCCACCTCACGGAACTGGGCGTCACCGCGCTGGAGTTGATGCCGGTGCACCAGTTCGTCAACGACCACCGGCTGGTCGACGCGGGCCTCAACAACTACTGGGGTTACAACACCATCGGATTCTTCGCCCCGCACAACCGCTACGCCTCCTGGGGCGACCGCGGCCAGCAGGTGCTGGAGTTCAAGTCGGCCGTGCGCGCGCTGCACCAGGCGGGCATCGAGGTCATCCTCGACGTCGTCTACAACCACACGGCCGAGGGCAACCACCTCGGCCCGACCCTCTCCTTCCGGGGCCTGGACAACCGTTCGTACTACCGGCTCTCCGAGGACCGCCGCTACCACACGGACACCACGGGCACCGGCAACTCGCTCCTGATGCGCTCCCCGCACGTGCTCCAGCTGATCATGGACTCGCTGCGGTACTGGGTGACGGAGATGCATGTCGACGGCTTCCGCTTCGACCTGGCGGCGACGCTGGCCCGGCAGTTCCACGAGGTCGACCGGCTGTCGTCGTTCTTCGACCTGGTGCAGCAGGATCCGGTGGTCAGCCAGGTGAAGCTGATCGCCGAGCCGTGGGACGTCGGCGAGGGCGGCTACCAGGTGGGGAACTTCCCCCCGCTGTGGACCGAGTGGAACGGCAAGTACCGCGACACCGTACGGGACTTGTGGCGCGGCGAGCCGCGCACGCT
Source organism: Streptomyces sp. FIT100 (assembly GCF_024584805.1). Lineage (NCBI taxonomy): Bacteria > Bacillati > Actinomycetota > Actinomycetes > Kitasatosporales > Streptomycetaceae > Streptomyces > Streptomyces sp. FIT100. Next base: position 6,419,394 of record NZ_CP075715.1, on the reverse strand, counting down.
CGCCGAGTTCGCCTCGCGGCTGACCGGCTCCTCGGACCTCTACCAGGACGACGGGCGCCGTCCGCTCGCCTCGGTCAACTTCGTGACCTGCCACGACGGCTTCACGCTGCGCGACCTCGTCTCGTACAACGAGAAGCACAACGACGCGAACGGCGAGGGCAACCGGGACGGCGAGAGCCACAACCGGTCGTGGAACTGCGGCGCCGAGGGCGACTCCGACGACGGGGAGGTGCTGGAGCTGCGGGGCCGCCAGATGCGCAACTTCATCGCGACGCTGATGCTGTCCCAGGGTGTGCCGATGCTGAGCCACGGCGACGAGTTCGGGCGCACCCAGGGGGGCAACAACAACGCCTACTGCCAGGACAGCGAGCTGTCCTGGGTGCAGTGGCCGGCGTCGACCGAGGAGGAGCCGGGTTCGCTGCTGGCGTTCACCCGGGCGATGGTGTGGCTGCGCCGCGACCACCAGGTCTTCCGGCGCAGGCGCTTCTTCCACGGCAGACCGGTGGAGGGCACCCACGACGAGCTGTCGGACATCGCGTGGTTCACCCCGGAAGGGGTCGAGATGACCCAGCGGGACTGGCAGGCGGCCCATGCCAGGGCTCTGACGGTGTTCCTGAACGGGCACGCCATCTCGGAGCCGGGGCCGCGCGGCGAGCGGATCTCGGACGACTCGTTCCTGATGATGTTCAACGCGAGCGCGGAGGAGCTCGACTTCGCGGTGCCGGTCAACCACGGCCGGCAGTGGGAGGTGGTGGTGGACACCGCACGGCCCGAGGGCGTGCCTCCGGGGCAGGGGCCGAAGGTGGCGGCGGGTGAGCGGGTGCGGATGGTCGGGCGGAGTCTGGTCGTGCTGCGCAGGCCGGCGTAGGTCCGACCGCTCGCTGCGTCGCGGATCGGTTCGCCAGTTCAGGTGAACGTGGAGCACTCCGTCCGTACCGGTGCAGCAGCCGATGACACAGATGCCCGCGATGCGGGTACGTACGTTCGCATGACGCCCACCGCCACGTACCGGCTCCAGCTCCAGCCGGCGTTCCCCTTCGCGGCCGCCGAGGAGGCGGTGCCGTACCTCGCCGGCCTCGGGATCTCCCATCTGCACCTGTCCCCCGTGCTGGAGGCCGTGCCCGGTTCGGGACACGGGTACGACGTCACCGAGCACGCCCGCGTACGGGAGGAGCTCGGCGGCGAGGAAGGGCTGCGCGCGCTCGCCCGCACGGCGCGGGAGCACGGCCTCGGACTGGTGCTCGACATCGTCCCCAACCACATGGCCGCGGTGCCCCGCTGCAACCATGCGCTGTGGGAGGTGCTGCGCGAGGGCCCGCAGTCGCCGTACGCACACTGGTTCGACATCGACTGGGACGCGGGCGGCGGGCGGGTGCTGATGCCGGTGCTGGGCGGGCGGCTCGGGGAGGAGCTGGACGAGCTGTCCGTGCAGGGGCGGCTCCTGCACTACGGGGAACACACGTTCCCGCTGCGCGAGGGCACCGAGGGCCTGCCCCTGCCGGAGCTGCTGGAGGCGCAGTGGTACCGCCTCGCCTGGTGGCGGCTGGCCCGCACCGAGCTCAACTACCGTCGCTTCTTCACCATTTCGGAGCTGATCGGGGTGCGCGTGGAGGACCCGGAGGTCTTCGACGCCACCCACACCAAGATCCTGGAGCTGGTGCGGGACGGCGTCGTCGACGGGCTGCGGATCGACCATCCGGACGGGCTGGCCGACCCGGAGGGGTATCTGCGCCGGCTGCACGAGGCCACGGGCGGCTGCTGGACGGTGGTGGAGAAGATCCTCACCCGGGACGAGCACCTGCCCCGGGAATGGCCCGTGGCCGGAACGACCGGTTACGACGCGCTCCACCGGATCGACGGGCTCTTCACCGACCCGGTGGGCGCCGAGGAACTGCTCCGCTCCTACCAGGACTTCGCCTCGCCCGGCGGGGACCGCGGCGGCTGGTGGGGGGCGACCGTGCGGCGCGCCGCGTACAAGGTGGTGACGCACGAGCTGGTCGCGGAGACCGAGGCGCTCGCCCGGATCGCCGAACGGGTCTGCGCGGCCGACCCCATGCTGCACGACCACGCGCCGTGGGCGCTGCGCACCGCGATCCGGGAGCTGCTGGTGCGGGTCCCCGTCTACCGGCCGTACCGCACCGGCGGCGAGGCGGTCCTCACGGCGGACGCGGCGCTGCGGGCGAAGGCGGCCTTCGCCGTCCCGGAGGAGGCGGCGGCCGTCGACGTGATCCGCGATCTGGCGCTCGGGCTCGGCCGGAGCGGCGAGGGACCGGACCGGACGGCGTTCCGGGCCCGCTTCGCCCAGACGTCATCGGCGCTGCGCGCCAAGTCCGTCGAGGACACGGCCTTCTACCGCTACGCGCCGCTGCTGTCGGCGAACGAGGTGGGCGGCGACCCCGGCTTCCCGGCGGTGAGCCCGGCGGAGTTCCACGCGTACTGCGCCCGTGTCTCCCGGGACTGGCCGGCCTCGGGCACGGTGCTGTCCACGCACGACACGAAGCGCAGCGCCGACGTCCGGGCCCGGATCTCGGTCCTGTCGCAGTGCCCGGAGCGCTGGGAGCGGGTGCTGACCGGGCTCGCCTGGGTGCCCGCGCCGGATCACCATCTGGCCTGGGTGGCGTGGCAGGCGGCCTTCGGCCTCGGCAGCCCGCGCCCCGACCGGCTCGGGCCCGCGCTGCTCAAGTCCGTGCGCGAGGCGGGCCTGCACACGAGCTGGACCGAGCCGGACCCGGACTACGAGCGGGCGGTGTGCGACTTCGTGGACGCCGGTCCTGCCGGGCCGCCGATGCACACGCTGGCGCTGTTCGTCGGCGAACTCGACGAGCACGTACGGGCCAACGCGCTCGGCGCGGCGCTGGTGCAGCTGACGATGCCGGGGGTGCCGGAGCTGTACCAGGGCACGGAGCGCGAGTATCTGGCGCTCGTCGACCCGGACAACCGGCAGCCGTTCCGGCAGGGGCCGCCGGACGAGAAGACGGCCCTGACGCGGGCGGCGCTGCTGCTGCGCAGGCGGCGGCCCGAGGTGTTCGGCGAACCGGGGACGTATGCGCCGCTGGAGGCGTCGGGGCCGGCGGCTGAGCACTGTCTGGCGTTCCGCCGCTCCGGTGAGGTGGTGACGGCGGTGACCCGGCTGTCGCTGCGGCTGGAGGAGGCGGGCGGCTGGGCGGACACGTCGCTGGCGCTGCCGGAGGGCTGGTGGACCGATCTGCTCGACCCCACCCGGGAGTTCGAGGGCGGGGGCCCGGTGCCGGTGCCGCTCACGGCGCTGTTCGCCGACCGGCCGGTGGCGCTGCTGGAGCGAAAGCCGGAGGACGGACCTGAAGGCCGGGCGGCAAACGCGGGGAGGTAAGCCGGTGCGAGCCACGCCGGGGCACCCGGGCACCCCGGCGTGGCCCGGGCACCCCGGTAACCCCGGCACGCCGGACCACGGGAGGGACAGCAGGAGGGGACGGCGGCACCCCGGCACCCCGGCACCCCGGCACCCGGACAGCGGGACCGCGGCACCCGGACACGCGGCACCCCCGGCACGCCGGACCACGGGACCACGGGACCACGGGACCACGGGACCACGGGACCACGGGACCACGGGACCACGGGACCACGGGACCACGGGAAGGACAGCAGGAGGGGACAGCGGGACCCTGCAACCCCGGCACCCGGACAGCCGGACTTCGGCATTCGGACACGCGGGCACCCCCCGGCGGACGGGACCCCGCCACCCCCGTACTCCGGTAACCCCGGCATCGGGACACCCGGACAACGGGGACCGCGGCAGCACGGCCGGCACCCGGACAGCGGAGCCCCGGGACCCGGAACGGGCACCCGGACACACACCCCCGGCACGCTGGACCACGGGACCGCGGGAGGGACAGCAGGAAGGGACGGCGGGACCCGCCGCCCCGGCACCCCCGGCACCGGGACACCCGGGCAACGGGGAGCGCGGGAGCACGGCAACCCCGGCACGCCGGACCACGGGACCACGGAAGGGGACAGCAGGAGGGGACGGCGGGACCCTCCGCCCCAGCACCCCGGTACCCCCCGGGCACCGGGGCACCCGGGCAACGGGGACCGCGGGAGCACGGCCGGCACCCGGAGCGCGGGAGCGCGGGACCGCGGCCGGCACCCGGACAGCGGGACGCCGACACCCCGGCACCCGGACACGCGGGGCACCCCCGGGCACGCGGGGCCACGGGAGGGGACAGCAGGAAGGGACGGCGGGACCCGCCGCCCCAGCACCCCGGCACCGGGACACCCGGGCAACGGGGACCGCGGGAGCACGGTCGGCACCCGGACAGCGGGGCCGCGGCGCAGTTGGAGGGCGGTCAGCTCGTCCCCGTGCCGTCTCCGGTGTCCGGCAGGCCGGACACCGCTCGGTCGGCCGGGTCGCGGCCCTTGGGCTGCTGGGGTTCGGGCTGTGCGGGCAGTGGCGGGATGGGCCGCTGCACGGGCTCGGCCGCCGCCACGGTCACGTCTTCGCCGTGGTGCACCAGGTGCATCGGGTCGCCCTCCGCCAGGGTGTAACGGGCGGCCGACGCCCGGATGTCCACCCGCAGCCTGCGCCCCTGCACCAGCACGGTGAACTTGAGGCGGGAGAGCCGCTCGGGCAGCCGGGGCGCGAAGCCGAGGCGGTCGGGCCCGCCGTCCGCCCCGGGGTGTTGGCGCATCCCGCCGAGCCCGACGACGAGGGCCATCCAGGTGCCCGCGAGGGAGGCGATGTGCAGCCCGTCGCGGGTGTTGTGCTCCAGGTTCTCCAGGTCCATCAGCGCCGCCTCGCCGAGGTAGGCGTAGGCGAGCCGGAGGTGCCCGGTCTCGGCGGCCATGATGGCCTGGACGCACGCCGAGAGCGAGGAGTCCCGTACGGTCAGCGGCTCGTAGTAGGCGAAGTTCCGCGCCTTCTCCTCGGCCGTGAACATCTCCCCGCAGGTCAGCATCGCGAGGACCAGATCCGCCTGTTTGACGACCTGCTTGCGGTAGAGGTCGAAGTAGGGGAAGTGCAGCAGCAGCGGGTACTGCTCGGGCGAGGTCCCCTCGAAGTCCCAGTGCTGGAAATGGGTGAACCCGGCCGACTGCTCGTGCACACCGAGCGCCTCGTTGTACGGCACGGCCATCCGGGCGGCGGCGTCGCGCCAGGCCGCGGTCTCCTCGTCGTCGACCCCCAGCTCCTCCGCCCGGTCGGCGTAGCGGGTCGCCACCTCCGCTGCGGCCACGAGATTCCGCCGCGCCATGAGGTTCGTGTAGAGGTTGTCGCGGGCGATGGCGCTGTACTCGTCGGGGCCGGTGACCCCGTCGATGTGGAAGACGCCCTCCGCGTCGTGGTGGCCGAGCGAGCGCCACAGCCGGGCGGTGTGCACCAGCAGTTCCAGGCCGGGACCCCTTTCGAACGTCTCGTCCCCGGTGGCCGCCACGTACCGGACCACGGCGTGCGCGAGGTCGGCGTTGACGTGGAAGGCGGCCGTGCCCGCCGGCCAGTACGCCGAGCACTCCGCGCCGGTGATGGTCCGCCAGGGGAACGCGGCCCCGGCGAGGCCGAGCTGGTGCGCGCGGTCGCGCGCGGCGGGCAGGGTCGCGTGGCGCCAGCGCAGCACCGGGCCGACGGCCTGCGGCGCGGTGAAGGTGAGCATGGGCAGCACATAGGACTCGACGTCCCAGAACGAGTGGCCGTCGTAGCCCGTCCCGGTCAGGCCCTTGGCGGGGATCGCCCGCTCCTCGCCGCGGGCCGCCGCCTGGAGCACGTGGAAGAGGGAGAAGCGCACGGCCTGCTGGATCTGCGCGTCGCCCTCGACCTCGACGTCCGCGCCGTCCCAGAAGGTGTCGAGGAACTCCCGCTGTTCGGCGAGCAGTCCGTCCCAGCCGGTGCTCCGGGCGGCGGCGACCGCGCCCTCGACCTGGTCGCGCAGGGCGGACATCGACCTCTCGGCGGACCACCCGTACCCGACGAACTTCACCAGCCGCAGCTTCTGGCCGGGCCTGAGGGTGGAGGTGATCGTGAGCCTGCTGACGTCCGGCTCGCTCTCGGCCGACCAGGTCGTGCCCTCGGGGCCCTCGACGAGGTGGTCGGCCGCGGCCCCCACCCGCTGGGCGCTCTGTCTGGTGCAGTGCACGAGCCGCAGCCGGGTGTCCCGGGCGAAGTCCTCCTCCGGCAGCAGCGGGCAGTCGATCGCCGCCGCCACCCGCGGGTCGCCGATGTCGTGCGGCATCTGCTCGTTGGCGACGAGCTCGGACTGGACGGCCACGGTGGCGCCGCCGCTCAGCGGCTCCACCTCGTACGCGATCGCGGCGATGGCCCGCTGGGTGAACGACACCAGCCGCTCGGAGGTGATGCGCACGGCGAGGCCCGCCGGGGAGGTCCACTCGGCGGTGCGGCGCAGCACGCCGGTGCGGAAGTCGAGTACGCGCTCGTGGGCCGTCAGTTCGCCGTAGCGCAGGTCGTAGGGGTGGTCGTCGACGAGCAGTCGGATGATCTTGCCGTCGGTGACGTTGATCAGCGTCTGGCCGGACTCGGGATAGCCGTAGCCGGCCTCTGCGTACGGCAGTGGGTGGAGCTCGTGGACGCCGTTGAGGTAGGCGCCGGGCAGTCCGTGCGGCTCACCCTCGTCGAGGTTGCCGCGCCAGCCGATGTGGCCGTTGGAGAGGGCGAAGACGGACTCGCTCTGGGAGAGGAGGTCGAGGCTGAGCTCGGTCTCGCGCAGGCACCACGGTTCGACCACATAGCTGGAGTGGGTGATCATCGGGGCTCCAGGAGTTCGGCGAGGTCGCTCACGACGACGTCCGCGCCGTGCCGGCGCAGCTCGTCGGCCTGCCCGGTCCGGTCGACGCCGACCACGATGCCGAAGCGGCCCGCCCGGCCCGCCGCGACTCCGGCCAGGGCGTCCTCGAACACGGCGGCGTGACCGGGGTCGGTGTCCAGGGCGCGGGCGGCGGCGAGGTAGGTGTCGGGCTCGGGTTTGCCCCGCAGCCGCTGTTCGCGGGCGACGATGCCGTCGATGCGCTCCTCGAACAGGTCCTCGATCCCGGCGGCGATCAGCACATCGCGGCAGTTGGCGCTGGACGAGACGACGGCGCGGCGCAGACCGGCGTCCCTGGCCGCTCGCACAAAGGCCACCGAGCCCTCGTACGCCTCCACGCCCTCGTCGCGGATCTTGCGCAGGACGAGCTCGTTCTTGCGGGTGCCGAGGCCGTTGACGGTCTCCGCGTCCGGCGGGTCGTCGGGCGTGCCTTCGGGCAGTTCGATGCCGCGGGAGGCGAGGAAGGTGCGGACCCCGTCCTCGCGCGGGCGGCCGTCCACGTACTCGTCGTAGTCGTGCACGGCGTCGAAGGGCACGAAGAGCGTGCCCTCGCGATCGGCCCACTGCCGCAGACAGCCGTCGAACATCTGCTTCCACGCGGCCGCGTGGACCTTGGCGGTACGCGTGAGAACGCCGTCGAGGTCGAACAGGCACGTGCGGACGTGATCCGGAAGCCCCAGCATGCTCCCTCCTCGCGTCGTGGGTCGGTGGCCGGGTCGGTGACCGGGTCGGTCGGTGGCGGTCCGGCACGGTCAGTGGCGGTCCGGCAGGCTCCAGCGGTACGGCGCGATGAGCCGGTCGATCGCGTCGGGTCCCCAGGACCCGGGGGCGTACGGCTCGACCGGCGGCGGGTTCTCCAGCAGCGGTGTCGACACCTCCCAGAGCCGTTCGATCCCGTCGGAGCGGGTGAACAGGGACTGGTCGCCCAGCATCGCGTCGAGGAGAAGGCGCTCGTACCCCTCCAGCGCGTACATCGTGTTGAAGGACTCGGCGTAGCTGAAGACCATCTCCGCCTCGCACAGGCGCATGGCGGGGCCGGGCTCCTTCACCAGGAAGCGGGTCCCGATGCTGCCGGGGTCGTCGAAGTCGATCACCAGCTCGTTGTTGCGGATGCACTGACCGGAGCGCACGGACATCGGGAACATGCGCAGCGGCGGCTCCCGGAAGCCGAGCGTCACGACATGCCGGCCCTGCCCGAGCGATTTGCCCGAGCGCAGGAAGAACGGCACGCCGGCCCAGCGCCAGTTGTCCAGTTCGACGCGCAGCGCGACGAACGTCTCAGTGTCCGAGCGGGGGTCGACGCCCGGCTCGTCGCGATAGCCCTCGTACTGGCCGCGGACGACGTGCGCCGGGTCCAGCCGCCGCATGGACTGGAAGACCTTCTCCTTCTCGTCGCGCAGGGGCTGCGCCGCGAGGCTGGTGGGGGGTTCCATCGCCACGAAGCCGAGGAGCTGGAAGAGATGGGTCACGATCATGTCGCGGAAGGTGCCGGTCCCTTCGAAGAAGTGGGCGCGGCCCTCGATCCCGATGCTCTCCGGCACGTCGATCTGCACATGGCTGATGTGGTCGCGGTTCCAGACCGGCTCGATGAAGCCGTTGGCGAAGCGGAGGGCGAGGATATTGTCGACCGACTCCTTGCCGAGGAAGTGGTCGATGCGGAAGATCCGCGACTCGTCGAAGACGGCGTGGACCGTCGCGTTGAGGGCGCGGGCCGAGGCGAGGTCCGTACCGAACGGCTTCTCCACGATCAGCCGGGCGCCGTCCGCGAGCCCGGTCGTGCCGAGCATCTCGACGACGGACGCGAACGCCGAGGGTGGCACGGCGAGATGGAACAGCCGCCGCGGGTCCCCTCCGACCGCGCGCTCCGCCTCCCGTACGGCGGTGAGGAGCGGCTCCGGGGCGCCGGGGTCGGCCGCACCGAAGGACAGCGACCGCTCGAACTCCTCCCAGACCGGCCCCTCGGGCTTCGACGTCCCGAACTGTGCCACCGCGTCCCGCGCGTGCGCCCGGAACTCCTCGTCGGTGGGCGCCCCGTCGGCGGGCGCCGACCCGACGATCCGCCAACGGGCCGGAAGCAGCCCTGCCTTGGCGAGGTGGAAGAGTCCCGGCAGCAGCTTGCGCTGTGCGAGGTCCCCGGTGGCGCCGAAGATGACGATGACGTGGTCGTCGGGGACGGGGTTCGGGGCGTCCTGCTCCGCCGGCCGGTCCGCCGCCTGCCGGACGGTGTTGTTCGGAGTGTCGGTGCTGTTCGTGATGTTCGTGGTGTCGGTGCTGTTCGTGGTGTCAGTGCTGTTCGTCACGGCGCGTCACCCGGCCTTCTCGGCGTGGCCGCCGAACTCACCGCGCATCGCGGAGAGCACCTTGTCGGTGAACTCGCCCAGCCCGCGCGACTCGTAGCGCTGCGCCAGCGCCGCGCTGATGACCGGCGCGGGCACGCTCTCGTCGACGGCGGCGAGGACCGTCCAGCGGCCCTCCCCGGAGTCCGAGACCCGGCCGGTGTACGTGTCGAGCTCCGGCGAGCGGGCCAGTGCGTCGGCGACGAGGTCGACGAGCCAGGAGCCAACGACAGAGCCGCGCCGCCACACCTCGGCGACCTCGGCCACGTCGATCTCGTACGGATACGCCTCGGGCTCGCGCAGCGGCGCGGTCTCGGCGTCGACGGTCCGCGAGCGCAGCCCCGCGTCGGCGTGCTTGATGATGCTGAGCCCCTCGGCGATCGCGGCCATCATCCCGTACTCGACACCGTTGTGGACCATCTTCACGAAGTGCCCGGCGCCGTTGGGCCCGCAGTGCAGATAGCCCTCGGGCGCCGTCCCGTCGGCCCTGGTCCTGCCGGGCGTCGGCTCGGCGTCCCCGGTGCCGGGAGCGATCGTGCGGAAGAGCGGCCCCAGGCGGGCCACGGGCTCTTCCTCGCCGCCGATCATCAGGCAGTAGCCGCGTTCGAGACCCCAGACGCCGCCCGAGGTCCCGCAGTCCAGGTAGTGGATGCCGTGCGGGGCGAGCTGCCGCGCGCGGGTCATGTCGTCGCGGTAGTACGAGTTGCCGCCGTCGACGACGACGTCGTCGCCGTCCAGCAGCGGGATCAGCTGGTCGAGCGTGGGCTGCACCACGCCCGCGGGCAGCATCAGCCAGAGGCTGCGCGGCCGCTCCAGCTTGTCGGTGAAGTCGTGGAGCGACGAGGCCGCGGTCGCGCCTTCCTTCTCCAGCTCCTGCACGGCGTCACGGTCGAGGTCGTAGACGACGCACCGGTGGCCGTCGCGCATCAGCCGGCGCACCAGATTGGCGCCCATCCGGCCGAGCCCGATCATCCCCAGCTGCATGGGTGTGTCCGTGGTCATGGCTGACCTCCCCGTCCGGCACGGCGCCCGTTGGGCAGGGCGAACCTGCTGCCCAGCGTGCCTGGCCGGCCGCCGCCCGGCCTCACCCGCCAGGGGTGAACCGGGCCCGGCCCCAGAGGGTTACCGGCGGTTATGGCTGGTACCGCCCGGCCGAGGCGGGCCCGGACCGGGGTCGGACCGAGGTCCGCATCGAGCTCGCACCGGGGTCGGACCGGGGTCGGACCGAGGTCCGCATCGAGCTCGCGCCGAGGTCGGACCGAGGTCCGCATCGAGCTCGCGCCGAGGTCGGACCGGGGTCGGCTCAGCGTGCCGCGAGGCGGAAGCTCATATGGCCGAAGCTCACCATGTCGCCGACCTGGACCACGACCGAGCCGGTCACCCGGTGGCCGTTGACCGTCGTGCCGTTGGTCGAGCCGAGGTCGCGCAGGACCCAGAGCCCGCCCCGCAGGGACAGTTCGGCGTGCAGGCGCGAGACGGTCTCGTGGCTGAGCCGCAGGCCGTTGGACGGGTCACGGCCGATACGCAGCGGGTACGGGCCGGGCTCGGGCAGCAGCAGCGGGGGGAGCCGCTCGGCCTGCCAGGCGCGGCTGAGCCGCACGGAGAAGGCCGACACCTTGCCGACGGCGCCGAACAGTTTCTGCGACAGCCGGCCCTCGGGCCGCAAGTCGGCGGTGAGGGCGCGCAGTTCGTCCGGGCGGCGCGCGGCGAGCGCGAGCTCCATGCGCCGCATGAACGTGTCGTGGGACAGCTTGCCCTGCGCCGCGCCCTCCCTGAGCACCCCGAGCACACGGTCCCGCTCGGCGTCGGAGAGCCGCGCGGGAGCGGGATACGTCTGGAACTCGAAAGAGGACGTCACAGTCGTGATTGTCGGGCCGGGAAGCCCGGGGTGTCCAGAAGGACCGATGCGTTCGCTTCCGGAGAGCCGCGGGAAACCACTGGACGTGCCGGTCGGCGCCGTCTAGCGTGGCCGCGACGCCCGTGACCGACGGAAGGAGGCGAGCGCAGTGCAGACCACACGATTCCCGCGCTCCCGCCCCGTCCGCCCGGCGTTCGCTGTCTGACCGGGAGCGCGTCCGTACACGTGGTGCGTACACACCGTACGCGCACGCCACTTCCCGGAGGACTTCCTCATGACCGATCTGGTCACACGCGCGCTCTCCCCGAGCGACGCACATCTCTTCGACACCCTTCCCGACCCGCTCGGCGTGGGCCGGGCACTGGCCAGGGCGACGCCGCACCGCCCCGAGTGGCAGCGCGTCGCCCTGCGCGACGGCAGGGTCGTCGCACGGGCCGCCTGGTGGGGCGGGCCCGAGGACACGGCACCTGTCAATCTCAACTGGTTCGATGTGGCCGAGGGCGAGGAGGAGGCGGGCGCCGAACTGCTGCGCACCTCCCCGTTCCAGGTCGAGTACGAGCTGATCCTGCCCGCGGGCTGGCGCGACGACCCGGTGACCCGGGCCGCAGGTGAGGCGCGGCTGCGGGCCGCGCGCGCAGCCGGGATGAAGGTGCTCGTGGAGCGCTTCCAGTACCGGTGGACGCCCGTGTGCGGGCTGCCGGAGCGGCCCGGGCGGCTGGAGTTCAGGGCCGAGCCCGACGACGGCGTCATCCTGGACCTGCTGCGCCGCATCCACTCCGCGACGCTGGACGCGCACGCGCTGCGCGCCATCGCCGAGGGCGGCATCGACCGGGCGGCCCAGGAGGAGCTGGACTTCTTCCACTGGTGCCCGTCGCCGCGCGAGTGGTGGCAGTTGGCGTACACGCGCGAGGGCGAGCTCGTGGGGATGCACATCCCGGCGCACAACCCGTCGGGGCCGTGCGTCGGCTTCATCGGCGTGCTACCGGAGCAGCGCGGCCACGGCTACGCGTACGACCTGCTCGTCGAGTGCACGCACTTCCTGGCCGAGCGGGGCGCGGAGTTCATCGCGGGCGCGACCGACCAGACCAACCACCCGATGGCGGCGCACTTCACGAAGGCCGGGCACCCGGTCACGCAGGAGCGGATCCACCTCGTGTGAGCCAGGCTCGCACGGGTCCGGCCCGTGCGGTCCTGTGTATTGATCGGGCCGGGGGTGTCCCTAAGGACCGGGCACCCCCGAGCTGATGGTGAGCGGCCCATGGTGCTGGACGATCCCCGCACGGAGCCACGGATCCGACCTCGACCGCGGGATCCTGGTCCGGAGGATCCGCTCAGTCCCGTGACCGGGCGGCGGCGGCCCGCTGCGCCCGTACGGCGTCCCGGTACCAGGCGTACGACGCCTTCGGGGTCCGCTCCAGCGTGTCGTCGTCGATGCGCACGAGGCCGAAGCGCTGCGCGGCGCCCTCGGTCTGGAAGGCGGACGCGGACGCGCCCCAGAGGAAGCCGGAGGGGAATACGGGGAGCCGGTCGGGGGAGGGTACAGGGGGCGGGGGCGGCGTCATGGCCGGGACCTTAGTACCGGCGAGTAGGCCGCCTCCAGACCCCGGACTTGCCAGGATGGGTGCGAGCGGCACCGAGTGCTGGCACCGAGTGCTGTCGACACAACACACAACAGGGGATGCCGTGCTGTTCGAGGTGTGGGCGCCGTACGCCCGGGACCGGGTCGAGCTGTGGCTGGAGGGTACGCGGCTCCCGATGGACCGCCACCCCGTGCTGGAGGAGTGGTGGGCGGTCGAGGCGGAGGCGCGGGACGGGTCGCGCTACGGCTTTCTGCTCGACGGCGGCCCGCTGCTGCCCGATCCGCGCTCCCGCCGCCAGCCGGAGGGCCCGGACGGGCCGAGCGCGGTGGTCGCCCCGGACACATACGTCTGGCGGAGTGACGACTGGCCGGGGCGCGGGCTGCGCGGCGCGGTCCTGTACGAGCTGCACATCGGCACGTACACCCGCGAGGGCACCCTGGACGCGGCGGCGGCGCGGCTGGGCGAGCTGGTGGAGCTGGGCATCACCCATGTGGAGCTGATGCCCGTGTGCCCCTTTCCCGGGACACACGGATGGGGGTACGAGGGCGTGGCGCCGTGGGCGGTGCACGAGCCGTACGGCGGGCCCGAGGCGCTCAAGCGCTTTGTCGACACGGCGCACGGTCTCGGCCTCGGGGTGGTGCTCGACGTCGTCCACAACCATCTCGGCCCCTCGGGCAACCATCTGCCGTCCTTCGGGCCGTACTTCACCGACACCCACCACACGCCCTGGGGCTCGGCGGTCAACCTGGACGCGCCCGGCTCGGACGAGGTGCGCGCGTATCTGCTGGGCAGCGCCCTGGCCTGGCTGCGCGACTACCGCATGGACGGGCTGCGGCTCGACGCCATCCACGCGCTCGCCGACAGCCGCGCGCTGACGTTCCTGGAGGAGCTGTCGGCGGCGGTGGACGGCCTCGCGGCGGACCTGGGGCGGCCGCTGTTCCTGATCGCCGAGTCGGACCTGTGCGATCCGCGGACCACGACCCCGCGCGAGGAGGGCGGGCTCGGGCTGCACGCCCAGTGGAACGACGACTTCCACCACGCCCTGCACACGGCGCTGACCGGTGAGTCCCGGGGCTACTACGCGGACTTCGCGCGCGCCCCGCTGGCCGCGCTCGCCAAGACGCTGGGGCACGTCTTCTTCTACGACGGCACGTACTCGACCTTCCGCGGCCGTACGCACGGACGCCCCGTCGACCTCGACCGCACCCCCGCCCACCGCTTCCTCGGCTACGCCCAGACCCACGACCAGATCGGCAACCGCGCCCTCGGCGACCGGCTCTCCGCCCGGCTCTCCCCCGGGCTGCTCGCCTGTGCGGCGGCGCTGGTGCTGACGGGACCGTTCACGCCGATGCTGTTCATGGGCGAGGAGTGGGGTGCGAGCACACCGTGGCAGTTCTTCACCAACCACACCGACCCGGAGCTGGCGGAGGCCGTACGCAAGGGCCGGCGGCGGGAGTTCGCGGCGTACGGCTGGGCGGCGGACGACATCCCCGACCCGCAGGACCCCGCCACCCGGCTCCGCTCCTGCCTTGACCGCGCCGAACGCGACCGTGACCCCCACGCCCGCCTGCTGGCCTGGCACCGCACGCTGATCGCCCTGCGCCACGAGCACCCGGACCTCTCCGACCCGGACCTGGCGGCGGTGCGGGTCGCCTACGACGAGGCGGGCCGCTGGTTCCTCTTCCGCCGCGGCGAGGTGCGGGTCGCGGTCAACCTCGGCAAAACCCCCGCCGCCGTACCGCTGGGCGGCGGACTCGGCGCCCGCGCCGCCCGGGTCCTCGCCTCGTGGGACCCGACGGAGGGCCGGACCCCGGATGGGGACGGGGTGCTGAGGGTGCCCGGGGAGTCATGCGTGGTGCTGGGGGACGAGTGACCCGCCGTACAGGGGACGAATGACCCGCGGGTCCGCCGGGGGCGACGGGGCCGCGGTCGGCGGACGCGCCGTCACCCGGCGCCTGACGTACCGCCACCCCCTGTGGTGACGCCGGCCGTGCCGCCGCCGCCCGTGTGGACGCCTCCGCGCGGCCGGGCGGTGGCGAAGGGCTGCTCGTCCTGGGTGCAGACCGCTCCTCGGGGCGGAAGGACGCCGTCGACGAGGTAGCGGGTCTCGTGGTCCTCGACGCAGACGCTGGGGTTGCTGAAAGCGGCGTGCCCGTAGCCCTTGAGCGTCAGCAGCCGGGCGCCCGCGAGGCGGCCGGCCAGGGCCTTCGCCTGCACGTACGGGGTGACCGGGTCGTACGTCGTGTTCACCACGAGGGCCGGGTGCGCCATGGGGCGGTTCCAGGGGCCTGTGTAGGGCTGCGCCGCCGTGGCCGGCCAGGTGGCGCACGGCTCGGCCGCCCAGGCGATGAGCCGGCCGAGGTCACCCGCGCGCTCCCGACCGAACTGCTCCAGCGAGGGATAGCGCAGCGGGTCCCGGGGATTGGGGCTCTCGGAGCAGCGGATGGCGTGGATCTGTTCGAGGCCCGGGTACG
Organism: Streptomyces sp. FIT100; assembly: GCF_024584805.1. Classification (NCBI taxonomy): domain Bacteria; kingdom Bacillati; phylum Actinomycetota; class Actinomycetes; order Kitasatosporales; family Streptomycetaceae; genus Streptomyces; species Streptomyces sp. FIT100. Next base: position 6,404,361 of record NZ_CP075715.1, on the reverse strand, counting down.
GCAACGGGCCTTCGGGTGCGGGAGGTTCCTCCGGCTTGCGGCGTTCCCACAGGGCCTGGAGGGCGTCGGCCAGTTCGCCCCACTCGGGATCGACGGTGTAGAGGCTGCTGTGCACGGTGGCGACGGCCACGGCGTAGGTCCAGTCGTCCTGCGGGGCGTCCTGGAGGCGCTGCATCAGCCGGGTGAACCTGGCGCGGGTCGCCTCCGGGCTGCCGGCGGAGAAGGCGCAGCGGTCGGCGGTGGCGCGCCCGCACAGTTCGAGGAACTGTTCGAGCGTCGCGAAGGCCCCCAGGTCCGTGCTGTCGCGCTGGAACGTCCCCAGCAGGGGCTCGCTCTTCGAGCCGCCGTACAGCCAGGTGTGGGGATCTATGTTGCCGTCGAGGACCATGGCGCGGACGTTGCCGGGGAAGAGGTTGGCGTACGTGGCGCCGATCAGCGTGCCGTACGACACCCCGAAGTAGCTCAGCTGCCGGTCGCCGACCGCCTCGCGGAGCCGCTCCAGGTCGCGGGCGGTGTCGGCGGTGGAGACGTACCGCAGCAGTTCGGCGTCGCTCTTCTCGCAGCGCCGGCCGAGGTCGGCGTACGCGTCGACCCAGGTGGTCCGCTCCTGCGCGGTGACGGGGAATCCGGCGGGGACCGGCTCCGCCCATGCGATGACCTCGTCCGTGGTGTCGAAGCAGCGTACGGCGGTGCTCGCGCCCACCCCGCGCGGATCCCAGCTGACGATGTCGAAGCGCCGGCGCACCTCGGGGGGAAACGCCTCGTACGTCGCCGGCAGCAGTTCCGTGCCGGCGGCCCCGGGCCCGCCGGGGTTGAAGAAGAGGGACCCGATCCGCGGTCCCGGCCCGGTCGCCTTCCGCCGGACGAGCGCCAGCTCGATGGAACGCCCCCCGGGGTTGCGGTAGTCCAGCGGTACCTGCGCGGTCGCGCAGTCGTACTCACCGGCCTCGGGACACGGACTCCACTGGAGCGGCGCGGCGTGGTCGGAGGGAGCCGGCCCGTCACCGGGCGCCGCACGTCCCTGCCCGGCGGTCAGTGTCGTGCAGATCACCGCAGCGAGCGCGGCCGCGGCGTAGCCGCCGCGGCCGGCTATGGATCCGGGTATGCGCATGCTCATCCTTCGGCCGGGCCACATGTGAACGTCCGTCTGCCGTCAAGGCATCCGCCCCGATACCACTTCGGCCCGGGCGGGCCTGCAACAGCACCACCGCCAAATGGCGGTCAGGCCGGCCGCACGATCCGGGCGGGCGGTTCACCCGACTGCCCGCCGCCGGTCGCGCTCCGTGACCGGCGCTTCTGCGGTGGGCGACCGGGCCGGGCGGCCCCGGTCGCGGTGGGACGGGCCTGGGAAGCGGGGCGTGAGGGGAGGTCGGTAGGCTCGAAAGCAGAGGACACGCATGAGGAGCGGGGGCTGATGTGGGGCTGTTCAGGCGGGGACCGAAGCGGGACGGGGACGACGTGCCCCGGGACGCGGAGTTCTCCTTCTTCTCCGAGGGCGAGGGCGCGCGTTTCCGCGGGCAGGTCCGGGAGGCGTTCGCCGAGCAGGGGCTCGAGGTAAGCGTCTACGCGGACGTCGTCGTCGACAGCGCCGGGCGGCAGTTCGGGCTCGGGAACCTCGCCGCGGTCCTCCACAATGACGAGCGCGGCCCCCGGGTGTGGCCCGAGGTGATTCGCGGGCATGTCGCCATGGTGCTGCGCACCATGGACGCCCCGTCCGCTCTCGACACGCTCCCGCCCGACCAGATCCGTGCCCAGCTCTACCCCCGGGTGATCGGCTCCGAGGGTCTCGATCCGGAGACCTTCGGTTACGCCCGGCCGCTCGCCCCGGGGCTCTGCGAGGTCCTCGCCCTCGACCTTCCCGAGAGCGTCATGATGCTCACCGACGACGCCCTGGAACCGCTCGGCGACGTGCCGCGGCTGCGGCAGCGGGCGATGGACAATCTGCGCGGTCTGCCGGTGGAGGGCCACGAGACCATCAAGGACGCCGGGGGCATGTGCTTCGAGGTGGTGGTGGGCGACTCCTTCTACACCGCGAGCAGGGTGCTGGTCCTGGAGGCGCTCGTCCGGCAAGTGACCGGGCAGCACATCACGCCCGACGGCGCGCTCGTCGCGCTGCCCTTCCGGCACCAGGTCGCCTTCCACGTCATCCGCGACGCGAGCGTCATACCCACCCTGAACGGCATGGCCGCGTTCGCCGCCTCCGGGTACGCGGACACGCCGGGCGCGATCACGCCGTACGTGTACTGGTGGCGCAACGGGACGCTCACCCAGCTCAGCGACCGCGACGAGGACGGCGACGGGCTCCGGATCGTCGTCGGGGACGACTTCCAGGACCTGCTGGAACGGCTCGTGACGCAGCAGCGGCACGACGACGAGGACTGAAGCCATGTGGGAGGAAGCGCCGTGACCGCCGCAGCCGAGCCCTTCACCGCCGACGACTACCGGGCCCGGATGGCCCGGGCCGCCCGGGCCGCCGCCGACGCCGGGCTCGCCGGGCTCCTCGTGGCCCCCGGCCCCGACCTGGTCCACCTCACCGGCTACCGGCCGGTGCCGACCGAGCGGCTCACCCTCCTCGTCCTCGCCGACGGTCACGACCCGGTCCTCGTCGTGCCCGCCCTGGAGGCCCCCGACGCCGAGCACGCGCCCGGCGCCCCCGCGCTCACCTTCCGCGACTGGACGGACGGCAACGACCCTTACGCGGTCACCGCCCCGCTCCTCGACGGCCGGGGCCGCTTCGGGGTCAGCGACAACACCTGGGCGATGCACCTCCTCGGTCTCCGCAAGCAGCTGCCCGACACCTCGTACGTGGCGCTCACCGAGGCGCTCCCGATGCTCCGCGCGGTCAAGGACGCGGCCGAGCTCGCCCGGCTGGAAGCGGCCGGCGCCGCTGCCGACGCGGCGTACGAGGAGATCCTCAAGGTCCGCTTCTCCGGCCGCGAGGAGACCGAGATCGCGGCCGAACTCGCGGACCTGTTGCGCCACTTCGGCCACTCCCAGGTCGACTTCACCATCGTCGGCTCCGGCCCGAACGGCGCCGATCCGCACCATGAGGCCGGCGACCGCACCATCGTCCAGGGCGACATGGTCGTCCTGGACTTCGGCGGCCTGAAGGACGGCTACGGCTCCGACACCACCCGCACCGTCCACGTCGGCGAGCCGACCGCCGAGGAGCAGCACGTCCACGATGTCGTACGCGCCGCCCAGCAGGCCGGCTTCGACGCGGTCCGCCCCGGCGCCGCCTGCCAGGACGTCGACCGCGCGGCCCGCCAGGTCATCACCGCGGCCGGCTACGGCGAGCACTTCATCCACCGCACGGGCCACGGCATCGGCGTCACGACGCACGAACCCCCGTACATGATCGAGGGCGAGGACCGCCCGCTGGTGGCGGGCATGTGCTTCTCGGTGGAGCCGGGCATCTACCTGCGGGGCCGCTTCGGGGTCCGGATCGAGGACATCGTGACGGTGACGGAGTCGGGCGGGCGGCGCTTCAACAACACGGCGCGTGAGATGGCGGTCGTCGAGTAGTCGACGTCCTGGCCGTCAGGACGTCGACCACTCGACGATCCGGTTGTCAGGACCGGCTACGGCGACGCGGCGGCGTAGCGGCGTGGCGGCGTGGCGGCGTGGCGGCGTGGCGGTGACCTCGTGGTCGACCCGGTCCGGGCCGGTGCCGCACCCGACGAGGTGCTCCGCGTGGTCGGGCGGGACGAGGACCACCCCGAGGACGTCCCCCGGCGCTCCGGTTCCTCCGGGTTCAGCCCGGGAGCACCCGGACCTGCCCGTCGGGGAGCTTGGCCCACCAGTGGTCGTACCGGCCGTAGACCCGGGGGTCCCGCTCGGCCAGCAGCGTCATCAGGCACCGGGCCTCCGCAGCGAGGCCGTCCCATGCGAGGTGCTCCGCGTGGTCGGGCGGGACGAGGACCACCCCGAGGACGTCCCCGGCGCTCCGGTTCCTCCGGGTTCAGCCCGGGAGCACCCGGACCTGCCCGTCGGGGAGCTTGGCCCACCAGTGGTCGTACCGGCCGTAGACCCGGGGGTCCCGCTCGGCCAGCAGCGTCATCAGGCACCGGGCCTCCGCAGCGAGGCCGTCCCATGCGAGGTGCTCCGCGTGGTCGGGCGGGACGAGGACCACCCCGAGGACGTCCCCGGCGCTCCGGTTCCTCCGGGTTCAGCCCGGGAGCACCCGGACCTGCCCGTCGGGGAGCTTGGCCCACCAGTGGTCGTACCGGCCGTAGACCCGGGGGTCCCGCTCGGCCAGCAGCGTCATCAGGCACCGGGCCTCCGCAGCGAGGCCGTCCCATGCGAGGTGCTCCGCGTGGTCGGGCGGGACGAGGACCACCCCGAGGGCGTCCCCCGGCGCTCCGGTTCCTCCGGGTTCAGCCCGGGAGCACCCGGACCTGCCCGTCGGGGAGCTTGGCCCACCAGTGGTCGTACCGGCCGTAGACCCGGGGGTCCCGCTCAGCCAGCAGCGTCATCAGGCACCGGGCCTCCGCAGCGAGGCCGTCCCATGCGTCGGACGGGAGGTCGTGGAAGGCCGTCACCTCGATGCCGCCGTCGACCTGGCGCCAGACGCCGGCGACGTAGCCGTCGACCAGCAGTGTCGGCAGCACGTCGCCGTTGTTGCGGATCACCAGCCGACGAAGCTCCGGCGGGATGACGCGGCTGCGGTCGGCGTAGGCCAGCAGGACGCTATCCCACATCGCCATCAGCCGCGGGGGCGCCGGGGTGTCGGCGGGTGGGCGCGGGGCGCCGGGCAGGTCGAACAGCGTCGTGCCGCCGGGGCCCTTCAGCTGCTCGACGGTGCCGTCGAGCGCGTGCAGTGCCGCGCGCACGGGTGCCCGCTGGACCATGGCGAACTGCGCCACGTCCGCCACCGATGCCGGACCGAACCCTTGCAGATAGCGCAGGACGAGGGTCCGCAGGGCTTCCTCCCGGCCCTCGGGATCCGGTGCCGCCGACGCCGGAAGCGTCGGCGCGGCGGCGTACGACGGCCGGTGGCCGAACGACCAGGGCCCGCCGGTCGGTGCGTGCAGCAGCGGTGCGTACGCCCGCAGCCCCCACCAGGCCCCGGCCTTCTTGTCGGTGCCGAGGCGCTGTTCGAGCCAGGCTTCCATCTCGGCGACCGTCCGCGGCTGCTCGGCGAAGCGCACCAGCTCCGGGACGAGCTCCTCGGCGTCGGCCGGGGTGAGCCCCGCCGCGGCGAAGCGGTAGCCGAGCCTGGAGGCGTGGAACGTCGGCCGCATCGCCTCGCGGAAGACCTGGTAGTCGTCGGAGTGGACCGCGTGCAACGTGATCCGCATCAGCGTCGCCTTGACGACCTCGCGGCGGGTGTACGCGGCGTCCAGTGCGGCCGGTGCGAAGTCGCTGATCCGGTTCCACAGCGCGACGTACGGTGAGGCCGCCTGCTGGGCCTGGAGCGCGACGACGCGGCGGACCATGTCGAGGACGCCCAGCGGCTCCCGGCGCAGCAGCAGTTGACGGCCGAGCGTGGCCCGGTTCAGTTCACGCGCGGTCATCTCCACGGTGGGGATTGTCGCCCGGACGGTCCCCTGCCGCCAGTCCGCCGCCGCCGGTGGTGGCGGCGACGGCGACGGCGACGGCGACGGCGACGGGAACTATCCCGGCTGGTCGCGCAGCGCCAGCCGCGCCGGGAGCGTCGTCGCCGTCAGCCCCAGCGCCAGGGTGCCGCCCGCGAAGGCGGCGAAGAGCACGGGCGGGACGTACGGATACGTGTGGAACAGGCCCTGGATCATGGGTATCAGGGTGACCGCGGCGATCGTTCCGCCCAGGACGATGCCCGCGACCGAGACGAGCGCCGCCTCCCAGCCGACCATCCGCAGCACCTGCCGCCGCGTCGAGCCGACGAGCCGCAGGGTGCGCAGCTCGCGGCGCCGGTCGAGGACGGTCATCACCAGGGTGTTGGCGGCGGCGACGGCCGCGAAGCCGCCGAGCACGACGGCCATCGTCTTGTTGCCCCACGCGTTGACGGCGCGGTCCTTGTCCTGCGCGGCGACGTAGCCGTCCCGGCCGGTGACGGTGCCCAGGCGGGACAGGGCGGCGGTGGGGTCCGCGCCCTGGGCCGCGCGGACCAGGACCTCGCTGTCGTACGCCGAGCCGACGTGGCCCTCAAGTGCCGCGCGGGGCAGGGTGACCGCGGCGAGGCCCAGTCCGCGGCCGTACGTGGCGACGACCTTCGGCGCGGCCTTCGTGCCGTCGGGCAGCCGCAGGTCGAGGCGGTCCCCGAGGCCGACGCGGGCGGCCTTCGCCAGCCCCGCGTCGATGGCGACGGTGTCCTTGCCGGGTCCGCCGGGTCCGCCGTGCGCACCGCTCTCGCCGGGCGCACCGCTTTCGCCGGGCTCGCCGAGAAGGCCGGGCGAGCCGAGGGCGCCGAAGGAACCGAGGGAGCCTTCGCGGACGTCGAGGTCCTGCACCGCGTCGAGCCGGCCGCCGTGCACACCCTGGGCGGCGAAGGACTCGTACCAGCGGTCGCCGCCGCTGCCGACCCGGACGAGCACCTTGCCGCGCAGCAGGCCCACCGCCTCGTCCACGCCCGGTGTCGCGGCGGCGCGGGCGACGGCCGTGGCGGGCAGTCCGCCCTCGGCGCTGACCACCGCGTCGGCGGTGAGGCCGGCGCTCTGCTGCCGGGCCGTCTCGCGGTCCTCGCTGGTGTGGAAGAAGACCAGCACCGAGCAGAACGCCAGGGCCAGCGCGACGGGAGTGATCGCGGACGCCAGCCGGCGGGCGTTGGCCCACGTGTTGGCGGCGGCGAGCGACGACGTCGCGGAGCCGGCGCGCAGCGGGAGGCCGAGCAGCAGGGCGCATGCCTTGGCGACGAAGGGGCCGAGCAGCGCGATGCCGAGCATCAGCAACATGACGATGCCGAGGGCGAGTTCGGCCGCCTCCTGCCCGCCTTCCTCGGCTGCGATATACGCCAGGGAAACGCCGCCCGCGAGGGAGCCGAGGCCCAGGAGCGAACGGATGATGCCTGGCCGGAAGGGCTCGACCGCGGATTCGGCCAGCGCCTGCCCCGGCTTGATCCTCGACGCCCGGCGCGCGGCGGCGAAGCCCGCGAGCAGGGCGGTGCCGACGGCGGTACCGATGGCGACCCAGACCGGTACCGCGGACAGGCGCAGCTGCACGGCGTCCGGGATGGCGCCCCTGTGCTGCAGCTGCGCGAACCACCAGCGGGCCAGGGCCATTCCGGGCAGGCAGCCGAGCGCACCCGCGAGCGGGGCGACCAGCAGCGCCTCGGTGGCGATGGAGCGGCGGATCTGCCAGGGCGTGGCGCCGATGGCGCGCAGCAGCGCGAACTCCCGTCCGCGCTGGTTGATGGAGAGGGCGACGGTTCCGGCGGCCGTGAAGACCGCGGTCATGACGGCGATGCCGCCGAAGGAGAAGCCGAGGGCTTCGAGGACCTCCTTGGCGTATCCGACTCCGGGGTCCTCGACGGCTCCGCGCGCGTCACCGGTGTGCACGCGGGCGGCGTCGCCGACGGCTCGCTCGACGGCGGCGGCCAGCTCGCCGGTGGCGACCCCGTGCCGGGGCAGTACGGCGATGGCGTCGACGGTGCGCGGGTGCCCGGCCAGGGCGGGGGCCTCGGCGTCCGCGAACCAGGCGGCGGGGGCCGGTCCGCCGGCGGCGACACCCGAGACGCGGAAGTCGCGCTCACCGTCCGCGGTGGTCAGCGTGATCCGGTCGCCGGGCCTCCCCTCGGTGAGCACGACCTCGCCCTCGCGCGGCGCCGCGCCGGAGCTCAGCTTCGTCCCCGTGAAGGAGGTGGAGCCCCACCCCTGCGCGACGAGCGGCGAGCCGTCCTGCCGCACGTCGAAGGTGACGTCGGGGACGGCGGCGGCGACACCGGGAGCGGCGGCCACCTCGCGTACGAGCGCGGCGTCGAGCCGCGCCTTCTCGGGGACGGCCTCGCCCTCCCCGACGTGCTGACCGGCGGCGGCCAGGACGGGGACGTGCGCGTACCGCTGCGGGGCGACGGAGGCGCGGACCCCCGTGTCGGCGAGGAAGCCGCAGGCCGAGGTGATCATCGCGGCCAGCAGCAGGGCCACGAAGGTGCCGGCGAATGCGGCGGGCCTGAAGCGGATGGCGGCGCGGGCGAGACCGTTGGGCAGGAGGCTCACGCGACCGCTCCCGCCGTGGCGGTGGTGCGCGGCGCCCGGGCACCCGCGGCACCCGCGGCACCCGCGGTCAGCGCGGTCATCCGGTCCGCGATCCGGGCGGCGGGGGCGCCGTGCAGGCTGTCGGCGATGACGCCGTCGGCGAGGAAGAGCACCCGGTCCGCCCACGCGGCGGCGGCCGGGTCGTGGGTGACCATCACCATCGTGGCGCCCATACCGTCCACGGCCTGCCGCAGCAGGCCGAGCACCTCGGCCGCGGTGCCGGTGTCCAGCGCGCCGGTGGGTTCGTCGGCGAAGACGACGTCGGGCCGGGTGACCAGCGCCCGGGCGATGGCAACCCGCTGCTGCTGGCCGCCCGACAACTGGCCGGGGCGGCGCCTTGCGTGCTCGCCGAGCCCGACCCGGGCCAGCATCCCGGCCGCCTCCGCCTGTCCCGAGCGCCGCCCCGCGAGTCGCATCGGGAGCAGTACGTTCTGCTCGACGGTCAGCGAGGGCAGCAGGTTGAACGACTGGAAGACGAAGCCGAGCCGGCTGCGGCGCAGCGCGGTGAGCCTGCCCTCGCTCATTCCCGTGATCTCGGTGCCGCCGAGGCGCACCGACCCGGACGTCGGACGGTCGAGCCCGGCGGCGCACTGCAGAAAGGTCGACTTTCCGGAGCCGGAGGGCCCCATCACCGCGGTGAACGTGCCGCGCTCCAGGGTGAGGTCGATGCCCCGCAGCGCGTGCACGGCGCCGCTGCCCCTGCCGTACCGGCGGCCGACCCCGCGCAGCTCCACCGCGGGCCCGGTGTCCCGGTCCTGCGTCGTCTTCCGCAGCCGCATGGGCTCCGTCCTTTCCAGGTGATCGTTGCTGACCCCTCGAACCTACGGAAACCGGACACCTGCGGACCATGGTGTGCCCCGCCGAATCGGTGCTGGGGAAAACCCCCGCAGCGTGGCTGAGGCACTCCGCCGCTGCGTCCCCCGATGCTGTGGTGCGGATCGAAGGGAACACGGAAGCGATCCCGCACCAGACCGACCCTCACTGGACCGACCGCACCAGACCGTCCCGAGCCAGACCGTCCCGCCCCGGAAAGGACCACACCATGACCGGCCTGCCACCCGAACTCCGCGATCTGATCGAGTCCGGCCCCATGGCTCACCTGAGCACCATCAACCCCGACGGCAGCCCACAGGTGACCGTCATCTGGATCGCGCTGGACGGCGACGATCTCGTCAGCGGTCATATGTCGCATCACGTCAAGCTGCGCAACATCGAGCGAGACCCCCGCGTCGTGCTGTCCTTCGACGCCCCGCGCATGCCCGGCGTCCTTCTCAACGAGTACCTGCCGAGCGACGACACCTGGGATCTGCTCAACCGCCTGGCGAAGGTCTATATGGCCCCGGACGCCGAGTTCCCTGCGCCGAAGGGTCCCGGCTACATCGTGCGCTACTCCGTCGAACGCATCGGGGGCGTCGGCCCCTGGGCCGCGGCCTCGCCGTGACCGGCGCAGTGGGCCGCGTCCATCCACGCGGTCGGTCGCGCCCCGCCGGTCGTGCCCCGCCGGTCATGCCCGGTCGGATGCCCACGGCCGGTCGTGCCCGGTCAGATGCGCACGGTCAGATGCGCACGGTGCCGCCCCCGCGCCACCACCCTCGCGTTGGCCTCGTCCGAGTCCCTGACCCACCGCTCCGCGTACGCCCGCTCCTTGCCGAAGCGGACGTGCCGGTCCACGAGCCGCGGCACCCGCACCCCGTCCGCCACCTCCAGGTACCAGACCTCGTCGAGCAGTGCCCGGATCCCGGCCCACGCCCCCTCGTCGTGGAGCAGGTAGTTGCCTTCGGTGACCACGAGCGGGACGCCGGCCGGGACGGGAACGCTCCCGGCGACCGGCTCCTCCAGCCCCCGGTCGAAGGCGGGCGCGTACACCGTCTCGCCCGCACCGGCCGCCGTCCGCAGCCGGGCCAGCAGCGCCGCGTACCCCGCCGCGTCGAAGGTGTCCGGCGCGCCCTTCCGCCCCGCGCGCCCCAACCGCTCCAGCTCGGCCTGGGCGAGGTGGAAACCGTCCATGGGCACGAGCACGGCGAGCCCCGCGCCCAGGCGCTCCACGAGCTCCTCCGCGAGCGTCGACTTGCCGGCCCCTGGCGGCCCGGCGATCCCGAGGATCCGGCGCCCGCCGGGGCGGGCGAGATGCCGGGCACGGTCGGCGAGCTGGTCGATCGACGGGTCCATGGCAGGCATTCTGCCCGGGCGATACTGATCCCCCCTACCGAGGAGCACCATGATGTCCGCCCCGACCGGCCCGTCCGGCCCGCTGCCCCGTATCGCCCTGGTCGCGCTGGTCGTGCGCGACTACGACGAGGCCATCGCCTTCTACCGCGACGCCCTCGGCTTCACGCTCGTCGAGGACACGGACCGCGGCGACGGCTCCCGCTGGGTGGTCGTCCGCCCGGCCGGCGGCAGCGGCACCGATCTGCTGCTCGCCCGCGCGAAGGGAGACGGGCAACTGGCGAGCGTCGGCACCCAGACCGGCGGCCGCGTCGGCTTCTTCCTCCACACCGACGACTTCGCCCGCGACCACGCCCGGATGACCGCGGCGGGCGTCCGCTTCCTCGAAGAGCCGCGCCGCGAACCGTACGGCACGGTCGCCGTCTTCGAGGACCTGTACGGCAACCGCTGGGACCTGCTCCAGCCCGTGTAGTGACGAGGGTGCCCCGCTGACGCGCGGCAGGTCCAGCTCCGCGCGCACGGTCTTCCCGACGGGTACGCGGTCCACGACCGCCCACCGGTCGGCGAGCGCGGCCACGAGGACGAGCCCACGCCCGGACTCCGCCCCGGGCGGCGGAGCCCCGAACTCCCCGGGTCCGGGTGGGCGGCGCTCGGAGCGGGTGTCGGAGACCTCGACGCGGAGGGAGCCGGGGGCGTGGACGAGGCGCAGTTCGAAGTCCCGTCCCGGTACGCGGCCGTGGGTGACGGCGTTGGCCGCGAGCTCGGCGACGAGGACGGCGGCGATGTCGGAGGGGTCGCTGCCGTGCGGGATGCCCCAGGCGTGGAGCTGGTGGAGCGCGAGGTGGCGGGCGAGGCGGGCGCCGCGCGGGGTGGAGCTGAAACGCTGGGTGAACACACGTACGGTCACGGCCTGTCGGCTGCCGGCGGAGGGGATCATGAGCCCAATGTGACGCCCGTGGAGTCCCTTTCTCCAGGCAGGCGCCGCGTACGCTGCGTCAGCGTACGCGCACGCGCGGTGGACAGTACGCATAACTGTCCGTGACGATAGTGCGGTTGGGAGTGGGTCAGCGGGGTGGGAGCGCGGGAGGTGGCCGGTGATGGCCGAGATCGGCACTGAGGGGATGGAGCCGGAGTCCTCGGACAGCCTGAGGACGTTCGGCGCGGTGGTCCAGGCGCTGCGCGAGCACGCGGGGCTCAGCCGGGTCGAGTTCGCCCCACTGGTGCAGTTCTCCAAACACACGGTCGCGTCGATCGAGCTGGGGCGGCGGATGCCGGACGACGCGTTCGTGGAGCGTGCGGAGGAGGTGCTGGGCAACACGGGGGCGTTACGGAAGGCGGCGCGGCATCTGTCACGGCAGCCGGGGCTGGCGGCGTGGTTCCGCCGGTGGGCGCGGATGGAGGGGCTGGCGGTCAGCCTGTGCACGTACGAATGTCGCCTGATTCCGGGCTTGTTGCAGACGGAGGCGTACGCACGAACGCTGTTCACGAACCAGCTGCCTCCCCTGGGTGACGAGCAGATCGAGGCCCAGTGGCTGGCGCGGGCAGAGCGGCAACAACTACTGCACGAGCGGCCCAATATGGCCTTCAGCTTCATCCTCGAAGAGCATTTGTTCCTTCGGCGGATGGGCGGGGTGGAGGTCACCCGGGAGCTGGTCGACCACGTTGTGACGGTCGCCGAACGGCGAAACATCGAGATCCAGGTCATGCCACTCGTACGTGAAACGCATGCAGGGCTCGATGGTCCGATGCAGCTGCTGGAGACCCCAGAGAACAGGTGGTATGGGTACTGCGAGGGGCAGGAAAGCGGCCAGCTCATCGCCGAGCCCAAAGTGGTCAGCATGCTCCAGATGCGGTATGCCAGGATGCGCTCACAGGCTCTCACCCCAGAAGACTCCGTGGGCCTGTTGCAGCGGATGCGAGGAGAAGTATGAGCACCACAGACCTGGCCTGGTTCAAGAGCAGCTACAGCAGTGGCGGCTCCGGCGACTGCATCGAGATCGCCCTCTCCTGGCACAAGTCCAGCTACAGCGGCAGCTCCGGTGACGACTGCGTCGAGGTCGCCACCTGCCCCACCACGGTCCACGTCCGCGATTCCAAGGCCAAGCAGGGCCCCCGGCTCGCCCTCTCCCCCACCGCGTGGTCGGCCTTCGTCGCGTACGCCACCGGGCCCTGACCGGCTGCACACACCAACGCGCCCGGCTACTGCTCCAGCGCCTTGCGATGCTGCATCGCGGTGAGGCGCCGTACGAAGACGATCGCCAGGACCGCGGCGGCGATGTCGAACAGCGCGGAGACCAGGGTCAGGCCGATCGCCTCCCTGGTCTCGTCCGCCTCTACTGCTCTGGCGTACGTCATCGTTGCCATGAACGTAGGGACCATGCCCGCGATCCAGAGCGTCCACCAGGCGTTGACGAGTCGGTTCGACCGCCGGGGCGCCGGTCCGAGGCGGTCTCCCGGGGTGCTCGCCGACCAGATGTCGAGGGCGATCAGGCGCGGGATCCACAGGTTCACGACCGGCACGATCCAGCTCCACACCGCCCAAGCGGGCGTCATTCGGTGGGCGCCCGGGGCGAACGCCTCGGCATTGGTCCGCGCGCGGTGGAACCAGACCAGGAACACGACGCCGCAGAGCAGGAAGGTGTCCATCGTGGCGACATCGGACCAGTTGTACAGCCCTTCCCACCTGCTGTAGGTCTCCTGGTCGAGCGCCTCCGCGCTCCAGAGGCCGTACAGCCTGGCTCCCACGACGACGGCGAAGACATCCGCCGCGATGACGAGGCCGAGCAGCACGACCACGGCGGCGCCGAGGCCCCTGAGCGACCGCACCTTCGCCGGTCTGTTCGGCGCGGCGTAGATCGAGTCGGCGGACATGACAAGCAACCCCCCACGGGTACACGAACGACCGCGCAGGTCAGCGGTCGCTCGCGGAAGATACGCGGTGGGGAGCCCTGATGTCCACGCAGTTCATCCACGGGGTCAGCTGCGTGCGGACAGGCCGCGGTGCAGGCACTCGGTGAGCCGGGCCGCGATACTGCCGTCGGGGTCGAGCCGGGGGTTGAAGATCGTGACGTCGAGGCCGACGGCCCGTTCGTCGGCCAGCGCCGTGCACAGCACGCTCTCCAGCTCCGACCAGCTCAGTCCGCCGGGTTGGCGGTAGTCGACGGCCGGCATGACCGCGTCGTCCAGGACGTCGACGTCCAGATGGACCCAGAATCCGGCGCTCCCGCCGGCCGTGAGCCGGCCGACCGCCTCACGCGCGGCCGTGGCGGCGCCGGCCGCGCGCACGGCGTCGAGGTCCAACAGGGCTTGGGCGAAAGGTCTTCCGGGACCGTCCGACGCTGTGGCTACACGGCGCCGTCATCCACACCCAGGTCGGCAGGCCGGGCACCATCGCGAAATGATCAAGCACCTTTCGCAACCGGGGATCCATGAGGTAGTGAGGGCTCACGACGGCTTGCGCCTCTCGTCAGCCTGGGCAACACACACTGCGATGCCATGTCGCCTTGTCTCGTGAGCGCCAGGAGGGCACCGATGATGCTGCCGACGCGCTCACCGCTCCGCAGCCTGCGGCTGGCGATGACCCCGTCAATGCGATTCTCCAGCATGTCAGGTGTGATGCCATGTGCCCGCAACTGCCGCACCACGTGCGAGTTACGCAGTCCCACGACCTCGACCCAGCAAAGCACCTCCGCCTGCCCGGCGCATCCGGCCTCTGCCCAGGCGCGAGCCAGCCCCCAGGCTTTCCCCCGCCGACACCCGAGTGTGGTCCTGGCAAGGCCAAAGACCAACGCCTCCACACCCGGCGGTGTCGGGCGAGGCCTGAAGCGACAGTTGCCTCGCGAGTACAGCAGCTCGCCACGGGTCATCGATTCGAGACCGAGATCAAGACCTTCCGCACGGGCGACCTCCATCGCGTTGGCCAGCCCCCGCCGACGGCGACCCGGCACACTCGACAGAACAGGCTCCGCCGCGCCCACGGCCGCAGGAAGCCGCCCAGACCGCAAATAGCCGTAGACGGCGGCTCCTTCGGGGTCGTTGCTGAACTCGGACATAAGAGAACACTACCTTTCGCAGGCGAAAGAAAAGCCCCGCTCGTCGAGCGGGGCCTGGAGGGGAGAGCGCATCGCACCTCGGCGTGGGCTTTCCCAGGAAAGAATCCAACGTCTGGCTACGGATGAAAAATGGGTGAGGAATAATTCCGTAACCTTAAAATTATCACTTCTGACCGCTGGAGACGTGTCACGGGCCCTGGCGGTCATGCACCATGCCCTCTTTGTGTCAGCAAAAGGAAGAAGAGAATGGCGACGCAACCGACCCGCTACTCCTTCACACCAGCAGATAGCCATCCGGGTGTTTCATCGAACCATCGCGCCTTGTAAATCCATCCATTAGCCCCAAATTTGCGTAGTCCAAATTATCCGGAGCATCTGCACCGAAGAAGTACACTTGCTGAGTATGGCCTCCTTCGTCCAGGTAGCTGCCTACGCCTCTCCAGTTTGACCGAGTATGCACGCCTAGCCCATTTTTCGAGAGGCGTCTGCAAATTTGGCATTCGCGACTTCTCCCTTAATGTTCCCATTCTTGTCTAAAATCGCGTTGCGAAGCTGTACATGCGACTCTCCCTGCAATGCATCGGATACATCCCGACCAGTCCAATTCCAGATCAATTACCCGGTAGCGGCATCATACATTTCGATGCCCATCCCGTATCGACCCGTAATTACAGGGAGGCACAGAAAGGCAGGGTTCCGCTTCTCGCTCCTCGATATTTCGATCTCCATTTTCTGCTAAATTCTCGCAGCTTCCAACCCATCGTTCTCGACACGCTGGTATTAGCATCCCGCCTCAGGCGGGAAATATGGGCACGCGTGTGTGAGGGGCGTACGGTTTCAGAGGGAGTGCCTTGGGGCATTGGAGCGGACGGCGTGGCGGTGACTCTCACAAGCCGAAGCTGACCCCCTCACGGCAATCGGCTCGGTGCCAGGTCAGGGGACCGATTCACAGTCGATGCCGAGGTGCGTGTGCTGCTGGAGTGCTGGCAAGCGCAACGCATCCGCAGCCCACCGCCAGCTGGTTGTTCGCGGCCGGCAAGAAGGCCACTACAGTGCCGGGTGAGAGGACGGAGCCCCAGTGCCGAAGAGCCGGAGCTATACGCCTCGCTCAACAGTCCTGGGGCTCCGCCTGTTCTACCCACCACTCCTCGCCCGATTTATCATCAGCCGGGTCATGGCTGATCACAGGATCGATGGCGGCTCCCTGGACGTTCGGTGAACTCGGGAAACACCGAACACATTCGGACGCTATCCACAACGGACCTCAAGCGGCAAGCTCAGGAGGGCGCCTGTATCCGATTGTATCCACTAATCCGGATCCTTCTCATAATTGATAACCGGCTGGAACCAGAACACAATCCCTTCCGCCCCCTTCGGATCCGTGTTACTCATAACGGGAACCGAAATGTCGGAAAGCTGCCACCCGGTCCCAGGGCTCGCATAGGACCATCCCCCTTCGAGGCGATTTCTCCCGAACTCATCCCTGCTACTTTCATCCTTAGCCCACCCAGCCTTGTCCTTGCTATTTGCCACCTTATCCAACTCGTCCGATGCCCTCTGGAAACAAAGGCTCCCAAGTTTCGGATAAGAGGTATTGCGGATGACTCCTACAGCCGTGAAATAGTCGTTATCTGCTTCGGTGTGGACTCTCGAATTTGTCGCATCTTTAGAATTATCCTTGTCTCCCCCTTCCCAATTGCCGCCTTTAATGCGCCAGTAATTCACCCCATCCACCTCGTCGCCCCACCAAACCTGGATCCACGAAATTGGGGCAGCCCGGTCCCATTGGGGCGCTACCGTCCAACCATTGGCCACCTGATCATCCGTAGGCGATTTAAGTTCGAAAGAGCCCGGCCCTCCGCGTCCATAGTGGTAACGGATGGGCTGATTAAGCTGCTTCCTGACGTCGGAGGGAATCTCCCCACTCAGCATGTACGGCCACATGAGAGCCTTTTGAACAACGGCGATTCTCATGAGGGATTCATACTGTGAAATAACGGTACGCCGGTACCCGTTGTCATCCAGAGATTTGTCTGCACCGCTCCCCCCTGGCTCACGCCACCAACCATCCTGCTCGGTTCCGTTAGCAAGCGCGCCCTTGTATCCCTTCCAATACACCTTCCTTGCATGCTCAACGTAGGAATACTCGCCATTCGCATCGACGTCTTCAAGATTTGGTTTCGGAGTCTGCAGATCGGCAATCAGATCCGCCGCCACCGCAAGGGCATGGGGCGATGCATCGCCGTTCTCGACGATACCCTGGAGCGTATGGATGAGCGCTCGCTGCGAAGCACCGTCATCCTCCGTGCCGCGAACGACAGCATTCCCTACTTTGGTAGCAGCATTATATGAGCGCCTAAAGTTATTGACGATATCCTTGTCGATTATCCCCCACTCGTCTTCGCCCCTGATGGCAGAGACCAGAAGGGACAGCCGAACATCAACCAATGCGGCAAAAGCAGGTAGGGCTTGAACATCTCCCGTCACCTGCGTCGTCTTGTTAATGAGATTGACCAATTGCTGGTTCGCGTTCACCACGTATATATTGGCACTATTCGCATTCCTCGTGTCCAGTGCTCCCTGAAGGTCCGACAGGGCCGTCTGGACACTCGCTCGATAGGCCCCAATTGTTTCCAGGTGGTAACTCGTCACTTCGGCTTTAGCTATCGCCTTGACTCTTTCGGCAATCTTAGGCCAAATGTCCGAGGCGCCCGAGGACGGCATAAAGAGCACAGTGAAGAAGTTGAATACGGACGAAAATGTGGGGCCGAGGACGGGAATCAAGCCGATGGCGGTGGACACAACCGAGAGACCGAAATCAAGGATCTGGTAAGGGTCATCCCATTTGACCTTAAGGCCTTTCCTTGCAAGCTCAAATGCGGATTTTGTCACATCCCCGTGTAATTTGATTTGATCCTTTTCCCACTGTTCCATCTTCTTTAGATCGTATGCCATTTTCTTGCTCCATATTAAGAGGTTACCCGAAAGGTGAACGTTGCGAGTGCCGCGAACCAATCTTCCTGATCTTGCGTCATGGCTCTTGCTGTAGTAGCAACTCGGGCAAGTGCGAGTCTGGTTTGCCTCCTCAACCCCATAAGGCGGGCCACGAGGAAGAATGCGATTCCCATCGGCATTTAATATAAATATGTACTCCACGGCGACTCCCTGCCGATTCCTGCGAATACGCCAAAGCGGCCGTCGGTCAATCGGCTTCCTGGCAGCAACCGGAGCAAGACTCTCGCTGCGGCGGCCGTCCCGGGCTAGCCACCGCACAGCCCGCGTCCCGCCACGCTGATACCAGTGGAAATCTGATACGCAGTACCTGTTGACGCCGAGGTCGAGGACCTGCGCGATACCGCTCAATGGCACATCTACAGCACGTGATGCTCGGCCATGATGCCTACCAGGCTCTCCTATTTCAGCACGACCCCGCGCCCGATACGTGCCGCATGACCGAGCTCAACGGCCTTCACTTTTCCGGCCAGATAAGAGTCGCTTCCCATCCCGGCATGCTCTGGGCCCAGCGTGCCTTGTAGCACTCGTTCCACTCGATCGGACGGTCCTGCCGTGCCTCAAAGAACCGGACCGTGCTGCCGAAGTCCTTCTTGGTGTCGTTGGGCAGCATGCACACCTGCCCTGTGTCCGGATGGACACTGACACCCTTCACACCACACAAGTACCCGAAGCGTCCCGACACGTCCTCAAACCTGTCCAGCGGATCGGCGCCTGGGCGGCATAGGAACAACCGGGCGTCCGTGGACATGAGGAAAGTGTGCTCGTCACCCGGAACGGGTGTGATGTCGTGCAGCCCTTCCCACCAGTTGCTGTACCGCCTCAAATCGGCCCACTCGGGTCGGTGGTATTTGTCAGGGACCTCGGGCAGAGATTCTGGATAGGTGTCGACCGGGTAGGTTTCAGGCTCCCCGAGCACGCCCGTCTCTAGGTCGAAAGGGTACTTACGGACCATCCCGTGTCCGCCCGGCTTCTGCGGGCTTTGGCTGTGCCCGGCCGCCCAGAGGACCGACCGGCTTTCATCCCACAACAGACTGTGCGCGGCGTAAAATTGTTCGCTCCACACCACCCCCTGGCCGATCCGGTGCAGCTGAATCCGGTCGGTGCCCGGGGAGGAACTCGCGATCAGGCCGTCCGGCAGGAGCTCCACACCGTGAAGGCCATTAGCCCCCGTGTCGACGGCGTAACAGGCAAGGGCATCAGAGTCCTTCCGGTAAGGAACCACCATCACCCAGGTTCCGCCGCAGAGCACCATGTACTCATTGCCGAACGCATCGCGTCGCACCTTGGCATCATTGGCACCATTGAAACCCCTGTACCGAGAACCGGGGTTCCACTCCCAGACGAAGTTTTTCCCCCTCCAGTCCCGGGTGGTCGTATCGTAGACTCTTAGCGTGTCACCAGTGACGATCACTTCAGTTTCGCGCACAGGCTCCATTTTACTCATCTCGCATTTCCTCTCTTCCTGTTGGCCTTCAGCCGATCGCGGACGGCCACACGTGAGGCGTTCGCCGCCCGGGGGCCAGACAACCTGAGTCCGCCCGTGGGTCAGGGTGAGATTTCCCCCTCAGCTTCTTCAAAGGTGTCTTTCCTCCTACTGGCGTGTCGGATCGATCAATTCCACTGAATCGGCGGGTTTCAGTGTGCGGGATATCCGGCTCATCTCACTGTCATGGATGGTTACCGCGTCGAGGATGAGTAGCGAGGCCACTGTCTTATCCCGCGAGTTGGCATCGAGGTACGTCCGTACCGCTGCAACTGACGCCTGGTGGTCGTCGGTCACCGCCGCCTGATCCAGCACCTTCAGCCCGAGCGAAAGCCACTCGGCGCATGCGGCCTGCCAGGAGTTGTTGAGATCACGGATCACGGCTCGCTCGACCGACTCACTGCTTCGTCCCGGGGTGTACGGCTCGAACAAGGGCACCCACGACTCGCCCCTGCCTAGGTGGATCGAGGTCGGGGGGTACCCCAGCGCGATCATGAACAGGCTGCACGGCACGCACGAGGCCAGCTTGGTTGTCTCGGTCCCCACCGTGATCTCGTATGGCGTAGTGCTAGGGCCAAGCGCATACGCTTTGTATATCGCCTGGATCATGCCATGCGTGTAGCCCACGATGTCCGTCAGGGCCGGTTCGCCCTCGAAGACCATGCCCTGTGCCTTCATCAGGCCGGTGACCTGGTCGGCCTCGTTCAGCGCGTTCGTCGGGTTGGATAACCCTGTATTCGGCAGATTCTGCGCCTTGTCGCCCCCGATCATTCCCCAGGGAACATGTGAATCCTGTGTGTTT
Source organism: Streptomyces sp. FIT100 (assembly GCF_024584805.1). Lineage (NCBI taxonomy): Bacteria > Bacillati > Actinomycetota > Actinomycetes > Kitasatosporales > Streptomycetaceae > Streptomyces > Streptomyces sp. FIT100. The sequence continues at coordinate 6,384,672 of NZ_CP075715.1, read as the reverse complement.
CGCCGCAGGCGCAGGCCCCACAGGGCACTTGAAATTGGAGGCAGCCACCGTGGGCACAGTATCGGTGTCTCGTGCAGGACGTCCGGTTTCGGAGCCAGGAAGCGGACCGTGGACAGCGGGCCGACCGGATCCGTGTCGCCAGTGGAATTCCAGTTGTCGACAAAGCCGGTGTAGGCTCCACGCCCTACATACTGCGGAAGTTGCTCGTTTCGGATCTTCTCGTATAAAACCTTGCCCTGGGGTGACAGCACCGGTTCGTTCACCGAGTCGGGTGTCTTCTGGCCGGCAAGGTGATAAACGCCGACAATGACCGCGCCTTTGGTGTATAATGGGGCAAACCCCGCATCGACGGTGCCAGGCAGTAGCAGATTGTTCCGGCTAAGGTAGCCTACGGAAGCACTATTGAGTCGTTGGACGACCTCCTTAAAGGGCTCCCATTCCTTGTCCTTGTCCCGAGGGTCCATATCGAACCGGATCGGGACCTGATTCTTGATGTGCCAGGTCGCAAGACCTAGCACTGCGGCAGTCATGATGGCATCGGCCTCAATGCCTGGATTGGAAGTTCCATAATCCGTCACGATTCCACGCGTCTGACGGTGTGGCATATTCAACTCCTTTTCCAAGGAAGGTGCTGGCGGGCCACTGCAGGCAGTCGTCCGTCAGGCCGCTGGTGGCCTGGCCAACTGCCACACGACGGCCGGGTCCTCGGGCGAGCCGAAGTCTTGCGGTCACGGCCCTGTGACGGTATGCGCTCCGTGTGTTTCGATAAAGTCATCTATTTTCCGCATATGGAAAGTCTCGCCGACGTATCCCTTGACGGATCCGACTTCAACGCCTGCCGAAAATGTTCTTACTGTCGGGAATGTGGTGACGTCAAGTTTTCCGCTGTACGGGGAAATTCCTCATGATTCGGCACGGCTTCCTTCCACACCGCCACAGGCTGGGCTCACTCTGGCTGGGCACGGCATATTTGGTCTTAAGACCGCGTTCTACATGGTGAGGTTGCGGAAGTATTTGCAGTGTCGGTGCACTCGCGAAAGTGCTCAGCCAAGTAGAGGTAAGCGCGCTCAGTCGTCAGGCAACCTGGTGTCTCGCTCGATGGCAGCGAGTTCTTGAGCCGGTAGCTGGGGCCGTTGATCGAGACGGCGTCGCAGTGGTGGAGAAGCCAGGCAAGGTTGGTGGTGGCCAGGACTTCGTCACCGAAGACCTGGCCCCATTTCGTTTGGAGATCACCTGGAAGACCAGGTTCGCCTCCGCCCATTCGAGCGGCTGGTAGCCGACTTCATCCACAACCAGAACGCTCGGGCGGAGGTAGGTGCCGAGCTTGCTGGCCAAATGCCCCGCGGCTTCGGCTGCTGTGAGGTTGCGGACCATGTCGTCGAAAGCTGGTGAAGTAAATCGAGTAGCCAGCCCGGCAGGCTGCGACCGCGAGGGCCACGGCGATGTGCGTCTGCCGAATCCAGGCGGACCGGGTAGTCCAGCGTTCGCCTTGGTTTCGACGAACGAGAGAGTCGCCAGGTCCTTGACCTTGCGCGGGTCGAGGTCGGGCTGGAAGGCGAAGTCGTACTCGTGCAACGTCTTGTGATGAGGCAGCCTTGACAGCCGCAGGCCCTGGCGGAAGCTGCGGTCGTCGCGGACTACTGAAGATCAAGAGTGTGGCCGAAACCTCAGGCCCACGCACACAAGATGTGAGCCTCGATATGAAGAGTGACACGATGTGCGAAAATCGTCAACATGCACCTTTTCGTGCATGCAACGGCCGTCACTGACGACAGACACGATCTGTCGCGCCCGGGCATACCCCCGATGGCGGTGAGACGGTATGTGGCGTGGCAGGCTGGTGCCGGCGGGCGACCCAAAGGAGTCAGGCTCCGGCAACCCTCGGGTGACAAACAGCCACTCCAACCCGGACAGAGCGTTCTACCTCTAATGTCCTGAGCCGGGTATTTGCTGCGTAAGTCGGTGCTGGTTCGGCATGATGTCCGGATGGCGAGGACGGGACGGCCGAAGGCCGAGCTGGTGCTGACCGACGACGAGCGTGAGACATTGGCCCGCTGGGCCAGGCGTCGGACGTCCTCTCAGGCGCTGGCCCTGCCGTGCCGGATCGTACTGGAAAGCGCAACGGGCGCTTTGAACAAGGATGTTGCGGACCGGCTGGGCGTTGAGGCGCACACGGTGAGCCGGTGGCGGGCCCGGTTCGTGCGGGACCGCCTCGAACCGCGTCCGGGCGGGTCCCGGAAGATCACCGACGGCCAGGTCGAGGAAGTCGTTGTCAGGACGCTGGAGACCACGCCGAGGGACGCCACGCACTGGTCGACGCGGTCGATGGCCAAGGAGATGGGCCTGTCGCAGTCGGCCATCGCGCGGATCTGGCGGACCTTCGGCCTCAAGCCGCACCTGGTCGACACCTTCAAGCTCTCGAAGGATCCGCAGTTCATCGAGAAGGTCCGTGACGTGGTCGGGTTGTATCTCGCCCCGCCCGAGCACGCACTGGTGCTGTGCGTGGACGAGAAGACACAGATCCAGGCCCTGGACCGGTCGGCACCCGTGCTGCCGATGATGCCGGGCATGCCCGAGCGCCGCACCCACGACTACGTGCGCGGCGGCGTCACCACCCTGTTCGCCGCGCTGAACACCGCCACCGGCGAGGTGATCGGCCAGATCCACCGCCGGCATCGCGCCGTGGAGTTCAGAAAGTTCCTGATCCGGATCGACAAGGAAGTGCCCGACGAGCTGGACGTGCACCTGATCTGCGACAACGCCTCCACGCACAAGACGCCCGCCATCCAGCGGTGGCTGGCCGCACACCCGCGCTTCAACGTGCACTTCACCCCCACCAGCAGCTCCTGGCTCAACCAGGTCGAGCGGTGGTTCGGGCTGCTCACCGACAAGCAGATACGACGAGGCGTCCACAAGAACGTCCAGGCCCTGGAGAAGGACATCCGCTCCTGGATCAAGACCTGGAACGAAGACCCGAAACCCTTCGTCTGGACGAAGACCGCGGACGGATCCTCGAACGCCTCGCCGGATATCTGAACCGAATTCCCGGGGACTGTAGGACGTTCGGTGTAACTCCGGATCATGGAAGATGCATCGATGACCACTGAGAACGTGTCCGGCTCCGAGGCTGTCGAGCCCGTGGAGGCTGTGCCGGCGAAGGCCGTGGACGACCAGTTGATCGAGGAGCTGGTGGGCCGGGCCCAGGCCGAGGGGCTGCAGTTGACTGGCGAGGGCGGGCTGCTGCAGCAGCTGACCAAGCGGCTGCTGGAGTCCGCCCTGGAAGGCGAGATCACCGACCACCTCGGCTATGACAAGCATGACCCGGTCGGCAAGAACGGCGGCAACTCCCGTAACGGCAAACGCTCCAAGACCGTCCTGACCGACGTCGGCCCGGTGGAAATAATCGTGCCCCCGCGACCGCGACGGCTCCTTCGAACCGAAGATCGTCAAGAAGCGCCAAAAGCGCCTGGCCGGCGTCGACGAGATGGTCATCTCGCTGGCCGCGAAGGGCCTGACCACCGGCGAGGTGCAGGCCCACCTGGCAGAGGTCTATGGCGCGGAGGTCTCCCGGCAGACCATCTCCACCATCACCGACAAGGTGCTGGAGGGCATGGCCGAATGGCAGAGCCGACCTCTCGACGCCGCTTGAGTTCTATCGGTGCTTGCGAACGCTCCGGAAGGAGAGCGTTCGGATGCCGAGGTACGCCCCCAACAAGATGCCGAGTTCGGTGAAGAAGCGGTACTTCGAGTTGCTCAGGGAGGGCTATAAGGGTGCGGCTGCCGCCCGGGTGGTGGGGGTCTCGGCCAGCTGTGGTTCGAACTGGTTCATCGAAGCTGGAAGCATGATCGTCCCCGACACCGGCCTGATATCGCCGCGCTTCCTGACCCAGAACGACCGCATCGCCATCGCCGACGGGCTCCAGGCCAAGCAGACCTTCAAGGAGATCGCCGCGTCGATCGGGAAGAGCTTTCAGACCGTCTACCGCGAGATCAAGCGCAACGCGAAGCCGGACGGCAGCTACCACCCCTGGTGGGCCCACAACCAGTCCCTACTGCGGCGTCGCCGTCCCAAGGAGGAGAAGATCCGCGGCAGCGAGCCGCTGCGTACGCTCGTGCGCGAGAAGCTCACCGAGAAGTGGTCGCCGCAGCAGATCGCGCGTTACCTGGCCCGCGAGTACGCGAATGACGTGATGATGCGGGCCTGTCCGGAGACGATCTACCGGGCCCTGTTCGCCGGCATCCTCGGCCGGTGCGAAGCCAAGCTCCGCACCGGCCGCACCCGCCGCAAAAGACAGCGCCGAGGCGTCCCCACCCTGAACAAGATCAAGAACATGACGCTCATCCACGACCGTCCGACCGAGGTCAACGACCGCACGGTTCCCGGACATTGTGAGGGCGACCTCATCATCGGCCGCGGCCAGGGCTCGGCGATCGGCACCCTGGTCGAGCGCACCACCCGCTATGTCCACCTGATCCACTTGCCGCATGGCTGGAAGGCCCCGCAAGTCCGGAACGCGCTGATCACGCAAACCGCGCACATCCCGGCACGGCTGAAGAAGACACTCACCTGGGACCAGGGCCGTGAGCTGACCTTGCACGAGGACATCGAGGCGCTGACGGGGTTCCGGATCTACTTCTGCGACCCGCACTCGCCCTGGCAGCGCGGCACCAACGAGAACATGAACGGCCTGCTGCGGCAGTACTTTCCGAAGGGCACCGACCTGTCCGTCCACACCGCCCAAGGCCTCCGCGAAGTCGCCCGCCAGCTCAACCACCGCCCCCGCATCACACTCGGAGACAGGACCCCCGCCGAGGCCATGCGAGAATACCTGTCAGGCCTATTGACCAGGTGATTCGCAACCACTGATGGAAACCGCCCCGTCTATCCGGTGGTCTTCATCGACGCCATCCACGTGAAGATCCGCGACGGTGCGGTGGCCAACCGGCCCATCTACGTGGCCCTGGCCGTCACCACCGAGGGCCGGCGCGAGATCCTCGGGCTGTGGGCCGGCGACGGCGGCGAGGGCGCCAAGCACTGGCTGCACATCCTCACCGAAATCAAGAACCGCGGCGTGAGCGATGTGCTGATGCCGGTCTGCGATGGGCTCAAGGGCCTGCCCGAGGCGGTGGAGACGGTCTGGCCGCGAACGATCGTGCAGACCTGTGTGGTACACCTGCTGCGGAACTCCTTCCGCTATACCGCCCGCCAGGACTGGGACAAGATCGCCAAGCTCCTGAAGCCCGTCCACACCGCCCCGACCGAAGAGGCATCCCTGGACAGGTTTTCCGAGTTCGCCGAGGTCTGGGGCCGGAAATATCCGGCGATCGTGAAACTGTGGGAGAACGCCTGGGAGGAGTTCACCCCGTTCCTGCGGTTCGACACCGAGATCCGCCGCATCGTCTGCACCACCAACGCGATCGAATCGGTCAACGCCCGCATCCGCCGAGCGGTCAAGGCCCGCGGACACTTCCCGAACGAGCAAGCCGCCCTGAAGTGCGTCTACATGGCGATCATGTCGCTCGACCCCACAGGCAAGGGCCAGGCCCGCTGGACCATGCGCTGGAAGACCGCACTGAACGCCTTCGACATCACCTTCGACGGCCGCCTCTCCGCGGTCCGTCAGTAACCATCAACCCCAGTTACACCGCTCGTTTGACAGACCCCCACCTGGTTCGACTACCCCGACGGCACCGACAAGATCCACACCTACGTCAGCCTGAGCAACGGCAACGGCACCTTCGCCCCGCCCAAGCAAGCCTGGAGCGTGCCCGCCGGCACCATCACCTACCAGTCCATGCAGATGGTCCCCGGTGACTACAACGGCGACGGACTCGACGACCTCGGCGCCATGTACAACAAGAACGACGGCACCGTACGCATGTTCACCTGGCTCGCCAACCCCGACGCCACCTTCCAGCCCATCAAGACCAGCTGGACCGACAGCTGGGACTACAGCCGCACCAAATTCGTCAACCGCTACACCACCTGATCCACCCCACGTGCCCCTGGCAGCAACCAACTGCCAGGGGCACACCCCATCCGCTGCCGTCACGCATGCAAGGCCCGGCGCCAGAGTCTGTCCGATACCGGCGGCGGCAAGAACGACGTCGTCAGCCGCATCACCGTCGCGCCCTCTACCGCTACGCCAGAACCGGAACCATCGACTCCGGCGTCTAGATCGGCGCTGGCTGGAAGCCCTTCGCCGACATCCCGCTGTTGCATGAGCAACGTCCGAGTGTGCGGCCCTGGACTGTGGGCCGCCGGCAGGGGATACGTATGGTCGTGGGCAGCAGCGCGCCATCGGCAAGCGCGTCGTACGCCTGCGGCAAGCAGACCGACACGGGCTGGCCGCTGCAGGCAGTCGAGCGCCTGGAGGGAGTACAGCGCCCCAGCTGGGAGCGGCCCCCGATCGCCCGACAGGCACCTCGGCCAGTGTCCTGCGGCGTGACTCATTCGCGAGGACTCTGGGTATCGAGGACGCCTGCGTCCGGGCTATGGGCGGACAAGGTATGGGCGGCTGACACCCAAACCATGGACAGGCCCTCCCCGCAAGCACGAGATCGGCGAGGGCCCATCCGGACCTAGGATCGGTCAGCCCTGGTCCTCGTCCGGCGCCAACCGCAGCGAGATCGAGTTGATGCAGTACCGCTGGTCGGTCGGCGTGGGATACCCCTCGCCCTCGAAGACATGGCCCAGGTGTGAGCCGCACCTCGCGCAGCGGACCTCCGTGCGGACCATGCCGTGGGAGCGGTCCTCGATCAGCTCCACCGCGTCCGTGTCCTTCGGGTCGAAGAAGGACGGCCAGCCGCAGTGGGACTCGAACTTGGTGTCCGAGGTGAAGAGGTCCGCGCCGCAGGCGCGACAGGAGTAGACGCCCTTGGTCTTGGTGTCCGTGTACTCACCGCGGAAGGCGGGCTCGGTGCCGGCCTGGCGCAGGACCTGGTATTCCGCGGGGGTCAGCTCCGCGCGCCACTGCTCGTCCGGCTTCTCGACGTCGTACGCCATCACACGCTCCTCAGCTCGACAGGCGGGCCAGGATCTGCGGACCGAGGTCCGTCACGTCGCCCGCGCCCATGGTGAGAACCAGATCGCCGGGTCCGGCCATTCCCGCGACCACGTCCGGGACGGTGGACTTGTCGTGGACGGGGGTGACGGTGGCACCGGCGGCGAGGGCGGCGTCGGTGATCAGGGTGCTGGTGACGCCCGGGATCGGGTCCTCGCGGGCCGGGTAGATGTCGAGGACGACCGAGGCGTCGGCGAGCGCGAGGGCCTGGCCCATCTCCTTGCCCAGCTCCTGGGTGCGGGAGAAGAGGTGGGGCTGGAAGACGACGAGCAGGCGGCGGTCGCCGGCCGCCGCGCGCATGGCCTCCAGGTCGGCGGTCATCTCGGTGGGGTGGTGGGCGTACGAGTCGATGACCTGGACGCCCGCGGCCTCGCCCTTGAGCTGGAGGCGGCGGCCGACGCCGGTGTACGCGGTGAGGGCGGCGGCCAGGGCGGCCGGGTCGATGCCCAGACGGGCGGCGGCGGCGAGGGCGGCGGCGGCGTTGTGGGCGTAGTGGCGGCCGGGGACGGAGACCGTGAAGGTGAGCTCGCCGTGGTCCGGGAGGGCGACGGTGACCTCGCTGGTCATGCCGTGCGGGGTGATCGCGAGGATGCGGACGTCGGAGTCCGCGGTCTCGCCGACGCGTACGACGGTCAGGTCGTCCCGGGCGGAGACCCGCGACGCCAGCTCCCGGGCGCCCGCGTGCTCGCCGACGACCAGGGTGCCGCCGGCCGGGATCTTGGCCGTGAACGCCTCGAAGGACTCGTAGATCTCGTCCATCGACGCGTAGTTGGCGTGGTGGTCGAGCTCGACGTTGAGGACGATCGCCACGTCCGGGTCGTACTTCTGGAAGCTGCGGTCGCTCTCGTCCGCCTCGGCGACGAAGATCTCGCCCTCGCCGTGGCGGGCGTTCGTGCCCGGTCCCGCGAGGTCGCCGCCGATCGCGTACGACGGGTCGAGGCCGAGTTCGCTCAGGGCGACGGCGAGCATCGACGTGGTCGTGGTCTTCCCGTGGGTGCCGGCGACGGCGATCGTGCTGCCGCCCCGCATCACGGCCGCCAGCGCGTCGGAGCGGTGCACGACGGGCACGCCCAGCTCGGCGGCGCGGACGAGCTCCGGGTTGTCGGGGCGGATCGCGCTGGAGACGACGACGCAGGAGGCGTCGTCGGCGAGGTGCTCGGCGGCGTGTCCGATGTGGACGGTCGCGCCGAGCGCCCGCAGGGACTCCGCGGTGGCGGACTCCCTGGCATCACTGCCCGCGACCTTGGCACCCCGCTGGGCGAGGATCTTCGCGATCCCGGACATCCCGGCGCCGCCGATGCCGATGAAGTGCGGCCGTTCCATGGCGTGAGGGATGCCGGATGCCATGCGTGTGTCTCCCAGGGTGTGCGGCGCGAGTGTGCGGTGGTGCGAGGTATCACGTCGAGACGTCGTGACGTCGAGGCGTCATGGCGTCGTACGAGGGCCCAGCCTATTCGCTGTGCGCGAAGAGCTTGAGCACCGGTACGCCGACCTTGTGCCGCGCCCGGGAGGCCCAGTCGCGGTGGAAGAACTCCTCCACGTAGTGGGGCGCGGTGAGCACGATCACCTCGTCGGCACCGGATTCCTCGACGACGGACTTCATCTTGTCGAGCGGATGGTCCTCGACGACCTGGCCCACCGCCTCGCAGCCTGCCGCCCGCAGCTCGGCCAGGGAGTTCTCGAGGGCGAGCTCCGCGATCTTCCTGGCCTCCTCGCCCTCGGGGACCTCTCCCTCGCGGACGGCGTCCTTGAGCTCGCCCATGGCGACGTCGTCGATCGCGCGCAACAGGAGATCCGCCTGGTCCCCGCGCGGCTGCATGAGCACGATGAACGAGATCGGCTCGGCGCCGTGCAGGGTCGTGACGAATTCCACGTCCACGGAGGTGAGCGGCTTCTCGATCATCAGAACGCTTGTGAACACGTCGGGAACCCTTCTGCGGAAACCATCCTTCCCCGTGTCCGCACGGGGTCTGAGAGTATTAGTGCCCACCCGGAGCCAACCGGAACGAACAATTCCGCTGCTTGTCAGATCCGACGGTAGCGGGCGAAGAGGAACCCGGCCTCCTCCAGCAGCGACGCCAGCGCGAACCGCTCGGGCACCGCCACCGACGGCCCCCCGGCGATCCGCTGGGCGTCCCCCGCGGTCAGCGTCGGCGACACGGTCAGACACATCTCGTCCAGCACCCCGGCCGCGATGAACTGGCCGAGCAGCCTCGGCCCGCCCTCCGTGAGCAGCCGCCGCAGGCCCCTCTCGGCCAGGGCCCGCACGGCGCGGGCGGGCTCGACGCCGGGCCCGTCGCCGGCGACCACCACCTCCACCCCCGCCTTCCGGGCCGCGGCCAACCGCTCCGGGGCGGCCGCCGCGCCGGTCAGGACCAGCGTCGGCACCAGGGGCGAGCTGAAGAGCGGAAGGCCGAAGTCCAGCTCCAGGCTCGCGCTGACCACGGCGATCGCGGGGGCGGGGCCCTGCCCGGCGGCCTCCCGGCGCTCCGCGAAGACCTCCCGGGCGCGGGCCGGGCGGTAGCCCTCCTGGCGTACCGTCTCGGCGCCCACGACCACCGCGTCCGCCAGCGCCCGCAGCGTCCCGAAGATCCGCATGTCCGTGTCGGAGGAGAGCGGCTGGGAGCGGCCCCCGTGCTGGGCGGCCCCGTCCAGCGAGGTGACCATGTTGGCGCGCAGCCACGATCCGTCCCCGGCCGGATACGCGTACGCGTCGGCCAGCTCGTCCAGGCCCCACTCCCGGTCATGGGCGTCGGCTGTCGGGTCGCTCACAGGGAAAAGACGTCGCATGTCGCGCAGTGTGACACGGCCCGTAGAGTTGGGGACTGTGCCGACCACGCCCCTGACCGAAGCCGTCCCGCTGTCTCTGTGCGCCCGCGAGCCCCATGTCCCGGCCGACCGTCTGGTCGCCGAGATGGTGCCGCCGCCGCGCTTCGACTCCGTACGCTTCGACACGTACGTCCCCGACCCGAAGCAGCCCAGCCAGACCGAGGCGGTCACCGTGCTGAGCTCGTTCGCGGCGGGCCTGGGCGGTGCGCACGCGACCGGGAGCGGCAGGCGCCGCTGGTTCGCGAAGAAGCCGGCGGCCCCTGCGGCGCCGCGCGGTGTCTATCTGGACGGCGGCTACGGCGTCGGCAAGACGCATCTGCTCGCCTCGCTCTGGCACGCGACCCCGGCCGAGCCCGCCCTGAAGGCGTTCGGCACGTTCGTGGAACTGACGAACCTGGTCGGCGCGCTCGGCTTCCAGCAGACCGTGCAGACGCTCAGTGGGCACCGGCTGCTCTGCATCGACGAATTCGAGCTGGACGACCCGGGCGACACGGTGCTCGTCTCGACGCTGCTCGGCAGGCTCGTGGACGGGGGCGTGGCGCTCGCGGCCACCTCCAACACGCTGCCCGGCAAGCTCGGCGAGGGCCGGTTCGCCGCCGCCGACTTCCTCCGCGAGATCCAGGGCCTGTCGGCGCACTTCCGGCCGCTGCGGATCGACGGCGAGGACTACCGCCACCGCGGGCTGCCCGAGGCCCCGCCGCCGTTCACGGACGAGCAGGTCACCAAGGCCGCGTACGCCGCCCCCGGCGCCTCGCTCGACGGCTTCCCCCAGCTCCTCGAACATCTCGCGCGGGTCCACCCGAGCCGCTACGGGGCGCTGACGGACGGGCTGCGGGCGGTCTGCCTCACCGATGTGCAGCCGGTCCCGGACCAGTCGACGGCGCTGCGGCTGGTCGTCCTCGCCGACCGGCTGTACGACCGCGAGATACCGGTCCTCGCCTCGGGCCTCCCCTTCGACCGGCTGTTCAGCGACGAGATGTTGAACGGCGGTTACCGGAAGAAGTACTTCCGGGCGATCTCCCGGCTGACGGCGCTGGCGCGGGACGCGAAAGGGCTTGTGGACCAGTAGGTTGGGGCCGGTTGGAACCGATTCATGGACGTCATTGAGAAGGGATCCATCATGGCCACCACGCGTACGGCGCACACCGTCTGGGAAGGCGAGCTGCTCAAGGGCTCGGGCGTCGTCACCTTCGACTCCTCCGGCATTCCGAGCCAGCCCGTCTCCTGGCCCTCGCGCGCCGAGCAGGCGAACGGCAAGACCAGCCCCGAGGAGCTGATCGCCGCCGCCCACTCCAGCTGCTTCTCGATGGCGCTCTCGCACGGCCTCACCGGTGCGGGCACCCCGCCCACCCGGCTGGAGACCAAGGCCGATGTCACCTTCCAGCCCGGTGAGGGCATCACCGGTATCCACCTGACCGTCGAGGGCGAGGTACCGGGCCTCGACGAGGAGGGCTTCCAGGTCGCCGCCGAGGAGGCCAAGAAGAACTGCCCGGTGAGCCAGGCGCTGACGGGTACGACGATCACGCTCAGCGCCAAGCTGGCGTAACCCTCGTCCGGCGGCTCTCCGGCCCCGCACGGTGTGCGCACCGTGCGGGGCCGTGCTGTGCGCACCGTGCCGGGCTCGCGTGCCGGGCTCGCGTGCCGGATCGTGCGCGGCCCGCGTGCCGGACCTGCGCCGCGTCGAGCTCGGCCCCGACGCCGGCCCCGGCCCCGGCCCCGGCCCCGGCCCCGGCTCCCGCCCCGGCCCCGGTGGCGTCGTTCCTCGTGAACCTCCTCTTCCTCCACACCTCGCTCGCGGCGGCACCCGATCCGGCGGAGGATCGGAAGGCCGGACCCGCGCGGGAAGGAAGAGCCAGTGGCGACGAAGAACACGAAGAAGAAGGACGACAGGCCCGACCGGCTCCGTGATCTGCTGCGCGTCCCGCCGGGCGCGGAGACCGACCTCGCCGCGTACGACGCCGAGGCCGTCCCGGCCGGCCCCGAGGACAAGGCCGCGGGCGTCGCGGCGACGGCCGCCATGGCCGAGCGCCTCGCGGAGCTCCAGGAACGCCTGTACGCGGCGGGCACGGCCGGCGACCGCCGCCGGCTGCTGCTGGTGCTCCAGGGCATGGACACCTGCGGCAAGGGCGGCACGGTCAAGCACGTGATCGGGCACTTCAACCCGGCCGGCTGCCGGGTCAGGGCGTTCAAGGCCCCGACCCCCGAGGAGCAGGACCACCACTTCCTCTGGCGGATCAACCGCGAGCTGCCGCGCTCCGGCGAGATCGGCATCTTCGACCGCTCGCACTACGAGGACGTGCTCATCGCCCGGGTGCGCGACCTGGCCCCTCGGGAGCGGATCCGCCGCCGCTACGACGAGATCAACGCGTTCGAGAGAGCGCTCGCCGAGGACGGTGTGACGCTGATCAAGGTGTTCCTGCACATCTCGTACGAGCAGCAGCGGCGGCGGCTGCTCCAGCGGCTCGACAACCCGGACAAGCACTGGAAGTTCAACGTGGGCGACATCGAGGAGCGTGCGCTGTGGCCCGCGTACCAGAAGGCGTACGAGCTGGCCCTCACGCGCTGCTCGACGCCCGAGGCGCCCTGGTACGTCGTGCCGGCCGACCGCAAGTGGTACCGGAACTGGGCGGTCAGCCGGCTGCTCCAGGAGCATCTGGAGGAGCTGGATCCGCGGTACCCGGCGGGCGGGTTCGACGTGGAGGAGAGCAGGAAGCGGCTTCTGGCGCCGTGACGCGGAAGGCGCCGTAAGGGCGGAAAGCACCGTGAGGGCGGAAGGCACCGTGCACGGGCAACCGACTGCCCGGGGCCCCGGATTGTGCACCGGGGCCCCGGGGCCGTGTCAGTTGCCGGCGGGGGCGTCTATCCCCGCGCCCGGCTCCTCGCCGGGCTGTCCGCCGGTCTCCCCACCGGGTTCCTCGCCGGGCTGTCCGCCGGTCTCCCCACCGGGCTCTTCGCCTGGCTGTCCGCCGGCACCCGCCCCGATCTCCGCGCCGACCGCCGCGAGTGCGGTGGTCACCGGCTGGAAGAACGTCTCGCCGCCCGAGGTGCAGTTACCGCTGCCGCCCGAGGTGAGACCGATCGCGTCGCCGTCCGGAGTGAACAGCGCGCCACCGCTGTCGCCGGGCTCCGCGCAGACGTTCGTCTGGATGAGACCGGTGACCGTGCCCTCCGGGTAGTTCACCGTGGCGTTGAGCCCGGTGACCTGGCCGTCGCGCAGCCCGGTGGTGCTGCCCATGCGGAAGACCTCCTGGCCGACGGCCGCTTCGGCGGCCTGCCGGATCTCCACCAGCTGCCCGTCGCCGGCGTCGACGGCGCTCGGGGCCTCGGTGGCCGGGTCGTCGTACGTCACGAGCGCGAAGTCGCCCTCGCCCGGGAACACGGCGTCCTGGACGGTGCCGATGGGCGCTCCGCCGGCCTGCTCCGACCACTGGTCGGCCGCGACACCGCAGTGGCCTGCGGTGAGGAAGCCGGGCTGTCCGTCCTGCGTCGTGACGTTGAAGCCGAGCGAGCAGCGCGCGCCGCCGCCGAAGATGGCGTCGCCGCCCTCGATGAAGGGCTTGAACTCGCCCGTGGACTTCTGGATCCGGGCCATGCCGTCGCCCAGCGCCGCGACCGCCGCTTCGACCCGGTCCCACTTCTCGCCGGTGACGGTGCGGTCCGCGGTGACGAGGATCCGGTTGGTGCGCGGGTCGACGGCCCAGGCCGTCCCCGGTACGGCGGCCCGACGGGACAGCGAGTCGGTGGCGGACGCCAGCTCGGCCGAGCTGTTCTCCACGCTCCTGACCACCGCGCCCGCCTCGCGGACCCGCGCGTCGAGGTCGTCGCGGGCGTCGTCGCCGCCGGCGACGTTCACGACGAGCTGCTGCTTTCCTGCGTCGTAGTACGCGCCGCCGTAGGAGTCACCGAGCTGTTCGCCCAGTTGCCGGAGCAGCTCCGAAGCGGACGCGGCGGTCATCTTTCTCGGGGCGGCGGACCGGTCGTCCTCCGTCCCGGACTGCGAAGCGTTGGCTTGCGGCAGCAATATGGCCGCTGCGGCGATGCCCACCGCCCCGGCTCCCGCGAGTATCGCCTTCCGCTTGGGTATTCGCCTGTGACTCAACTCTTCGCCTCCTGCGGGGGTACGGACTCCGGTCGCCGAGAGGGACGACCGGGGGACGCGTCCGGCCCTTCATACGGATGGCAGGAGGTGTTCTGTTCATCGCCGCTGCAAAGAAATTTTCTTGACGCCTCGTCAGGATGCCACTCGCACCGGCATCTGCACGGGACTGGGCCTCAACCGGCCGACGCCCTCTGCGGTGTCGCCTCGCTGGGCCTGACGATCACGAAACCCTGCCCCTGGAGCATCAGCTGCACCGCCTCGCCCGAACCGCCGCGCAGCATCGAGCCGATGGACTGCGAACGGTGCAGCGACGTGTTCAGCTGGGCGCTCCAGCCGACGACCGCGTCCGTGTCGACGTACACCGGCTGCTCGGGCGTGACGGGTATGACGATGGGGCTGCCCTCGCAGATGACGCCGAGCTTGCCGTAACCGGTGAAGACGCTGTTGAAGAGGCCGCCGCCGGTCATCCCGGCGCCCTTCACGGTCCTGATCTCGTACGACAGGGTCGAGTCGAAGCACAGCACGTTGCGGCCGTTGATCGTGAGCGCGTCGCCCTGCTCGATGTCGACGATGAAGCAGCTCGCGGCCTCGTGCGCGAACCACGCCTCGCCCTGGCCGCGCACCGCCATCAGCGCCAGCCCCTCACCGGTGACCGCACGCTTGAGCATGCCGCCGATCCCCTGGCCCTTGCGCTCGAACTGGAGATTCCCGCGGAAGGCGACCATCGCGCCCTGCCGTGCGAGCATCTCCCCCTGGACGGCGTACTTGATCGACTTGGAGTTCTGCAGGCTCATACCGGGGACGGTCGCCTGCTGCGCCATGTGCTCACTGGCAAAGAGATCGCTCTTCATGCGGAGCATGGTCACCCGGAGCTCCCCATTCCGCCAATATCCCTGCCGGGCCGGGCCCCGACGGGCGGCTGGCAGACTGGGACGGGTGAACACCACCGACAGCCCCTTCCACCACGAGGAGACCTCGCGCGACGAGGCCCCCCAGTACGCACTCCCGCTCGTCGTCCGGATCGAGAAGGACGCCCCGCCGTCCCGTACCGACGCGCTGGAGACCGCGGCGCGCGCGGTGCTCGTGCTCCTCTCCGACGAGCGCTCGCTCGGGGACGGCGAGTGGGCGCAGGCCATGCGGGACTGGCAGGACGCCCGGATCCGCAAGGTGGTGCGGCGGGCGCGCGGAGCGGAGTGGCGCAAGGCGTCGGCGCTTCCCGGGATCACGGTGGCGAACGGGTCGGCGGAGGTACGGGTGTTCCCGCCGGTGCCGGTCGACGCCTGGCCCAAGGAACTGGCGAAGCTCCAGGTGTCGGGAACGGAGCTGGAGGACCCCGAGCAGGACCCCGAAGAGCCGCCGTCGCGCTTGGCCGAGGAGGCGCGGGTCTGGCTCAACCCCGGTCTGCGGATGTCGACCGGCAAGGAGATGGCACAGGTCGGCCACGGCGTCCACGTGCTGTGGTGGGACATGGACGAGACCGCCCGCAAGGCGTGGCGCGAGGCCGGCTTCCCGCTCTCCGTACACACCGCGGATGCCACCGAGTGGGCCCGGCTCACGACGAGCGGGCTGCCGACGGTCCGCGACGCGGGCTTCACGGAGATCGCGCCGGGGGAAACCACTGTCGTTGTCGAAGGGGGCGGCCGTTTTGTGCACCGACCTGCGTGATCGGCGCTCGTGAGCCTGTGGACGAGCCGTTCCGTCTCCGAGCGAGTTCGATGGACGGCACCCCCATGCCTCCCTGCCCCGCGATGGCAACACGGCAGTGGCACGATTGGATGCCTGGAGCCGTAGTCAGGGCCGTCGAGGTCCGAGCACGTCCGCGAAGTCCTGCCTGGGCGCGACGTCGGTTTGCGCACACGTCAAGCGCTTCCAGCCACGCAGGTCCTCCTCTGCCGGAAACCAGCGAGTGAAGGCCGCCTGCCAGGCAGGATCGTAGTCGCCCCGGCCGACGATCATGTCCAGCACCAGAGGGGCGAAGGCACGGGCCTGGATCGCCGGATCGGTGAAGCGACCGGCCATCAACGCGCCCAGCCGCGCCCGCGGCTCACCCGCCACCACATCCCGCTCAATCCAGGTGCGGAGCACCACGTACGGCTCACCGTCGCGGATCTGCGGATCGGGATCCCGCAGCGCCTCGGCCAACTCGTCCAGAAACTCCGAAAACGGGATGCCGACCGGCACAGAACAGTCGTCGGTATACGAGGCGCGCCAGCGGGCCGCATCAACCCGGAACGGGCGACCAGCCGGGGCGGTCTTCATCATGCGCCGACGATTCGCGAACCGGGCCCGGTCTGTCAAACGGCTTTCTCCCATCACGAGCGGCGTCCACCAGCCGCCCACAACACCCCGCCGGGTAGGCGTGGCATGACCGAGACCGGCCCCAGTCAGTCAGCTGCTCATGCGTCGCCTCGTAGGCGGCGGTCCGAAGGTCCCGTCGTGGCTTGAGGGTTCCATCAGTCGGCGGGTCTTCTCCCGGCGGCCCAGGCCGCGGCCGCCTGTGCAGGCACCGCGGAGCAGGGCTGTGGGGCCGCTAGGGAGTGTCTTCGAAGTGGCGTCGTCCGCCCGAAGGGCGGGCCCGGAGGCGTCTGGTGCGTGCGATCGCAAGGCGGAGGATGGAGTCCATGCGGTGGGGGCACCTCCCATGCCCGAAGGGCCACGGGGGACATCGGCGACCGACGACAACGCAGCGTGGGGGGCACCTCCCGTGCCCGAAGGGCTACGGGGGAGTGCGTGCCAGGCGTCGCCGGGCAGACGGGACTTTGAAGACACGACCTAGCGTGGCAGGTGGGGGTGGTCTGCGTCGGCGGTCGGCAAGGGACCCGGTGCGGTCGCGCGGTGGTAGGCGGTGGTGACGGGTGAGAGGTGGTCGGGTGGGCTGCCGTGCAGGATGAGTTCGTTGGCACCGGCGTCGAGGTATTCGGCCAGCCGACGGGCGCAGACGGCGGGGGGACCGGTTGCGGTGGAGGCGGTGAGCCAGCTGTCCGGGATGAGACGGGCCGGCCCGGCAAGTTCCTGGGGACGGTACTTCTCGTCGGCCAGTGCCTGGTCGAGGTCGGCCAGCAGGGGGTGGACGCGCAGCCGTGCCAGGGGGGCAGGGTCCCAGCCGTTGAGGTGGGCGATGCGTTCGCCGTGTGGGGACGGGTGCAGGTAGCCGACAGCGCGGCCGGCGATGATGTCCCGGTCTTGGGGGGCGGGGTTGGCGATGGTGATGACCGTGGCGTAGACGCGGAGTGCCGCGGGATCCCGGCCGGATGCTGCGGCGGCGCTGCGGACGGTGGCGGTCATCTGTGCCACGGCCTGTGGGGTGAGGAAGGCGGGGAGGATCACTCCGTCGAAGTGCTGTCCGGCAAGCCGGAGCGAACGCGGTCCCAGGGCTGCCATGAGGAGGGGGGTGGGTACGGTCTGTGGCGGTCCGGCGAGCTTGAGGCGGGGGTAGTGCCCGGCGGGCCCGTGGTAGGTGACGGTGTCGCCGGCCCACAGGCGGCGCAGGATGACCGCGATGTCGACGACTGCCTGGGCGGGGGTGGTGGGTGTGACGCCGAGGCCGGCAAGCCAGGGGCCGCCACGCCCCAGCCCTAGGAGGAACCGCCCCTGTGTGAGGGTCTGCAGGGTACTGGCCAGGGAGGCGAGGACAGCCGGGTGGCGGATATGGAAAGGGGTGATCGCCGATCCGATGTGCACGCGGGTGGTCGTCCAGCCGAGGGCGCCCGCCACCACGCCGAGGTCGCGGTGGCCGAGGCGTTCTGAGATCCAGAGTGTGGCGAGTCCGATGCGTTCGGCGGCGTGGGCCTGGCTGATGGCGAGGCGTGGATCGGTGGTGCCGCCGGACAGCACGTACGACCCGAGCGGTAGCGGCGCCTGGGGCGAGGGGGTCATGGTGCCGCCAGGAGCGCTTTGAGGCAGAAACCTGTGGTGACGGCGCGGCTGCCCCACACACGGGCGTGGTTGTCCAGCAGCGGGATCGCCTCCCACGATCCGTCGGGGAACTGGCTGCCGACGATCAGGGCGAGCTCGTGGCGGTCGGGCGGGTGGCCGCAGTGCCCCAGAGCGAGCACGGCGAGTGCCCGGTTGAGCGGATCGGACGCCCTGGCCTGCGCGAGGAAACGGGCGGCCCGCCCGGCGGCCTGGCCGTGTCCGCCGTATGCGTGCAGTAGCCGCACCGCGGTGTAGGTGCTGTAGTACACGCCCACATACCAGGAGGCGCGCCAGAACCCCATCGGCTGCTGCCGCTGGACCAGCCATGTGACTGCGGGGCCGATCAGGGAGCCCAGGGCGCAGGGCCCGACATGTCGCTCGTACAGCAGGGCCCCGAACATGAGGTTGGCGACCACTTCCGCATCGCGCCCGGTGTCGTCCCTGCCTCGGCCCCAGACCTTGTTCAGTGCGGTGCGCCGGTGCGGGTCCGGGTCCTCGCAGAAAAAGGTGCTCACCGACCCGTCTTCCCAGGCGTTCGCGGCGGCCAGGGCGAAGGCGTCGTCGAAGTCCTCGGGAAGGGCGTGTCCGGCCCGGACGAGTACCTGCGCGATCGCACCGAGGCTGTCGCCGTCGTAGGGCAGCGGGGCGAAGCCGGGAAAGTAGCGCCAGGACCGTCCGTCTTTGCTCGTGCGCAGGTAGGCGGCGTTCTCCTCGATCAGAGGCCCGCAGTCCCCGTGGCCGGCTTCGACCGCGTCCTGGAGCGCGTCGGTGATCAAAGCGATCTGGAAGGCCTTGCCCTCGCACCGGAACCGGGAGAACTTGTGGAGATACGCGGCCGGCATGCCGAAGCGCGCGGCGTACAGTTCCACGAACTTCGCCGCCGAGTACGCGCCCATGACATGTGCCGCGTCCGGGTATGCGGCATCGTGCTGCCTGACCAGGTAGGCGATGGCCCGGGAGACGGCGTCGTCGAGGGAGTTCACCGGGCCTCCTGAAAACCGGGGCCTCGCGGTCGGCGG
Source organism: Streptomyces sp. FIT100 (assembly GCF_024584805.1). Lineage (NCBI taxonomy): Bacteria > Bacillati > Actinomycetota > Actinomycetes > Kitasatosporales > Streptomycetaceae > Streptomyces > Streptomyces sp. FIT100. The sequence goes on along the minus strand of NZ_CP075715.1, from coordinate 6,365,746 downwards.
TGGACGATCAGCGGCATGGCGCTGGGCATGGGGATGAGCCGAACGATCGGCCGCGCGGGTGGACCGGATCCCGGACACAGGATGAACTGGCGAAGTATGACGCCGAGGATGATGGCCATTTCGGCGCGGGCGAACTGTTCACCCGCGCATCCGCGAATACCGGCCCCGAAGGGGATGTACGCGTCCCGGTGGATCAGCGCTGCACGTTCGGGCGCCCAGCGGTCCGGGTCGAACTCATCCGGGCGCGGGTACAGCGACGGGTCGCGTTGCAGAGCGTAGATCGAGAACAGCACGGTCGAGCCGACAGGCAGGAGATGCCCTCCCAGTTCGACATCCGCGACAGGACTGCGCATGAGCATCCACGTCGACGGGTGCAGGCGCAGTGTTTCGGCTATCACCTGCTGCAGAAACCGGAGCTTTCCCAAGTCCTCGAAGACGACATCCCGCTCGCCCAGCTGCTCCTCCAGCTCGGCCTGGAGGCGCTGCTGGATGCGCGGGTGCCGACTCAGCAGGTAGCACGCCCAGCTCAGTGCCCCGGCGGTGGTCTCGGTTCCGGCGATGAGCATGGTGACGACCTCGTCGTACACCTGCTCATCGCTCATGCCTTCGCCGGTCTCCTCATCGCGCGCCGCCAGCAGCGCCGCCAGCAGGTCCGCAGTGCCGGCGTCGGCATCGGCATCGGCGCCGCGGGAGCGGTATTCGGAAATGATGTGCTCGATCACGCGGCGCATCTGGGAAAGCGCCCTGGCGAAGCGGTAGTTCATGACGGTGGGCAGCTTGTCCAGGAGGTCGATCGGTGCCACGGCGCGCCTACCGAGTCCTTCCAAGAGGACGGGCAGCGAGCGGTACACGGCCGCAGCCCCGTGGTCACCGATCCGGGTGGAGAACAGCACCCGCGTGACCGTGTCCAGCGCCACGTCGAACAGTTCCCGGTCCATGCGGATTTCCTGGCCATCGCGCCAGGTCTCCACCCGAGCGTGCGCGATCTCCCGCATCGTGACCGTGTACTGCTGGATGTGCGCCCGGCGCAGCAGCGGCTGGATGATCCGGCGCTGCCGCAGATGGAAGTCGCCCTCCGACGTGAACAAGCCGTTCCTGGCCACCAGCCGCCCTTTTTCGAACATCCTTCCTTTCGCGAAGCTCTTGGCTTCGGTGGTCAGCATCCGGCGGATGAGGTCCGGATGGTTGACCGCGTACGCATCCCTCGGACCCAGCCGGAACGCGACGATGTCCCCGTATGTCCTCAGCGCTTGGACGAACTCCAGTGGCCGGGAGCGCAGCTGCAGCGCGTGCCCGAGGAACGGGTGGCCGCCCGGCATCCGCGGGATCCCCGCCCCCGGCGTAGGCCCTCTCGCCTGCCGAGGGGGCCGTGCGCAGTTCACGCGGCACCGGTCTTGCGGGCCTTGAAGTAGGACAGGATGAGATCGCCCCGGTCGATGGCCTTTCGGATCAGGTCGAGTGCGTCGATCATCATCTCCATCTGAGCACCCGACTTCATCGATGAGACCCCCTGCTTGGCATCGGCGAAGCGCTCGAAGTTGGGTTTGATATCTCCCATCTGGTCGTACGGCGTTACGAAGTCCACAGTGAAGTCGAAGGCTGCCATATTCCGACGGAATTCTGCGACGGAGATGAGGTCGGGGATGGCCACGGTCTGACACATCGGCTCGATGACTTCGTCGTAGCGCTCGCGGTCCAGACCGTCAGGGACGAACCAGTCCATGCCGATGAAAACGCCGCCGTCTCGTAGGACACGCGCGATTTCCGCATACGCTCCTCTCTTCTCGGGCGCGTGACAGATGGCCTCAAAGGTGCAGACACCGTCGAAGTGCTGGGCCGGGAAGGGGATTTTCATCATGTCTCCGACGGCGAAGTCGACGAGGTGCCGGTTCGTCGAATCGCATTCCCGGGCGGCGACGTCGATCTGGGCCGGTGTGATGTTGAGGCCTGTGAGGTGAGCACCAGTCATGACGGCCACCGCCTTCGTAGGGCCGCCGATTCCGCACCCGACGTCCAGGACGCGCATTCCGGGTCGAAACCCTGAGTCGTCGGCCAGGCGTTGCTGCTGGTGTAATTGAGCTTCGAGAAGACTCTCCTCACCGTTGAACCAGGTGAAGTGGAATGAGTCGGTCCAGATGTGACGGTAGACCGGTGTCACGATGCCGTAGAAGGCCGGCACCGCCTCCGCGTACCGGTTGGTACGTGCCTGCCGGTCGGCGACAAGTTGCAGGTAGTCAGTCAATTCCATGATCGTCTCCAAGGGTGAGCGTGTCGCTGTAGGTGAATGCCTGGTGCGGTTCGTTTGTGACGTGGGTCCAGCCGTCGGGCACGGGGATGGGTGACGCCAGGTGGAGCGGTGTCGTTCGCGACCATCTCAGGGGCATGTAGGTGACGAGTGCGGCACTGGTCATGTAGCGCAGCAGGAAGCTTTTCTGGCCCGCTGTGATGTCTGACGCATGTGCGGTCAGTCGGTACAGCCTGGTGAACAATTCCAGGCAGGCGTTCACCCTTTGCATGTGATCGCCTGGAAGGTAGGGGAGGATGTTACCTGTCTCGTCCTCGTGCGTATGCCGCAGGAAACCATGGACGTCAAAGCTGACGATGGCAGCTTCCAGGGTGTCGAAGATTCTCTTTTCCGGTATGTCTCGGATTTCTGTTCCGGAGGCCACAGCAGCCATCAACATGACGCCGTAGTAGCATCCCTCGGCCGTCCGCCACCGTAGATACTCGCGGTAGTCCGTGCGATTGCGACGCACTTGCTCGACTGCGTCCGGGAATTGCGTAGAGGAAGATGATTTCCTGCGTTGGGCGGTGAGCGCGCGCACCTGCACTCGTAGGCAGTCGCGGATCTGCTGCGCGGTCCATGAATCAGTGGCAGCCGATGCCCGCGAGATCCAGTCATTGACCGAGTGTCCGCACAGACGCTTCGCGAAGATGTCTTCGTATCGATCCTGGACGCTGTAGGAATCATTGAGTGCGGTCAGGCCCATCAGGAGGGCCAGGGACTCCCGGTCCCGATCCGTGGGGCCTGATGGCGAGAGCAATTCCAGCATGACGCAGCCGACTTCAATGGCCTCACGGTCGACTCGCTCATTGACCCACCACTCATCCGGGCTGTCGCGCATCGCCGTATGGATTTCCGGGTAGGAGTCGGGGTGCTCTCTGGGGCCGATCAGGTTGCTCCAACTCGAACCGTTGAGAACCCAGGCAGTCGCCTCTCCCCAGCGGAATGAAGGCGCACGCGAGCTGTGGGGTCCTTTCACGGCCGACCTCCTCGCATTCTTTCGTCGTTCCCCGAGTGCGGAACAGCAGCGCTCCACACGGCAGACAGGTTCCTTCGCGCGAGGAGAAGGCGTGAACCACCGGCGGACGCATGCCGTTTCCATGCCCCCGCGTGGCCCAGGCGTGGTCCCCTCGCAAGCGTGTGCATCTAGCGGTGTCTCCGTTCAGGGATCATCACGAGCCTGCCGGGGTGTACGGTCGCGTGAATCTCCTTGTGGACCGCGTGTCCCGGAGCCGGGCGCAGACGCCACTGCGAGCAGATGACGGCGAGGTCCGTCATGTACTCGACGACCGCGAAGTTGCCCCCTATACATGTGTGCGAGCCGGCACCGAACGGCATGAACGCGTGCCTGGGAATGTCCTGGACCCTCTCGGGTAACCACCGGTCGGGGTCGAAACGGTCGGGCTCGGGAAACCAGCGCGGATCGTGGTGCAGAAGGTAGGGGCTGTAGATCATCTGGGCCCCGGCGGGCAGCCTGACGCTGCCGAGCCGCACCGGGCGACGCGTGCGCCGCATCTGGAACCAGATCGAGTATTCGCGCAGCACCTCGGAGACGATTCTGCCGAGGTACTCCAGCCGCGGAAGGTCGCCGTACTCGGGAGTCCTGCCATCGAGCACGCTGTCCAGCTCCGAGTGGAGACGGTCTTCCATCCCCGGATTCCGCCCGATCTCGTAGAACAGCCACGCAAGGGCCGAGGAGGAGGTCTCCACCCCGGCCATGTAGAAGGCGACGATCTCGTCTTGGATCTCCTGATCGCTCAGCGTCCTGCCGTCCTCTCCCCGAGCATGGAGGAGCGTGGACAAGAGGTCACCGCAGTTGTCACGGCCGGACCGGCTGGCGCTGATCACGTTGTCTACCACTACGCCGACGTCGGACAAGGCCCGCCGGAAGCGGCGGTTGACAGGCAGCGGCAACCGAGCCGTCCAAAGGGGAGCCACGACCCGCTGGATACCGCCCCGCATCAGGATCGGCACCGAGCGCTGGATGGCGCGGGCGGAGTCCTCGGTGAGGTCGGTGAATAAGCTCCGCGTTACTGTTTCCAACGCCAGCGCAGCCATCTCATCCGTCATCTCCAGCGGCTTCCCATGGCGCCACGTGGCCGTGACGTCGGCGACGGCCGACTTCATCACCGACGTATGCCGGGCCAGGGACGCGTGGCGGAATTCAGGTTGAATCATCCGGCGGCGCAGACGATGGATCTCTCCGTCGCTGAACACCAGCCCGTTCCCGAAATGCGTCCTCGACCTGCTGTGGGCGAGTCCACGCGAGTATTCGCGAGCATCGGTGACCAGCATCTGGTGGACGAGCTCCGGATGCGTAACCACGTAGGCGTTCACCATGCCCAGCTGTACGCGCACCACGTCGCCGAGGTCGGCCAAGGACCGCATGAAGTCCAGCGGGCGGCGCATGAGGGTGGGCGCGTGTCCTAGCAGCGGCCAGGCGCCAGGCGCCCGCGGAGGAACACTTCGTGACGCCACTGAGGCCCCTTTCCGCAAGCGCAGGCCAATCCAGAGCCACCGCAACCGGTGGTGGGCAGAACTTGGTCACCTACCAGAGGGCAATATCTCGCCCAAAAATGACATTCCATCTATTGTGTGCCTATATGCCATCTTTGGCAAGATGCTGTGGAAAAGGGTGGATACGAGCCTTTCGCCACAGAGGCGGCCGGGGCCCAGGACGTCGGCCGAGCGCCGCCTTCTTCGACGAGGCCGGCCGGTCATCTGCCGAGATCGCGAGGGTCGGCATTCGAGGATGCAGTGCGAACTGGCAGCAGTCTCAAGGGGCTTGAGAGGTTCCGCTCCCCCGCTCAGGCGGAGGCCGGGACGGTTGAAGCGTCTGGTCAGCCGGGGTTCGGGAGGATGTGGAGCCTGCCGGTCGTGTGGTGATGATGTCGGTCCAGGGCCATCGGGCGGGCAGACGCAGCCAGTGGCGGCGGTCGGTGTTCACGAGCTGGGCGGCGGCGGAGAACAGGCACAGGGCGACACCGGCAACGGAGAGCCGGCGGCAGCGATCAGCAGCGGCCTGCAGTGGCCCACCGGCCCACCGGCCCACGGCGCCCGAGGGGTGACCAGCCGGGAGCGGGGCCTCCCTCATCTACCCGGCCGCGATGTGCGGTGCCGACCGTGCAACGTCTTCAACACCTTCGCACCATGGGGCAGTTCCACACGGCAGGGGGATGCGGTTGCACTGGAGGCATGACCCGCGCACCGGTCCTCGTCCCCGACCCGCTCCTCCGGTTCAAACCCCTCGTGGAGCCCGCGCTCAAGGCCGCCGTGGGCCGGCTGCACCCCGCCCTCGCCCGGATGGGCGGGTACGCCTTCGGCTGGTGCGCCGCCGACGGAAGCTCCGCCTCCGCCCCCGGCGGGAAGGGGGTCCGGTCCGCGCTCACGTTGCTCGCCGCGGAGGCCGCGGGCGGGACCGCGCAGGTGGCGGTGCCCGCGGCCGTCGCCGTCGAACTGGTGCACGGCTTCTCACTGGTGCACGACGACATCATGGACGGCGACGAGCTCCGCCGGAGCCGCCCGACCGTGTGGAAGACCTTCGGCTCCGGGCCCGCCGTGCTCGCCGGGGACGCGATGCTGGCGCTGGCCCTGTCCACCGTCGCCCGCACGGGCCTCGGCACCGCCTGCACCGAACTGGCGGACTCCCTCGGAGCTCTGATGCGCGGCCAGGCGGATGACCTCGCCTTTGAGTCACGCCCCTTCACCGGGCCCGAAGCGGTCACCGTGGACGAGTACCTGGCCATGGCCCGTGACAAGACCGGTGCCCTGCTCGGCGCCGGCGCCGCCATGGGCGCCGCCTTCGCCGGGGCGGACAGCGACACCGTCGCGGCCTACCGCCGGTTCGGCAGCGAACTGGGCCTGGCCTTCCAGGCCGTCGACGACGTCCTCGGTATGTGGGGCGATCCCCGCCGGACCGGCAAACCGGCCGGCGGTGACCTGGCCCGCGGCAAGAAGACCCTCCCGCTGCTGTCGGCTCTCGCCACCGTGACCCCGGCCTCGACCCGCCTCGCCCGGCTCGTTGAGCGCCCCCTCACCGGAGACGAACTGCATGCTGCCGCCGCCCTTGTCGCAGAGGCAGGCGGCCTCCGACACGCGCAGAACCACGCCCGCACCCACCACCGGCGCGCCCTGCACGCCATGGAGTCGGCCGCACCCCGACCCGGCCCGGCGGCCGACCTGACCGCGCTCGCCGGCTACCTGCTCGACCGGACCGCGTGAGGAGACGGATCGACGCCGGCGCGATCGAAGAAGCCGGCCGCATCTGTGCCACGGCGGCCCTGGGCCGGCGCGCCCTGACGAGTACCTGTACGCGCCCCCGGCCACGTCCGCGCCTCGGTCCCGGCTGCTCTGCGCCTGGAGAAGAAGCCCGGAAGAGCGCCCTCAAGGACGCTCACTCGACGGCGGGAAGCGCCACCGCGTATTCGCCGTCGACGCCGTCCTCGTAGGCGCGCGCATACATCCGCCGGTGGAACGACACGCATCGCGCGATCATGGTGCAGATCGTGGCATCGCCCAACTGCCTGGAGAGACACCTCAATTGGGTGTTCAGGACTGTTGAGGCCGTACGGTAACGGGTGGCCGCCAGAGCGAGGCGCTCGCCGAACAGCCGGAGTGCGTCCGGGGTGGCGGGGAGGTTCCGGAGGCCGTCGAGGCAGACGTTGGACTCCCCGTGGACGACGTCCTTGCGAAGCCGCGCCAGGGCGTCGCGCGGCCCGGCGTCCAGCAGCAGGTTCCTCAGCGTCGCGGCGTCTGCGGATACGGCGGCGTCGCTGAGCGTGGCGGCGAGCCGGGCCAGGAGGGCGTCCCGCACGGCCTGCTGTTCCATCAGGGGCGTGCCGCAGTCGTTGAGGAGGCGCAGGATCAGCGCGGCGCTCTCCAGAGTGGCCTCGATCCGGTCGATCGCCTCGGCGAAGGCGGGGTTCGGGCGGACGAGTTCAGCGATGACGCCGGCAACATAGCCGAGTGTGGAGATCGCGAGGCTCGTGTCCAGCCCGGTCGAGAGCAGTTCCTCCGCGGTCAGTTCCTTCGTCAGCAGCCGGTTCACCCCTGCGTACCGGCGGACGAGGCCGGAGCGGACGAGTTCCTCCGAGGCGAGCCCGCGCACGTTCTCCACCTGGGCGACGGTGCACTCGATGTTGGCGGTGAGCACGGGCAGCACGTCGGCCGCCACCTCCTCGGCACGCTCCCCGGGGTGCAGCCGCTCGAACGCGTCGGCGAGCGTCTGGAATTCGCCGCCGCCGAGGCTCTGCCGGAAGAACGATACGCCGTGCGCGAGCGGCCGCAGCGCCAGCACGGCCTCGCGGGCCTCGCCACTCCCACCGCCCGCAAGCCGGTGCATCGTGGCGTTGTTGAAGCCGACGAGCAGTTCGCGTCGCTCCGCGGCACCGAGGTCGTGCGGCGGTGGGTCCGCCAGCCCGATGGCCAGATGGTCGGAGGCCATTTCGCAGACCAGATGAGCGTTCATGCCGCCGAAGAGACCGGCGAGTCTGTTCAGTTCGGCCGCGTCGAAGAGCCCCGACACGAGATGCTCCGCCATTTTGGCGTTCTGCGCGAGACCGTTGAGCTGCAGCCACCGCTCGGCGCAGCCGGGCCGCCCGGCGGCCCACTCGGCGAACCGCCGAAACGGCCCGTCCGGCATCAGCGCGAGGCTCTCGCGGTAGGCGGCGACCTGCTGTTGCCACATGGTGCATCTCCTTCCGGGGCGTTCCCTCAGTAGAGCCCGACCGGCGGGTTGCCCACAGCCGGTGCTCAACAGGTTCAACACATCCGCCGAGGCCCTCACCGTTGCCGATATGGCGGGCACGGGGCCCCGGACGCCCGGCTCGGCTCACCCTGGACGCCCGGCTCGGCCCGGCGCGAGCCGGGCCATCGCGTGCACACCGTCTTCCAGGCCGCCGACCCCGAGTGGCCACACCTCGGGCTGGTGCGGGTGCGGGCGATCCGCCGGGACGCGGGCAGAGCTTCCACGTCGGCTGCTACCACAGCCGGATCGCGCCCGAGGACCTCCCTGTCACGCCCACCGGGTGCTGCTGGTGCGCCATGCCCGCCATATCGGCAACGGTGAGGACCTCGGGCGCCAGTGGCGCATCAACACCTTCAACACCACACATCGCTCCGGCACTTCCTTTCGGCGTGCGTGGTGCGGCTCACTGGAGAGAGTCCGGCAGGACGACAGAGCAAGGGAAGGCGGCCGCGATGCAGCGCACCGTACTGCTTGCCGCGCCGCGGTCGTTCTGCGCCGGGGTGGAGCGGGCGATCGAGGCCGTCGAGCGGACGCTCGAACGCCGCGGCGCCCCCGTCTACGTACGCAAGCAGATCGTGCACAACGCGCACGTCGTGAACGATCTCGCCGGGCGGGGCGCCGTCTTCGTGGATGAGCTCGACGAGGTGCCCGACGGCGCTGTCGTCGTCTTCTCGGCGCACGGGGTCTCCCCCGCAGTGCGGGACGAGGCGGCGCGGCGCGGTCTTGACGTTGTCGATGCCACCTGCCCGCTGGTGACCAAGGTGCACAGCGAGGCCAGGCGGTTCGCCGGGCGCGGGGACACCGTGGTGCTCATCGGGCACGCCGGGCACGAGGAGGTCGAGGGCACGATGGGTGTGGCGCCCGAGCGCACCGTCCTCGTACAGAACGTGGACGAGGCGGCCGCGCTGGAGCTCGACGACCCCGATCACGTCACCTATCTGACCCAGACCACGCTCTCCGTCGAGGAGACGTCGTCGATCGTCGAGGCGCTTCAGGGGCGCTTCCCGGGCCTCAAGCCCCCGCCGTCGGACGACATCTGCTACGCCACCACCAACCGTCAGCAGGCGCTGCGCCGGATCGCCCGTGAGGCCGACCTCGTGCTCGTCGTCGGCTCGGTGAACTCCTCCAACTCCCTGCGGCTGGTGGAGCTTGCCCGCTCCCTCGGCGCCGTCGCCCACCTGATCGACGGCGCCCGCGACATCGACCCGGCGTGGCTGGAGGGCGCCGCGACCATCGGGCTCACGGCCGGCGCGTCAGCCCCTGAGCGCCTCGTCGACGAGGTGATCGGCCATCTGCGCACCCTCGGCCCCGTCACCATTGCCGAACGCACCGCCGCGACCGAGGACGTCCACTTCGCACTCCCCAGGAACGTGAGGCGCAAACCATGACCACCCTGGACACCATCGGCTCCCGGGAGGCTCTGCGCTCCCTCGACCCGGATCGGCTCCTCGTGCTCGCCGAGGAAATACGCGCGTTCCTCATCGACAAGGTCACCCGCACCGGCGGCCACCTCGGGCCGAATCTGGGAGCCGTGGAGCTGACGATCGCTCTGCACCGCGTCTTCGACTCGCCCCGGGACGCGATCGTCTTCGACACCGGCCACCAGGCGTACGTCCACAAGGTCCTGACCGGCCGAGTCAAGGGCTTCGACCGGCTGCGCAGGCCGGGAGGTCTGTCCGGCTATCCCTCACGGGCCGAGTCCGAGCACGACTGGGTGGAGAACTCCCACGCGTCCACGTCCCTCTCCTACGCCGACGGGCTGGCCAAGGCGTTCGCGTTGCGCGGGCAGCGCGACCGCCGCGTTGTGGCGGTCATCGGCGACGGCGCGCTCACGGGCGGCATGGCCTGGGAGGCGCTCAACAACATCGGAAGCGCCCGGGACCGGCCGGTCATCGTCGTGCTCAACGACAACGGCCGCTCCTACGCCCCGACGGGCGGGGGGCTTGCCGAGCACCTCGCCGCCGGGCCGGGTGAAGTCAACTCCTTCACCGCGCTGGGACTCGCCTACCTCGGCCCGGTCGACGGCCACGACACGCCCGAGATCGAACGGGCGTTGTGCCGCGCCCGTGCCCTGGACCGGCCCGTGGTGGTCCACGTCAGGACCATCAAGGGCAAGGGCTACCCGCCCGCCGAGGCGGACGAGGCGGACTGCCTGCACGCCGTCGGCACCGTGGACCCGGCCACGGGCAGACCCGCGTCGGCGGGTCCGCCGTCGTGGACGACGGTCTTCGGCCAGGAGCTGCTCCGACTCGCCGAGAAACACGACGAGCTGGTCGCGATCACCGCCTCCATGCTGCGCCCCACCGGTCTGAACCCGATGGCCGTCGCCTTCCCCGGTCGGGTCTTCGACGTCGGCATCGCCGAGCAGCACGCCGTCACCTCTGCCGCCGGGCTCGCCATGGGCGGACTCCATCCGGTCGTCGCCGTCTACGCCACCTTCCTCAACCGTGCCTTCGACCAGGTGCTCATGGATGTGGGACTGCATCGGCTGCCGGTGACGTTCGTCCTCGACCGGGCCGGGATCACCGGCCCCGACGGTCCGTCCCACCACGGCATGTGGGACCTGGCGATCCTCTCCGCGGTCCCCGGGCTGCGGGTCGCCGCACCCCGCGACGCCACCCGCCTGCGCCAACTTCTCACCGAGGCCGTCGAGTGCGATCACGGCGCCACAGCGCTTCGGCTGCCCAAGGCCTCCGTAGGCGGCGACATCCCCGCCCTCGTCACCATGGACGGCATCGACATCCTGCACCGCGGCGCCGCCCGCCCCCTCGACGTCCTGCTCCTGCCCGTCGGCCCGCTCGCCGCGGCGGCGCTGGAGGCCGCCGCCGAGCTGGAGCGCCACGGCATCGGCGTCACGGTCGCCGACCCACGCTGGGTGCTGCCCGTCAACCCCGCGCTGCCGGGAATCGTGGCCCGTCACGCCCTCGCCGTTTCCATCGAGGACGGGATACGCACCGGCGGTGTCGGATCGGCCCTCGCCCTGGCCTGCGCCGACGCGGGCGTCACGACTCCGGTGCACACACTGGGTCTGGCCCGCGCCTATCTCCCCCACGGCTCCCGCGGCACGCTGCTGGGGCAGGCGGGGCTTGACGCGGCCGGCATCACCCGAGCCGTACTCCAACGCACCGGTCGGATCAACGTCCCTGTGGAAACCGAGAGGTCACCATGACCTCGATCGATCTCGGCCTTCCCGCGCTGCCGGTCAAACCCCCGGCACGCCGCCCCACCCGCCGGATCCGCGTCGGCGGCGTCCCCGTCGGCGGCGGCGCACCGATCACCGTGCAGACCATGACCACGACCAACACCGCGGACATCGACGCCACCTTGCAGCAGATCGCCGAGGTGACCGCCGCCGGCTGCGACATCATCCGCGTCGCCGTCCCCTCCGCCGACGACGCGCTGGCACTGCCCGCCATAGTGGCCAGGTCGCCGATCCCGGTCATCGCAGACATCCACTTCCAGTCCAAGTACGTCTTCGCCGCGATCGACGCCGGGTGCGCGGCCGTCCGCGTCAACCCCGGCAACATCCGGCGGTTCGATGACAAGGTGGGGCAGATCGCGAAGGCGGCCGGGAGGGCGGACGTCCCGATCCGCATCGGGGTGAACGCCGGCTCCCTCGACAGGCGGCTGCTGGCCAAGCACGGCGGAGCCGTTCCCGAGGCGCTGGTGGAGTCCGCGCTGTGGGAGTGCTCGCTGTTCGAGGAGCACGGTTTCCGCGAGCTCAAGATCGCGGTCAAGCACCACGACCCGCTCACCGTGATCGCCGCCAACCGGATGCTCGCCGAACGCTGCGACTACCCCCTCCACCTCGGCGTCACCGAGGCAGGCCCCGCGTTCCAGGGCTCCATCAAGTCCGCGGTGGCCTTCTCCGTACTCCTGGCGGAGGGCATCGGCGACACCATCCGCGTCTCACTCTCCGCACCGCCCGTCGAACAGGTCAAGGCCGGCAACCACATCCTCGCCTCGCTCGGACTGCGCCCGCGCAAGCTGGAGATCGTCTCCTGCCCGGGCTGCGGCCGCCTCCAGGTCGACATCCACGCCCTTGCCGCCAAGGTCGAGGCAGCCTTCGACGGGTTCCCCCACCCGCTGCGCATCGCCGTCATGGGCTGCGTCGTCAACGGCCCGGGCGAAGCCCGCGAAGCCGACCTGGGCGTCTCGTGCGGCAACGGCAAAGGCCAGATCTTCCGCAAGGGCCAAGTCCTGCGCACCGTCCCCGAAGCGCAGATCGTCGAAGCACTTGTGGACGAGGCTCTGAGCCTGACCCGGGAACCGGACCGCATGGCCGCACCGCCGCGGGAGAGGGCGTGAGTACCGCCCGCACCGTTGCCGCCGATCCGATGGATACGGCCCGGATCCGGGATCAGGTGGACGGCATCCTGGACGACTTCCTTGACAACTCCCTTACCCGTGAGGCCGCGTCACCACCTGCTACCACCTGCCCGCCGAAGTCCGATTTCACGGAGGTCGACAGCGATGGACGTCACCGAGGTGGACGCGGCCTATGCGTACTGCGAGCGGGTGACCAGCCACCGCGCGGGCAACTTCCGCTACGGGATCCGGCTGCTCCCCAGGACCGACCGTCTGGCGCTGTGTGCCGTCTACGCCTACGCCCGTGAGATCGACGACCTGGCCGATGGCGGTCTGGACACGGACGTCAAGCACCGCGAGCTGACACGGATGAGACAGCAACTCACGAACCTGCGTGCGTACCCGGACCCCGTGTGTGTGGCGTTGGGGGACACTGCTCATCGTTATCCCATCCCGCTGAAGGCGTTCGATGAGCTGATCGACGGTGTCGAGATGGACGTCGCCGGTGCGGAGTTCGGCACTTTCGACGATCTCTACGTCTACTGCGACCGGGTCGCGGGATCGGTAGGCAGGCTCTGCCTGGGAGTGTTCCCGCCAAGCGGCCACCCGAAGGCCGCGAATCTGGCGTCATCACTGTGGATCGGTATGCAGCTGACCAATATTCTCCGGGACATCGCCGAGGACGCGGACGCGGGACGCGTATACCTGCCGACCGAGGATCTACGCACATTCCTCCCTGTCCCGAACGGTCCACCGGTCTCATTCCGACACGGCCCGAGCTTTGACGCCTTGGTTCGTTTCCAGGCGGAACGGGCATTGCGCTTCTACGTCGAAGGCCTGCGTCTGCTTCCGCTTCTCCACCATCGCAGTTCGGCCTGCCTGGGCACCATGGCCGGGGTGTACCTGAGGCTCCTCACCCGGATAGCAGATGAACCGTCACAGCTGCTGGATCGCCGGATCACTGTGCCGAGGGGGGAGAAGGTCGAGATCGCCGTGCGGACCGTGGCCGGCCTCCCAGCGGGCCGCCGCACGCTGCTTCACGGTCTCAGATCCGCCCTCCAACGCAGCGGTCCGGCGAAAGACGGCCGGTCATGTCGGCCGGCGTGATGCTCGGCAGCGCGGCATTCAATGTCGGCATTGTGTTGTGCGGAGTGTTCTGGACGCTCGCCTACGTGCTGATCATCCGGCGAGCGAGAGCGGACGGGATCTACGGCATGCCGGTGGTGGCCTTGTGCGCCAACCTCTCATGGGAGGCGATCAGTTCATTCATCGAGCCTCCTCCTGGGTTCCTCAGACCGATCCCCTTCGCTTGGCTCGTCCTCGACCTCGTCATAGCCTGGCAGGCGCTCAGATACGGCCCCGGCCAATTTCCGCGCATCTCAGCCAAGGTCTTCTACGGCTTGTTCGGCCTGACCCTGCTGGCAGCGCTGGCGATGACGTTCCAGCTGAACCAAGTCTTCATCGCGTACTACCACGATCACTGGGGGCTTTACGGGGGGTTCGCCGCCGCGTTGATGATGGCGGGGCTGTTCCTGTTCATGTGGTACGAACGCGCGTCCACCGCGGGTCAGTCCGTCCCGATCGCCGTCTGCATGCTGCTGGGCAACTTCTGCGCCGGCGCCGCCTGGCTCGCATACCCGCCGCCGGGAATCGTCGCATCGACGTTCCAGGAATCCCTCGTGGCCGTCACCCTTGCCCTGAATGCGCTCTACGTCACCGTGCTGTGGCAGCACGGTCGATCGGACGGCCATACGCGCACCGCGACATCCGAGCCAGAGATGTCCCACACGAATGACGAACTGTGAGCATCGGCCGGGACGCGGAGAGAGTCCTCCTGGAAACCAGCCGCACCTTCTACATCCCTGTCATCGCACTGCCCGGGGGCCTACGCGAGCCGGTGATGTCCTTCTTCCTCTGCCTGCGGGCGATCGACGAAATCGAAGACCACCCCGGCATCGCAGACGACGCCAAGCAGCACCTGCTCCGGCAGATCAGCCACGCTCTGCGGTCCGGACAGTGCACCGCCGGCACCACCGGCACCACCGGCTCACTGCCCTTGCTGCGCTCGTATTCCGGCCAACTGCCCGAGATCTCCCAACGGATCGGCGAATGGGCCGCTTTGGCGCCCCCCACGATCGCCTGCCGCACCTGGGAGACGCTCTCGTCCATCGCCGACCGCATGGCCGAATGGGTGGGACTGCAGTGGACCATCGACACCCAGTCCGATCTCGACCGGTACACGTTCGATGTGGCCGGCATCGTCGGACTGCTCCTCAGCGACTTGTGGGCCTGGTTCGACGGCACTGCTACCGACCGGTCACTGGCCGTTGGCTTCGGCCGGGGACTCCAGGCGATCAACATCCTCCAGAACAGGGAAGAGGACCTGACCAGAAACATCGACTTCTTCCCCACCGGCTGGAGCACGCCACAGGTACGCGACTACGCCGTGAGAAACCTGAATGCAGGTGACCTCTATGTAGCGCACCTGCCTCCCGGCCCCGTTCTCGACTTCTGCAGAGTCCCCCTCACTCTCGCCTGGGCGACACTCGCCGCCCTAGGACAAGGCCGCACCAAACTCACCCGCCACGAAGTGGCCCACCTGCTCGGCACCACCATGCACAGGGGGCGACCGACCCAGGCGCCGCGGCACGATGGCGACTGAGCTGAGCCGGGTTCAGAGCGCAAGGGGACCCGGCCTGGATGCGCGCCGGGTCCGCGCCTGATCCACGCCTGATCCGCGCCTGATCCACGCCTGATCCGCGCCTGATCCACGGCTCGGCTGAACACAACGCCGCCCCGTTACGTACCTTCCAGTACTGCCAAGTAGGTTGAACCGCCGGTTCGGTTGCCGGTTGATTCTGCGATACGCACAACGGCTCGGGAGGAACACTTGTTGCGGCGCATCAACGGGACAGCACTCATCATCGCGGCCCTGGTAGCCACGGTCGGCGCGCTCGCGTTCCCCGTCTGGTCCTACGCCGACCGGTCCGGCACCGGTCAGGCGAACCTCAACGCGTCGAGCGTGGCGACGCAGTGGGGACCGCTGTCGGCGACCGACCGGGACTTCCTCGTGAAGGTGCGGCTCGCGGGTCTCTGGGAGCTGCCCGCGGGCCAGCAGGCCATCGAACGTGCGCCGAGCCAGGCGATCAAGGACGCGGGTGACCACCTCGTCGTCGGCCACACCGACCTCGACCAGCGGGCCCGCGACGTGGCGGCGAAGCTCGGGGTCGAGCTGCCGAACCAACCCAACGAGCAGCAGCAGGGCTGGCTGCGGGAGCTGTCGGCGGCGAGCGGCCGCGAGTACGAGTGGAAGTTCGCGAACCTGCTGCGCATGGCGCACGGCAAGGTCTTCTCGCTGATAGCCCAGGTCCGGCACTCCACCCGCAACACCCTCATACGGCAGCTGGCGAGCGATGCCAACCAGACCGTGCTGGACCACATCACCATGCTGGAGGGGACCGGCATGGTGGACTTCGACGCGCTCGCCAACGACGCCGCCGGTGTGGCGACGGCCAGCCCGACGGGCCCGCCGCCGCCGGACGGCAATCTGCCGCCGGCGCCGGCGCCGGCCGGTCCGACGGGCAGCGACCAGTCGTTCACCTCGCGCCCCTCGACGCAGCCCGGCCCGCCCACCGCGGTCAACACCAACCGGCCCGCGCCCGGATCGTCCCCGTGACGGCGCGGATTCCGCAGGAACCTCAAATCAAGCTCTCAACGTCCCCTCCCCTGGATTCGGCACCGCTCTGCGGGGCCATCACCCCTGCACATGCAGGGGATCCGCGGACGCGGAGGAGGGGGGACCCATGAAGAAGCTCGACAGGCTCGGCAGCGGCATCGGCTGGCGCCCGGAGATCGCGGGCGCCGTCGAAGCCCTGCCGGGCCTCGACTGGGTCGAGGTCGTGGCCGAGAACGTGTGTCCCGGGCATCTGCCGGACTCCCTCGGGCGCCTCCTGGAGCGCGGCGTCACGGTCGTCCCGCACGGTGTCTCCCTGGGGCTGGGCGGCGCCGAGCGCCCCGATCCGGCGCGACTGACCGCCCTGGCCGAGCGGGCGCAGGCGCTGGGCGCCCCGCTGGTCACCGAGCACATCGCCTTCGTCCGCGCGGGCGGCGCGCTCACCGCCTCGCCCCGCATGGAGGCGGGCCATCTGCTGCCCGTCCCGCGCACCCGGGACGCCCTGGACGTCCTCTGCGAGAACGTCCGTATCGCCCAGGACGCCCTGCCCGTGCCGCTCGCGCTGGAGAACATCGCGGCGCTGATCTCCTGGCCCGGTGAGGAGCTGACGGAGGGGCAGTTCCTGGCCGAGCTCGTCGAGCGTACGGGCGTACGCCTGCTGATCGACGTCGCCAACCTCCACACCAATCACGTCAACCGCGGCGAGGACCCGGTGACCGCCCTCGACGAACTCCCTGTCGAGGCCATCGCGTACGTCCATGTCGCGGGCGGCGTCGAGCGCGACGGCGTGTGGCACGACACCCACGCCCACCCGGTGCCGCCCGCGGTCCTCGCCATCCTGTCGGAGCTGCGCTCGCGCACGGACCCGCCCGGCGTGCTGCTGGAGCGGGACGACGACTTCCCGCCCGCCGAGGAGCTGGCGGGCGAACTGGCGGCGATCCGGCGCACCTTGGATCTGGCCGCCGCCGCTCCGGCCACACCATTGACCACGACGGGGACGGCCGCACCGGCCGCCCGCACCGCGCCGACCGCCCCGACCGCCTCCGGCGAGGCCCAGACGCAGGCGCAGGAGCAGGAGCAGGCGCAGGAGCAGGAGCGGCGAAGGGAGCGCGTCGGGCTCGCGCAGGCCGCGCTGCTGTCGGCGCTGGTCGCGGGGACCCCCGCCCCCGAGGGCTTCGATTCGCGGCGGCTGCGGGTGCAGAGCAGGGCGCTGGCCGCGAAGCGGGCCGACGTGGTGGCCAAGGTGGCACCGGAGCTGCCCGAGATCCTCGGAAGCGGCTACCGGCCCGCGTTCCTCGCCTACGCCCAGGGCCGGCCCATGCGCGACGGTTACCGCCGCGACGCGCTCGACTTCGCCGAACATCTGCTGCTCGCCGGGCGGCCCGAGGACCCCGCCGCGCGGCGCCGGCTCACGCACTGGTGGCAGGACCGCGCCGGCGCCCGGCCGCCGCGCCGCTCGACCCGTTTCGTACGGGCGGCCCGCGCCGCCCTCGTCAGGAGGTGACCGCCGTGCTGTTCAACGTTCTTGCCGTACTGGTGACTCTCGCCGTGACCGTCTCCTCGGTGCTGCTGGTCCGGGGGCTCGCGGTCACCCGCCGCAGCGGCCCCGGCGGACCCGCGCACGACCTGATGGAGGTCGCCTTCCTGAACGGCGGCCCCGGCCGGGTCGCGGACACCGCGCTCGCCGCCATGGCCTCGGACGGACGGCTCGCGGTCGGCTGGCCCGGCATCGCCACCGTCCAGCGCCCCGTGGCCAACGACCCGGTCGAGCGCGTGGTGCTCCTGGAGGCGGCCGCCGCACCGAGCGGTGCCCTGCACACGCTGCGGGTCGCCGTGATGCGCAACCCCGCCGTGCAGGAGATAGGCGACGGGCTCGCGGCGCGCGGGCTGATGGTCGTGCCCCGCTCCCTGCGCCCCTGGCACATCTGGGCGTTCACGCAGACGATCTGCTGCTTCCTGCTGTTCCCGTTCTCGATCGCGCTGACCGTCGTGCAGTTCCTGGCGTTCGACGGGGGCGGGGGCACCCCCGTCCCGTTCGTCGTGAAGGTCCTGCCCGCCTTCTTCGCGGGCCTCGTCGTCGGACTCGTCTGCATGGGCAAGGCGCGCGGCAAGGTCACGGCGGCGGGCAGGCGCGCCGCCGCCGACTACGCCCGGGCCCCTGCGTACGCCGGCGACGCGGGCCGCGTCGTGGCCCTGCACGGGCTGCCTGCGCTGGTCGACGGGGATCTCAGGGCACATCTGATGGCGGCCGCCGGGCTGGCACGGAACAGCCAGGCGCGGCCCGCCGCGCATCACGGCTCGGGTGACGTGACCGCCGCGGCCGTCGTGGTCTGGTGCGCGTCGTCGGACCCCGGCGGCGGTGGCTCCGGCGGTGGCGGTGGCTGCGGTGGTGCCTCCTGCGGCGGAGGCGGAGGAGGAGGCTCCTCGTGCGGGGGCGGCTCGGGCGGCGGCTCCAGCTGCGGCGGGGGCGCGGGCGGATCGGGCTGCGGTGGGGGCAGTTCCAGCTGACTTCCCGGAACCGCTCACGGGATCAGCGCCGGGCCCAGTAGCGTGCGGGCCGCACGCAGGAGGCACGATGCGTTCCCTCGACCGACCCACCATGTCCGCACACCGTCTCACCCCCTCCGCCTTGAGCACCGGCGTGGTCGTCGTCGCCCTGACCGCGACCATCGCCGCGCTCATGTTCCCCGTCTGGTCGTACGCGGACCGCTCGGGTACGGGACCGGCCGAGCTCAGGGCCGGTTCCGTGGCCACCCGGTGGGGTCCGCTGTCGGCGGCCGACCGGGACTTCCTCGTCCGCGTCCGGCTCGCGGGTCTTTGGCGGATCCCGGCCGGCCAGCAGGCCGTCGCCCGGGCGCCGAGCCGCGCGGTCGCCGTGGCCGGCGAGCACCTCGTCTCCGGCCACACCTATCTCGACGGGCGGGTACGGGACGTCGCGACGCGCCTCGGCACGGAGCCGCTGGGCGTGGAACTGCCCAGCCAGCCCGCCGAGGAGCAGCGCTCGTGGCTGCGGGACCTGACGGCGGCCCAGGGCCGTGCGTACGAGACGAGCTTCGCCGCTCTGCTGCGCCGGTCGCAGGGCCAGGACCTCGAGGTGGCCGCCCACATCCGCCACACGACGCGCAACGGCCTGGTCCGCGCGCTCGCCGACGACGTCGTCACCGCCGCCCTGGAGCATATGAAGGTGCTGGAGGCGACGGGGCTGGTCGACTTCGACGCCATCGCGCGAGACGCGGCCGGGGAACCGCCGGGCGTCACGCATGGGGGTCATTGACGCCGACACCGAACGGCGGTGCTTTACACGGCGCAACGCTGCGGTGATCTTCGACGCACCGACGTGCGAAGGGGAACACCGTTGAAAGCACCCACCTTGTACGGAGTCGTCGGCTCCCTGGTCCTGTCGGCCCTCGCCGCCACACCGTCGCTCGCTGCCGCACCATCGCTCGCCGCCGCTCCGGCCGGCGGCGTCGTCCGCGCGGACGACATCGGGGACCTGCTCACGCCCGAGGGCCGCGGCACGCTCGTCGCCACCGCCCGCGCCATGGCCGCCGGCATCTCCTTCGGCCGCTGCCCCGAGGTCGAGGAGCTCCCGAAGTACGTCAAGTGCGGCACGTTCGAGGTCCCACTGGACTACGCCGAGCCGTTCGGGCGCCAGATCCGTCTCACCGTCAGCCGGGCGAAGGCCACCGGGACCCCCGCCGAGCGCCAGGGGGCGCTCGTCTACAACCCCGGCGGCCCGGGCGGGTCTGGCATGTACTTCCCCAAGGTCCGCAAGCGGGCCGAGTGGAAGCGGATCGCCCGCGCCTACGACCTCGTCGGCTACGCCCCGCGCGGAGTGGGCCGTTCGGCCCCGCTGTCCTGCCAGGACCCCGCGGAGTTCACCAAGGCCCCGACCGTGGACGCGCCCAGCCCGTCACCCGCGGAGAAGCGGGAGCGTATCGCCCGGGCACAGGCGTACGCCGCCGGCTGCGCCCGCGCCGCCGGCCCGGACCTGCGCCACTACCACTCGGTCGCCAACGCCCGCGACCTGGAGGTGCTGCGGGCGGCGCTGCGCGAGGACGGGCTCAGCTACTACGGCGTCTCGTACGGCACGTATCTGGGCGCCCTGCACGCCACGCTGTTCCCCGGGCGGGTGCGCCGCATGGTCCTCGACTCGGTGGTGGACCCCTCCCCGGAGAAGATCTGGTACCAGAGCAACCTGAGCCAGTCGCTCGCCTTCGAGAGCCGGTGGCAGGACTTCCTCACCTGGGTGGCCCGGCACCACGCGACGTACGGCCTCGGGACAACCCCCCAGGCGGTGCAGCGCAGTTACGAGACGGCCAGGGCCCGGCTCGCGCTGAAGCCCGCGGGCGGCAAGGTCGGCCCCGGCCAGCTCCAGTCCGCGTTTCTGCGGGCGGGCTACTACGACGACTACTGGAAGGCCCGGGCGCACGCGCTCTCGCGGTATCTGAAGGGAGATCCACGGCCGCTGGTCAAGCAGGCGGCGCCGGACCCGGAGGAGGCGCGGGAGGAGGAGAACGGCAACGCCGTCTACACGGCCGTCGAGTGCAACGACGCGCCATGGCCGACGGACTGGGCGGTCTGGGACCGCGACAACACCGCGCTGGCGCGCCGGGCGCCGTTCGAGACCTGGGCCAACGTCTGGATGAACCTGCCGTGCGCCTACTGGCAGGGCCCCCGGCAGCAACCGCTCGACGTGGGCACACGCCCCGGTGAACTGCCGCCCGTCCTGCTGCTGGCGGCGGAGCGGGACGGGGCGACACCGTACGCGGGCGCGGTGGAACTGGAGCGACGGCTCGCGGGATCGGTGCTCGTGACCGAGCGGGACGCGGGCTCGCACGGCATCGGGGGCGAGCAGAACGCCTGCGTCAACGGCCACATGGAGGCGTATCTGCTGACGGGGAGGATGCCGGTGCGGCGCGCATCGTGCGCGCCGCACCCGCAGCCGGACCCGGTGTCGCTGGACCGGCGAGCGGTCGAGCGGGTGCTGCCGCCTGCCGTCTGATCTTCCGGGTCAAAGGGGACGGGCCGCTTCCGCGGCCCGTCCCAGGTCGTGCGACCAGCGGCTCAGGCGAGACCGGCCACAAGATCGGCAACACTCTTACGACGCCCCGTACCGCACTATCCGGGGGACAACCCCCGAACCCCCGGCCGGGAACCGACTCTACGCAAGCCCCGCCACAAGATCAGCAACACTCTTACGACGCCCCGTACCGCACTATCCGGGGGACAACCCCCGAACCCCCGGCCGCGAGCCGACTCTACGCAAGCCCCGCCACAAGATCAGCAACACTCTTACGACGCCCCGTACCGCACTATCCGGGGGACAACCCCCGAACCCCCGGCCGCGAGCCGGCTCTACGCAAGGCCCGCCACAAGATCGGCAACACTCTTACGACGCCCCGTGTAGAACGGGACCTCCTCGCGGACGTGCATGCGGGCCTCGGAGGCGCGCAGGTGCCGCATCAGGTCGACGATGCGGTACAGCTCGTCGGACTCGAAGGCGAGGAGCCACTCGTAGTCGCCGAGGGAGAACGAGGCGACCGTGTTCGCCCGCACATCGGGGTAGCCGCGGGCCATCTTGCCGTGGTCCGCGAGCATCCTGCGCCGGTCCTCGTCGGGAAGCAGGTACCAGTCGTACGAGCGCACGAAGGGGTACACGGAGACGTAGTCGCGCGGCGTCTCGTCGGCGAGGAAGGCCGGGATGTGCGACTTGTTGAACTCGGCGGGGCGGTGCAGCGCCATGTTCGACCAGACCGGCTCCAGGGCGCGGCCCAGCTTCGTGCGGCGGAAGAGGTTGTACGCCTCCTGGAGCTGGTCCGCGGTCTCCGCGTGCCACCAGATCATCAGGTCGGCATCGGCGCGCAGGCCGGACAGGTCGTACGTGCCGCGGACGGTGACGTCCTTGGCGGCGAGCTGGTCGAACAGCTCCTGGACCTCGTCGGCGTACCCGGCGCGGTCCGCATCCTGTGGGAGCACGTCTCGAAGCCTGAAGACGGACCACAGGGTGTAGCGGATGACCTCGTTGAGGTCCTTCGCCTTCTTACCGGCGTTCGGGATCTTTTCGGGCGCACTCATACGCCTATTCTCGCCCGTCACGGACAGTGCCCCGCACCAGGGGGGCCGTGGCGATGATCTCGTCCGCCGCGCGCTGCCCGCTGCCGATGCACGCGGGGATGCCCACGCCGTCGTACGCCGCCCCGCACACCCGCAGTCCGGGCAGCTTGGCTACGGCGTCTCGGACGCGGGCCACCCGGGACAGATGCCCGACCGGGTACTGCGGCAGCCCGCCGATCCAGCGGGTCACCTCGCTCGCCACGGGCCTCGCGGCGAGGCCCGTGGCCTCGCCGAGGTCACTCAGCGACACGTCGACGAGCTCGGCGTCCTCGCGGTCCAGCTGCTCCTCCTCGCCGTAGCGGCCGACGGAGGTGCGCAGCAGGAACAGGCCGGGGGCCCGGTCGGCGACCCAGCTCCACTTCTGGGCGGAGAAGGTGGACGCCTTGATCGCCCGGCCGTCGACGGGCGGTACGAGGAAACCGGAGCCCTCCGGCAGCCGTCCGGCCAGGTCGGAGCGGCGGAAGGCGAGCGTGACCAGCGCCATCGACGCGTACTCCACGGCGCCGAGCTCGGTGGCCGCCACCGGCGACTCGGCGGCGAGCAGCGCGGACGCGGACCAGGCGGGCACGGCGAGCACGACGCCGTCGGCGAGAACCGCCTCGCCGTCGGCCACGACGACCTGCCAGCCGGACGAGCCGGTGCCGATGCCAGTGCCGGTGCCGGTGTCTTCGCCGGGTGCGCGGAACGCCGCGGTACCGGACGGCGCCGTGCCGGACGCCGCGGCGTACGCGTCCGTCGTCACCCGGCGCAGCGCCATGACCGGTGCGTGCGTGCGGATCTCGCCGCCCGCGGCGCGCACCGCGGCGGCGACGGCGAGCGGGAGGGTGCCGACGCCGCCGTCGAGGCCCATGAAGACGGGGCCTGCCTGCGCCTGCTGCCCGGCGCCCGCCTGCAGCTCGCGGACGGCGCCGGTGAGGGTGGGGTGCCGGCGGGCGGCCTCGAACAGGTTCGGCACGGCGGCCCGCATCGAGATCCGGTAGGCGTCCCCGGCGTACACCCCGCCGAGAAGCGGCTCCACGAGCCGGTCGACGACCTCCCTGCCGAGGCGCTCCGCGACGAACGCGCCGACGGCGACGTCGTCGCCGACCTCGGCCGGCGGCAGCTCGCCCTCCCGCCTGACGCGGGCGATGCCCTCGGCCGAGAGGAGCCCGGACAGCGCCCCGGCGTCGGCCGGCACGCCCATCACATGGCCCTTGGGCATCGGGTGCAGCGCGTCCCGGGTCCACACGGACGCGGTGGACGTGGCGGGGGGCTGGAGCCGGTCGCCGAGGCC
This sequence comes from Streptomyces sp. FIT100, assembly GCF_024584805.1. NCBI lineage: Bacteria > Bacillati > Actinomycetota > Actinomycetes > Kitasatosporales > Streptomycetaceae > Streptomyces > Streptomyces sp. FIT100. The sequence continues at coordinate 6,342,345 of NZ_CP075715.1, read as the reverse complement.
CACCGCCCGGGCGAGGCCGACGGCCTCGGGGCGGCGGGCGAGCATCGACTCGGCGCCGAGGTCGACGGGCGCGCCCGCGATCTCGCCGGTCCGGAGCTTGCCGCCGAGCTGCCCGGTCGCCTCCAGCAGCGTCACACGCACCCCCGCGGCGAGCAGCCGGTGCGCCGCGGCGAGCCCGGCGATGCCGCCGCCGATGACGACGACATGCCCCGTACGTGTCTGCGCGTTCATGCGTCCACTCTCTCAAACCGCCTTCCCCGGGCCGTAATGAGTCCCGACCGTGACCGCTTCGGAACCGGAATACGGCAACCCGCTCCCCCACCCGGTACGTCGAACCGGCACCATCCACCACCATCCCTGGGGGGACGACATGCGTGCACGGCGATCCGCATTGGCGGCGGCGCTCCTGACCGCCTCACTCTCACTGGCGCTGACGGGCTGCGGCGCGTCCGAAAGCGGCACGTCCGCCGACTCGAAGCCGGCCTTCGCCGGCAGGAACGACGCGGCGCCGGAGGCCGCCGAAAAGGGGGCGGCGGGCAACAACGGCGCGGCGGCCGACGCGGGCTCCGCCGCGAGGCCCGCCGACGGAAAGCAGGGCGAGGCCGCCGGCAAGCCGCTCGTCACCGCGCACGTCATCCGTACCGCGGAGCTGTGGGTGGAGGTCGAGGACGCGACGAAGGCTCTCGCGGGGGTCCGTACGACCGTGGAGTCCGCGGGCGGCTTCGTCTCGGAGGAGACGACCGAGCGCGTGGACGACTCGCGGGTGACGTCGCGGATCGTGGTGCGCGTCCCGCAGGACCGGTACTCCTCGGTCCTCGGCGCCATCGCGGGCAGCGGAAAGCTGCTCACCCGCAAGTCCAACGCACAGGACGTCACCGACCAGGTGGTGGACGTGCAGAGCCGGATCGCCACGCAGCGGGCGAGCGTCGCACGGGTGCGGGAGCTGATGGACCGGGCGACGCAGCTGAGCGATGTGGTCACCCTGGAGGGCGAACTGAGCAGGCGTCAGGCGGAGCTGGAGTCGCTGCTGGCCCAGCAGGCGTCGCTGAAGGACCGTACGTCGCTGGCGACGATCACGCTGGAGCTGTCCGAGCCGGAGGCTGAGGAGGCGGCCGAGTCCGACAACGACCCGACGTTCCTTGACGCGCTGAAGGGTGGCTGGGAGGCGCTCGTCGCCGGCGTGCGCTGGCTGCTGGTGGTCCTGGGTGCCGTGATGCCCTTCGCGGCCGCGGCCGCGGTGGTGTACGCGGTGTGGCGGTGGCTCGTCCTGCCGTGGCGGCGGAAGTCCTCGTCCGCGGCGGCCACGGCGGTCCCGGCCCCGGTCGCGGCCCCGGCGGCCGCTCCGGTGCCCGCGCAGGCGTCGGCCCCCGGGGAGACGGGGTCCGGGGAGACGGGGTCCGGCCAGGAGTGAACGGCCGTTCCGCGTAGCGTGTTGCGCATGGAACGACTTGTCGTCATCGGCGGTGATGCGGCGGGCATGTCCGCCGCATCACAGGCCCGCCGCCTCAGGGGTCCGGAAGAGCTGGAGATCGTCGCGTTCGAGCGCTCCCATTTCGCCTCGTACTCGGCGTGCGGAATTCCGTACTGGGTCGGCGGCGCCGTGCCGGAGCGGGACCGGCTGATCGCCCGTACGCCCGAGGAGCACCGGGCGCGCGCCATCGACCTGCGGATGCGCACGGAGGTGACGGAACTCGACGTCCCGGGACAGCGGGTCAGGTTCCGCGACCTGGAGTCGGGCGCCGAGTCGTGGACGGGTTTCGACAAGCTCGTCATCGCCACCGGCGCCCGGCCGGTGCGTCCGCCGCTGCCCGGGATCGACGCCCCGGGCGTCCACGGTGTGCAGACCCTCGACGACGGCCAGGCCCTGCTCGACACCCTCGCGGGGACGCGGGGGCGCCGGGCGGTCGTCGTCGGCGCGGGCTACATCGGCGTGGAGATGGCGGAGGCGCTGCTGAACCACGGCTTCGAGGTCACCGTCGTCAACCGCGGTGAGCAGCCCATGGTGACGCTCGACCCCGACATGGGCCGGCTCGTGCACGAGGCCATGGACGGCATGGGCATCACGACCGTCAACGGCGCCGAGGTCGGCAAGGTCCTGACGGGCCCGGACGGCCGGGTGCGCGCCGTCGCCACACAGGACGCCGAGTACCCGGCCGACGTCGTCGTGCTCGGCATCGGCGTCGAGCCCGAAACGGCGCTCGCGGGCGCTGCGGGGCTGCCCCTCGGGTCGTACGGGGGCCTGCTCACCGATCTCGCGATGCGCGTGCGCGGGTACGAGAACATCTGGGCCGGCGGCGACTGCGTCGAGGTGCTGGACCTGGTGTCCGGCCGCGAACGCCATGTCCCGCTCGGCACCCACGCGAACAAGCACGGCCAGGTGATCGGCGCGGGCGTCGGCGGCGGCTACGCCACCTTCCCCGGCGTCGTCGGCACGGCGGTGAGCAAGGTGTGCGACCTGGAGATCGCCCGCACCGGGCTGCGCGAGAAGGACGCCCGCGAGGTGGGGCTCCGCTTCGTCGCGGTGACGGTCGGCTCGACCAGCCGCGCGGGCTACTACCCGGGCGCGGCCCCGATGACGGTCAAGATGCTCGCCGAGCGCCGCACGGGCCGGCTCCTCGGCGTCCAGATCGTCGGCCGCGAGGGCGCAGGGAAGCGCGTGGACATCGCGGCGGTCGCGCTCACGGCCGGGATGACGGTCGAGCAGATGACCGCCCTGGACCTCGGTTACGCCCCGCCGTTCTCGCCGGTGTGGGACCCGGTACTGGTGGCGGCGAGAAAGGCGGCGTCGGCGGTCAGGGCGGCAGAGCGCTGACCGCCCCGGCTCCGTGTGCGGTTCAGCGCGCGGTGCGCGTGTGGACGTACTCCACGAGCCGCGTCAGTGCGTCCGGGTCGGTCGTCGGCAGGACGCCGTGGCCCAGGTTGAACACATGGCCCTCCAGGCCGGCGGCGGCGTCGAGGACCTCGCGGGTCTTCGCCTCGACCGCCTCGGGGGTCGAGAAGAGGACCGCCGGGTCCAGGTTGCCCTGGAGCGCCTTGCCGGGGCCGACCCGGCGGGCGGCCTCGTCGAGGGGGACGCGCCAGTCGACGCCGACGACATCGGCTCCGGCCTCGCCCATCGCGCCGAGCAGTTCGCCCGTGCCGACGCCGAAGTGGATGCGCGGGACGCCGTACTCCTCGACCGCGCGGAAGACCTTCTCGGACGCGGGCATGACCGAGCGCCGGTAGTCGGCGGGGGCGAGGGCGCCCACCCAGGAGTCGAAGAGCTGGACGGCGGAGGCACCGGCCTCGATCTGCACCTTCAGGAAGGCGGCCGTGATGTCCGCCAGCCGGTCCAGCAGGTCGGCCCAGAGCTGCGGGTCGCCGTACATGAGGGCCTTGGTGTGCTCGTGGTTGCGGGACGGGCCGCCCTCGACGAGATAGCTGGCGAGGGTGAAGGGGGCGCCGGCGAAGCCGATGAGCGGGGTGGCGCCGAGCTCGCCGGTGAGCATGCCGATCGCCTCGGTGACGTAGGCGACGTCGTCGGGGGTCAGCGGGCGCAGCCGGTCGAGGTCCTCGCGGCGGCGGATCGGCTCGGCGACGACGGGGCCGACGCCCGGCTTGATGTCGAGGTCGATGCCGATGGCCTTGAGCGGGACGACGATGTCGCTGAAGTAGATCGCGGCGTCGACGTTGTGGCGCCGTACGGGCTGCAGCGTGATCTCGGTGACCAGTTCCGGCCGCATGCACGACTCCAGCATCGGGATGCCTTCGCGCACCTTCAGGTACTCGGGGAGCGACCGGCCGGCCTGGCGCATGAACCAGACGGGCGTGTGCGGTACGGGCTCGCGCCTGCACGCCTTCAGGAAGGCGGAGTCGTAGGCGGCGGAAGTCGCCGGGGTCTCAGTCTGCTGGCCCGAGGGGCTGTCGTTGGCGCTCACGCCCAGAATCTTCGCATGTGCGCGCAAGGAGCTCGGCCGGGGCAGGGTGTCCCTCCCTGCGCGCAGCGCGCGTTCCGCTTACTCTTCCCCGCATGGCTGCGGCTCAGGGACAGTTTTCCGATCCTTCCGATCATTCCGGCGGCGCCGGGGACACGGACCGCGCGGAGCGGAACTCCGTCCCGCGTGCGTTCAGGCTCGCGGTCGAGGCACTGGGGGCGGCGCGGCTGCGTCCGGAGATCGAGGTGGATCCGACCCGGCCGCCACAGCGCCTCGCACCGCATGCGTACGCGCTGGAGGCGGCGGTCGTCGAGGACGACGACGATCTCGCGGACGGCCGGCTCGTCCTGCTGCACGACCCGTCGGGCCACGACGCATGGAAGGGCACCTTCCGGCTGGTGACGCTGGTACGGGCTGAGTTGGAGCCGGAGATGGCGGCCGACCCGCTGCTGCCCGAGGTCTGCTGGTCCTGGCTGACGGGCGCGCTGGAGGCGCGGGGGCTGTCGTACGGGGAGGCGAGCGGGACCGTCACCCGGGCGGGGTCTCACTACTTCGGAGGACTCGCGAACCGTCGCCCGGCGACCCAGATCGAGATCCGCGCCTCGTGGACCCCGCGGGAGGGCCGCGACGGTGTCCCGGACACGGCCGCGCACCTCACGGCCTGGTGCGACCTGCTCTGCCAGATCGCGGGCCTGCCCCCGGCAGGCCCGCAGCAGCCGGACGCCTCGGCGCCGACGGCCGCGGGGGTCGTCTCCCTCCCCCAGCGCAGGGGCCCGCAGCCGCGATAGATGTGTCGTCCGGAACGGGCCCCGGCTCGCGCCGACCGCGCGCCGCGACCGCGCCCCGGGGTGCACCCGGGGCGCGGTCGCGCTGCGGTGGCGGATGCGGTGCGGGTGCGGTGCGGGTGCGGTGGCGATGTGCTCCCCCTGGAACGCACTCATCAGATGATCGATCACGCGTCCGAATTGCCGGAATTGTTACTCACCAAATCGTGATCTTTCTCTAAAGGCGGGCGGGTTTGCTGCCGAAGAGGTGGTGACCCTTCAAGCACGGTTCGCCCCGGCTTCATCCCCGAGCCGGCCCCGTCCCGCACCTTTCCAGGAGGCCTGGTGTCCGTTCTCCTCGAGCAGCCCGCAAGCCTGGTCGCCTACCGCCCGAACAAACCGACGGCCATGGTCGTCGTGGCCGACCCGCGCGTCCGTTCCACCGTCACCCGCCACCTGTGGGCCCTGGGAGTACGTGACGTCATCGAGGCGTCGTCCATCGCGGAGGCCCGCCCCCGCGTCGGCAACCCGCGCGACATCTGCGTGGCCGACGTCCACCTGCCCGACGGTTCCGGGCTGACCCTGCTGTCCGAGACGCGCGCCGCGGGCTGGCCCAACGGCCTCGCCCTCTCCGCCGCCGACGACATCGGCGCGGTCCGCAACGCGCTGGCGGGCGGGGTCAAGGGCTATGTCGTCACCGGTACGCGTACGAACCTCGGCCACCCGACCCGCCCCGGCGCCGCCCCCATCGGCTCCGCCGCGGCCCGGCTGCACCGCCGCCCCCCGGGTGCCCCGAGCCACCCGGGCGGCTACCGCGAGCTGTCCGGCCGCGAGGTCGAGGTGCTCCGGCTGGTCGCCGAGGGCCAGTCGAACAAGGCGATCGGCGTCTCGATGGGCCTGTCCGCGCTGACGGTGAAGAGCCACCTCGCCCGCATCGCCCGCAAGCTCGGCACCGGCGACCGGGCCGGGATGGTCGCCGTCGCGCTGCGTACCGGCATCATCCACTGACCGCTTTACACCGGGCCGACGCCCGTCGACGGAACGTTCCGTCGACGGGCGCTTGCCGTTCACAGATACCCTTGACAGGTGACCGACGCCCAAGAGACCGCAGCAGAACCAGACCTGCGAACCACCGGGGGCGGCCCCCCGGACGACGTCGAACCGGCGCCGATCCCCCTGCTGGAGCCGCGTGAGGGCATTCCCCCGGTGATCTCCACACCCGAGGCCCTCGAATCCGTCGTCGCCGCCTTCGCGGCCGGCAGCGGCCCCGTCGCCGTGGACGCCGAGCGCGCCTCCGGCTACCGGTACGGCCAGCGCGCGTACCTCGTCCAGCTGCGCCGCGCAGGCGCGGGCACCGCGCTCATCGACCCCGTCGGCTGCCCCGACCTCTCCGGGCTCGGCGAGGCGCTCGCCGGCGCGGAATGGATCCTGCACGCCGCGACGCAGGACCTCCCCTGCCTGCGCGAAATAGGCATGGTGCCCACGCTCCTCTTCGACACCGAGCTGGCCGGCCGCCTTGCCGGCTTCCCGCGCGTGGGGCTCGGCGCGATGGTCGAGTCCGTCCTCGGCTACGCGCTGGAGAAGGGCCACTCCGCGGTGGACTGGTCGACCCGCCCGCTGCCGGAGCCCTGGCTGCGGTACGCGGCGCTGGACGTCGAGCTGCTCGTCGACCTCCGGGACGCGCTGGAGAAGGAGCTGGACCGCCAGGGGAAGCTGGAGTGGGCGCAGCAGGAGTTCGACGCGATCGCGTCCGCGCCGCCCCCGCCGCCGCGCAAGGACCCCTGGCGGCGCACGTCGGGCATGCACAAGGTCCGCAGGCGGCGCCAGATGGCGGTCGTACGGGAGCTGTGGACCGCGCGGGACAAGGTCGCCCAGCGGCGGGACGTGTCGCCGGGCAAGGTGCTCAGTGACGCGGCGATCGTCGAGGCGGCCCTTGCGCTGCCCGTGAGCGTGCACGCGCTGACCGCGCTGCCCGGGTTCGGGCACCGCATGGGCCGGCGGCAGCTGGAGCAGTGGCAGGCAGCGGTGGACCGGGCGCGGACGCTCCCCGACGCCGAGCTTCCGCAGCCCGGACAGCCGGTGGCGGGCCCTCCGCCCCCGCGCTCCTGGGCGGACAAGGACCCGGAGGCCGCGGCGCGGCTCTCGGCGGCGCGGGCGGCCGTGTCCACGCTGGCGGAGCAGCTGAACCTGCCGCAGGAGAACCTGATCACGCCGGACACCGTGCGGCGCCTGTGCTGGGAGCCACCGGCGGAGGCGACGCCGGAGGCGGTGGGCGCGGCGCTGGCGGCGCACGGTGCCCGCCCGTGGCAGATCGAGCAGGTGACGCCCGCACTGACCCGGGCTCTCACCGCAACGGCCTGACACCCGCTTCCGAATCGCCGGAGGGGCTCCCGAGGGAGTCCCTCCGGCGTACGGGGAGCGGCGGCTCCCCGTCGGCGCGGGCGGCCCCGTGTGACCTTCGCCGCTCCCGCCCCGGGGGCTGGGCAGCATGGTTACCCACAAGTAGCATGAGGGAAGCAAGCGCACGCTCAGGCATGCGCGCCGCAGCAGTGCCATCCCGCACCCTGGAGGAGAGCCATCGTGCCTCGTACCGTCAGGGACGTCGTCTTCGTCGACGGCGTCCGCACCCCGTTCGGCAAGGCGGGCCCGAAGGGCATCTACCACGAGACCCGCGCCGACGACCTCGTCGTGAAGGCGATCCGGGAGCTGCTGCGCCGCAACCCGGACCTCGACCCCAAGAAGATCGACGAGGTCGCCATCGCCGCGACCACGCAGATCGGTGACCAGGGTCTGACCATCGGCCGCACCGCCGGCATCCTCGCGGGACTGCCGCAGTCCGTGCCCGGGTACTCGATCGACCGCATGTGCGCCGGCGCGCTGACCGCCGTGACCACGGTCGCGGGCAGCGTGGCCTTCGGTGCGTACGACGTCGCCATCGCCGGCGGTGTCGAGCACATGGGCCGCCACCCGATGGGCGAGGGCGTCGACCCGAACCCGCGCTTCGTGTCGGAGAAGCTCGTCGACGAGTCGGCCCTCTTCATGGGCATGACCGCGGAGAACCTGCACGACCGCTACCCGCACATCACCAAGCAGCGCGCGGACGAGTACGCCGTGCGCTCGCAGGAGAAGGCCGCCAAGGCGTACGCCAACGGCAGGATCCAGCAGGACCTGGTGCCGATCTCGGTGCGCCGCACCTCCCCGGAGGCCGGCGAGACCGGCTGGGGCCTGGTCACCGCCGACGAGCCGATGCGCCCGGGAACGACCCTGGAGAACCTCGCCGGTCTGAAGACGCCGTTCCGTGTCCACGGCCGCGTCACCGCCGGCAACGCCGCGGGCCTGAACGACGGTGCCACCGCCTCGATCATCGCCTCCGAGGAGTTCGCCCGCGCGAACAACCTGCCGGTGAAGATGCGCCTCGTCTCGTACTCCTTCGTCGGAGTCGAGCCGGAGGTCATGGGCTACGGCCCGATCCCGGCGACCGAGAAGGCACTCGCCCAGGCGGGGCTGTCCATCGAGGACATCGGCCTGTTCGAGGTCAACGAGGCCTTCGCCGTCCAGGTCCTGGCCTTCCTCGACCACTACGGCATCGCCGACGACGACGCCCGCGTCAACCAGTACGGCGGCGCCATCGCCTTCGGCCACCCGCTCGCCTCCTCCGGCGTCCGTCTGATGACGCAGCTGGCCCGCCAGTTCGAGGAGCAGCCGGAGGTCCGTTACGGCCTCACCACGATGTGCGTCGGCTTCGGCATGGGCGCCACCGTGATCTGGGAGAACCCGCACCACAAGGACGCCGGAGGCAACAAGTGAGCACCACCGCTGAGCTCCTGAAGGGCGCGGCCGAGCTGTTCCCGGACGAGGTCGTCACCAGCGCCCATGTGCGCCACTTCGAACTGCCCGCCGGTGCGGGCCGGTTCGCGCTGATCACGCTGGACAACGGCCTGGACCACACCAAGCCGACCACCTTCGGACCGCAGTCCCTGGCGAACCTCGACACCGCCATCGACCAGGTGGAGAAGGAGGCGTCCGAGGGCGCCGTCGTCGGCGTCGGCATCACCGGCAAGCCGTTCATCTTCGCCGTCGGCGCCGACCTGAAGGGCGTCGAGCTGCTGGGGCGCCACGAGGACGCGCTCGCCATCGGCAAGGGCGGCCACGACGTCTTCAAGCGGCTGTCCGGCCTGGCCGTCCCGACGTTCGCGTACTACAACGGCGCGGCGATGGGCGGCGGTGTCGAGGTCGGTCTGCACTGCACCTACCGGACCGTCTCCAAGGCCATCCCGGCTTTCTCGCTGCCCGAGGTCTTCCTCGGCCTGGTCCCGGGCTGGGGCGGCTGCACGATCCTGCCGAACCTGATCGGCGCGGACCGCGCGGTCTCGGTCATCATCGAGAACTCGCTGAACCAGAACAAGCAGCTCAAGGGCGGCCAGGTCTTCGAGCTCGGCATCGCCGACGCGATCTTCGAAGGCGCCGACTTCCTGGAGCAGTCGCTGATCTGGACGGCGTCCGTCCTCAAGGGCGAGACGGCCGTCGAGCGCGCCGAGGTCGACCGTGGTGAGGGCTGGGACCAGGCCGTCGCCCGCGGCCGGTTCATCGCCGACTCCAAGGTGCACGGCGCGGCCCCGGCCGCGTACCGCGCCCTCGACATCATCGAGGCGTCCAAGGACGGCGACCTCCAGAAGGGCTTCGACGCGGAGGACACCGCCCTCGCCGACCTGATCATGGGCGGCGAACTGCGCTCCGGCATCTACGCCTTCAACCTGGTGCAGAAGCGCGGCAAGCGCCCGGCCGGCGCGCCGGACAAGAACCTGGCCCGCCCGGTCACCAAGGTCGGCGTCGTCGGCGCCGGTCTGATGGCCTCCCAGCTCGCGCTGCTCTTCCTGCGCCGCCTGGAGGTGCCGGTCGTCCTCACCGACATCGACCAGGAGCGCGTCGACAAGGGTGTGGGCTACGTCCACGCCGAGATCGAGAAGCTGCTCGGCAAGGGTCGGATCGACCAGGACAAGGCCAATCGCCTCAAGGCCCTGGTCACCGGTGTGCTCGACAAGGCCGAGGGCTTCGCGGACGCGGACTTCATCATCGAGGCCGTCTTCGAGGAGATGTCCGTCAAGCAGAAGGTGTTCGCGGAGATCGAGGCTGTCGCCCCGGCGCACGCCGTCCTCGCCACCAACACCTCCTCGCTGTCGGTCTCCGAGATGGCCTCCAAGCTCCGGCACCCGGAGCGGGTCGTCGGCTTCCACTTCTTCAACCCGGTCGCGGTGCTGCCGCTCCTGGAGATCGTCCGCGGCGAGCGGACGGACGACGCCTCGCTGGCCACCGCCTTCGGTGTGGCGAAGAAGCTGAAGAAGACCGCGGTGCTGACGAAGGACGCCCCGGCGTTCGTCGTCAACCGCATCCTGACCCGCTTCATGGGCGAGATCCAGAACGTCATCGACGAGGGCACCCCGGTCGCCACCGCCGAGAAGGCGATCGAGCCGCTCGGTCTGCCGATGTCGCCGCTGGTCCTGCTGGAACTGGTCGGCCCGGCCATCGGTCTGCACGTCTCCGAGACGCTGAACCGCGCCTTCCCCGACCGCTTCACGGTCTCCCCGAACCTGAAGGCGGTCGTCGAGGCCGGCAAGCGCGGCTTCTACGTCTACGACAGCGGCAAGCCGGAGCTCGACCCGGAGGTCGCCGCGCTGCTGAAGCAGGGCGACAGCGTCCTGACGGAGGAGCAGGTCCGGGCGCGCGTCCTGGACGCGGTCGCGCAGGAGATCGGCCTGATGCTGGAAGAGGGCGTCGTGGCCGAGGCGCAGGACATCGACCTCTGCCTGATCACGGGCGCCGGCTGGCCCTTCCACCTGGGCGGCATCACGCCGTACCTGGACCGCGAGGGTGTCAGCGAGCGCGTGAACGGCAAGAGGTTCCTGGCGCAGGGCGTCGCGAGCGTTCCCGCGTAACCGGCCGGTGAACGGCGCGAGGGCCGTACGGGATTTCCCGTACGGCCCTCGCCTGTGTCCCGGCCCACCGTCCCCGCGTTCTTGTCCCGGCGCCCCGTCCGGGGCGCCGGGGGTTCAGACCGTGGTCCAGGGCTCCATCGCCAGGCCCGACTCGGCCTTCTGACGCGTCACCCGCAGCGTGCCGTCGGCCCCGAGAGCGGTCAGCACCACCCGTCCGCTGCCGTCGACCGCCAGGGCGGGAACGCCGACGCAGGGCTCCCCCGAGGACGTCCACTCGGCCCCCGCCGACTCGTTCTCCGTCGGGTACGCGGCCAGCGCAGGACGCCCGTCCGGGCCCCTCTGCGCCATGATCGTGCAGTCCTGCCCGTCGACCGGTGTGCGGAGCAGCGCGAGCGGTCCCCAGCCACCGGTGCCGCCCAGTGCGGCCGGCTCGTCCATGCCCTCGCGCCACGCCTGGACGGTGCCGGTGGCGGCCTCGCGCCAGAAGTGGGTCAGTCGTCCGCGGCCGGTGCGCTCGGAGCTCACCGAACCCGGCACGACCGCCACCACGATGTCGTCGGCCCGTTCGAACGGTGCTCCCAGCGCATCATGGACCCAGCGCAGGACGCTGGTCTCCGTCACCGCGACGACCTCGGTGAGGCCGGCGTCGGTCGTCGCCACGGCCGGCACGCCCCGCACATCGCCGCCCTTGAGATCGGCCCAGGAACCCCAGCGGCCGTTCAGCGACTGCGGGCGGTGGGTCACCCCGCCTTCGGCGTTGCGGATGAAGACGTGCAGGGCGCCCCGGGGGTCGATGAGGGAGGAGGGGAACCCTATTCGCCCGGCCCGCTCCCGGTCCGTCGGATAGGGGGTGCCCATGCTGTGCCACTGCCGCATGGGGCGGCCGGACTGGTACTGCATGGTCGTCGTCATCTCCGTGACGCTCTCACCGTTCGCGTTGCGCCGGCGCAGGGTCCCGGCGAGGTGCACATAGCCGTCCGCACCCTGCGCCAGGGCGAAATGCGGCAGCAGATCGGGCACCGGGAAGAACGTCGGACCGTCCCACTCGGGCCCGCCGGGCCGGGTCTCGGTCCAGCGCAGGATGCCCTGGTCGCCCGGCGCGTAGGCGGTGAGCCGGCCGTCCTTGCCGCGCAGCAGCCAGCCGGTGGTGGGCGGCAGGGCGGGGTCGGCCGGGAGCGAGGGGGTCGCGTCGGGAGCGCGGCGGGGCTGCTTCCCGGGCCGCCGGGCCCTGTCCGTTCGCTGCTTCGCCCTCCGCACCAGCCTCAGTGCCATTGCCCCTAGCCACCTTCCCTGAGCGCCGTGCAAGCGCTTGATTGACGTGACGATAACACTCGTCGGACACTTCGATCAGTGCGGTCGCACGCTGGTCTGTGCAACCCTCCTGACATGCGGATTCTCTTGATCGTCGATGCCGCGAACGTGGTCGGCTCGGTCCCCGACGGATGGTGGCGGGACCGCTTCGGCGCCACCGTGCGGCTGCGCGACGGGCTCGTCCCGGTCGCCCGGGAGGGCATTCCCGGGCATCCCGGGCCCGCCGAGGTGGTGCTCGTCGTGGAGGGGCGGGCCCGGGGCGTGGAGTCCGTGCCGGAGGTACGGGTCGAGGCCGCGCCCGGCAGCGGTGACGACCGCATCGTCGAGCTGGTCGGGGCCGCCCCTGACCGCACCCGGGTCGTGGTGACCGCGGACCGGGGGCTGCGCGAGCGGGTCGAGGCGCTGGGCGCGCAGTGCATGGGTCCGAGGGCGGTGCGTCAGCCCCCCGAGGCCCCCGGGTCCCCCAGGTCCGCCGGGTCCGCCAGGTCCGCCAGGTCCGCCAGGTCCGCCAGGTCCGCCAGGTCCGCCAGGTCCGCCAGGTCATCCGAGCGGCCCGGTCCCTCCGGGTCCCCCGAGCCGCCCGGCGAGCGGACGTAGAGGACCGCGCCGTCGACGGGGTCCGGCAGCGGTTCGTACCGTCCGGCGAGGAGACGGCGCAGGGTGGGCAGCTCCTCGGGGGCGTACGGCTTGCCGCGCGAGTCGTCGACGATCAGTACCGGCGGGCGGTCCCGCAACTCGGTGAGGAAGACCGGCCAGGCGCCCGCCATCCCGAACTTCTCGCCGACGTGGGGGCCGTCGCGCCCGCCGCTGTAGTTGGTGAGCAGTCCGGCAGTGAGATAACGGCTGGCGGGCGTGCGGTCGGCGAGCCAGTACGTCTCGGGGTGCATGCCCCACATCAGCACCCGCTCCTGCGGGCCTGTGCGGTGGCGCACCTCCGCGGCGATCCGCTGCGCATGGGCGAGCTCGGGTCGCGGCGCGAGCATCCCCCAGAGCAGGAACAGCCCGCAGGCCCCGGCGGAGGTCAGCAGCGCCGAGGCGAGCCGGTCGCGCGGCAGGACCTGGAGGGCGGCGGCCGCCAGGAGCGTGAGGGGCGGCAGGAGCTGGAGGTAGTAGTGGCCGAAGAAGTGGAAACCGAGGAGCACGGCGGCGACGGAGGCGGCGAGCCACAGCCAGAGGTCGGCCGCGCCGGTCCTGGCCACCCGCAGCACCCGGACGACGGGGGCGATCAGGCCGGCGCAGGCGGCGCACAGCAGCGCGGTGTTCGCCAGGGCGCGGAAGAGGACGTGGAGTTCGGAGCCGGTGAACGCGGCGTACGCGCCGGAGCCGGTCACCGTCCAGAACAGGAACCCCGACGGGTCGGTGAGCAGGGCGGCGCCGAGCACGGGCAGCGTGAACGCGAGGGCGATCCGCAGCAGATGGGCCCGGTACGGCGACGGGCGCGGTGCGCTGCGCCAGAGCAGCCACAGCACGGGGGCGAGCACGGCCCCGCCGGTCTGCTTCATCAGGAACGCCCCGGCGACGGCAAGCCCGGCCCCGGTCCACCGGCCCCTGCCCGCGCACCACACGGCCGCGGCCGTGAACGGCAGCATGAAGATCTCGAAGGTGGCGGCCTGGGCGTCCTCGGGGTTGAGCCCGACCGAGACGAGCAGATAGAGCACACCCGTGGTGCGTCCGGCCCGGTCGCCCCAGCGGTCGCGTGCGGTCGCGGCCAGCAGCACGGCGGTGAGCAGCTGGGCGAGGACGGCGAGCAGCTTGAGCGGGCGCAGCGAGTCGTCGCCGAAGAGGGCGAAGCTGGCCTCGTACAGCCAGGGCAGCAGCGGCGGCTTGCGGTCGACGACCGTGTCGTACAGCGCTCCCCCACTGGCGAGTATCCGTGCCTGGACGGCGAGATGGCCCTCGTCGGGGTTCCACAGCGGGTGCCGGAAGGAAGGGATCCGGGTGATGGCCGCGAGGACGGCGAGGACGGGGACGAGCCGCCGCCAGTATCCGCCGGGTGACCGGCCGCCGAGGGGCACGGCGGCGGCTGCGTACCGTGGCGACGGCAGCGGCGCGGTGAGCATGCGCACACAGTAGAGGCCCCGTATGTCCCACTGAAGCAGGACATACAGGGCCGGATGGAGTCAGGCACTCCGGTGTGTTCAGTACTTGGCGTCCGCGCCCAGCTTGCCGAGGCGGCTGCGCCAGTAGCCGTAGAGGAAGTAGACGACGATGCCGATGGCCATCCAGATGGCGAACCGCAGCCAGGTCTCGGCCGGGAGGTTGAGCATCAGCCAGAACGAGGCCGCGATGGACACGATGGGGATCACCGGCACCCAGGGGGTGCGGAAGGCGCGGTGCAGGTCGGGCCGGGTGCGGCGCAGCACGATGACGCCGAGCGCCACGATGACGAAGGCGAAGAGCGTGCCGATGTTCACCAGTGCCGCGAGCTCTTCGAGGCTGGTGAAGCCGGCGACGATGGCGATGATCACGCCCAGCAGGATCGTCGGCCGGTACGGGGTGCGGAACTTCGGGTGGGTGACGGAGAAGAAGCGCGGCAGCAGTCCGTCACGGCTCATCGCGAAGAACACCCGGGTCTGGCCGAGCAGCAGGATCATGCAGACGGTGGTGAGGCCGACGGCCGCGCCGAAGCTGATGGCACCGGCGAAGAAGGGCTGGCCGACGGATTTGAAGGCGTCGGCGAGCGGGGCGCTGGCCGACATCTGCGTGTAGTGCTGCATGCCGGTGACGACGAGCGACACGGCCACGTAGAGCAGCGTGCAGACGAGCAGGGAGCCGAGGATGCCGCGCGGCATGTCCCGCTGCGGGTTCCTGGTCTCCTCGGCGGCGGTGGCCACGACGTCGAAGCCGATGAAGGCGAAGAAGACGATGGAGGCCGCGGTGAAGACGCCCATGACACCGAAGTTGGTGGGCGCGTAGCCGAAGAGGACCTGGACCAGCGGGGAGTCGAGGCCGGCACCGGTCGGCTGCGGCTGGGCCTTCGGGATGAACGGCTGGTAGTTGGCGCCCTTGATGAAGAACAGGCCCGCGATGATGACCATCAGCACGACGGTGACCTTGATGGCGACCACGACCGCGGTGATCCTGGCCGACAGCTTCACCCCGACGACCAGGATGACGGTCAGCAGCAGGACCAGCAGGAAGGCCAGCAGGTCGAAGGTGCCGCCCGGTACGTCGGGCCCGGCCAGCGCGGGGGGCATGTCCCAGCCGACGTTGCCCATGAGGCTGCGCACGTACCCGGACCAGCCGACCGCCACCACGGCGGTGCCGAGGGCGAATTCGAGGACCAGGTCCCAGCCGATGATCCAGGCGGGCAGCTCGCCGATCGAGGCGTACGCGAAGGTGTACGCCGAACCGGCCACCGGCACGGTGGAGGCGAACTCGGCGTAGCACAGCGCCGCGAGGGCGCAGACGATGCCGGAGGCGACGAAGGCCAGGGCGGTCGCGGGTCCGGCGTTCTCCTTGGCCACGATGCCGGTGAGCACGAAGATGCCCGTGCCGATGATGACGCCGACGCCGAAGACGGTGAGGTCCCAGGCGGACAGGGACTTCTTCAGCGCGTGCTCGGGCTCCTCGGTGTCGCGGATCGACTGCTCCACCGTCTTGGTGCGGAACACCCCGGGGTCGTGGCGGGGCTGCTGATCTGTGCTCACCGGTGTACCTCCGTACCCATGGCCATGAGCCCATGATCGAGATGGGTACGGGAAGCCGCCCGTCCACCGGATGCCTTTCACACGAAAGGACCGGCCGGAGCCGCCCAGGGTGCTCCGACCGGCCCAATGCGTACGCCGGATGAATCGGTTCGTCAGTCGCGTGCGGGCTCCGGGGCCGCGGCCGGGTCGTCGTCGAGCCGTCCGTCCAGGGTGGAGACCAGGCCGGTGACCTGGCGGGCGATGTCCGGGGCGGTCAGCCCGATCTCGGCCATGACCTCCTTGCGGGAGGCGTGGTCGAGGAAGCGCGGCGGGATGCCGAAGTCACGCATCGGTACGTCCACACCGGCGTCGCGCAGCGCCTGCGAGACGGCCGAGCCGACGCCGCCGGCGCGGCTGTTGTCCTCGACGGTGACGACGACGCGGTGCTGCTCGGCGAGGGGCGCGAGCTGCTCGTCGACCGGCTTGACCCAGCGGGGGTCGACGACGGTGGTCGAGATGCCCTGCTTGTCGAGGAGGCCGGCGATCTCCAGGCACATGGGCGCAAGCGCGCCGACGGAGACCAGCAGCACATCGGGCTCGGCGGTGCCCGGCTCGCGCAGGACGTCCATGCCGCCGACGCGGCGGACGGCCGGGACGGCGGGGCCGACGACGCCCTTGGAGTAGCGCACGACGGTCGGGGCGTCCTTGACCTCGACGGCCTCGCGGAGCTGGGCGCGCAGCTGCTCGGCGTCGCGCGGGGCGGCCAGCCGCAGCGTCGGGACGACCTGGAGGATCGACATGTCCCACATGCCGTTGTGGGAGGCGCCGTCGTCGCCGGTGACTCCGGCCCGGTCGAGGACGAAGGTGACACCGCACTTGTGCAGGGCCACGTCCATCAGGACCTGGTCGAAGGCGCGGTTGAGGAAGGTCGCGTAGACGGCGAAGACGGGGTGGAGCCCACCGGTGGCGAGGCCGGCCGCGGAGGTGGCGGCGTGCTGCTCGGCGATACCGACGTCGTAGACGCGGTCGGGGAAGGCGTCGGCGAACTTCTTGAGGCCCACGGGGTGGAGCATGGCCGCGGTGATCGCGACGATGTCCTCGCGCTCCTTGCCGAGCTTGACCATCTCGTCGGCGAAGACGGAGGTCCAGCTGGCCGCGGCGGTCTTGATGGGCAGGCCGGTGTCGGGGTGGATCGGGCCGATGCCGTGGAAGCGGTCGGCCTCGTCCTGCTCGGCGTGCTGGTAGCCGCGGCCCTTCTCGGTGAGGCAGTGCACGATCACCGGACCGCCGAACCGTTTCGCGCGGGTGAGCGCGGACTCCAGCGCGGCGAGGTCATGGCCGTCGATGGGGCCGACGTACTTCAGGCCGAGGTCCTCGAACATGCCCTGCGGGGCGATGAAGTCCTTCAGGCCCTTCTTCGCTCCGTGCAGCGTCTCGTAGAGCGGCTTCCCGACGACGGGGGTGCGCCCCAGGATGTCCTTGCCGCGGGCGAGGAAGCGCTCGTAGCCGTCCGTGGTGCGCAGGGTGGCGAGGTGGTTGGCGAGGCCGCCGATGGTCGGGCCGTACGAGCGCTCGTTGTCGTTGACGACGATGACGAGCGGGCGGTCCTTGGCGTCGGCGATGTTGTTGAGCGCCTCCCAGGCCATGCCGCCGGTGAGGGCCCCGTCACCGATGACGGCGACGACGTGGTCGTCCTTCTTCAGCACCTGGTTGGCCTTGGCGAGGCCGTCCGCCCAGCCGAGGACCGTGGAGGCGTGGGAGTTCTCGATGACGTCGTGCTCGGACTCGGCGCGCGAGGGGTAGCCGGACAGGCCGCCCTTGGCACGCAGCTTCGAGAAGTCCTGGCGGCCGGTGAGCAGCTTGTGGACGTAGCTCTGGTGCCCGGTGTCGAAGAGCACCTTGTCGTTGGGCGAGTCGAAGACGCGGTGGAGGGCGATGGTCATCTCGACCACGCCGAGATTGGGGCCGAGGTGCCCGCCGGTCTTGGATACGGCGTCCACCAGGAAGGTCCGGATCTCTGCGGCCAGCTGGTCGAGCTGCTCCGGGCTGAGCCGGTCCAGATCGCGCGGTCCCTTGATACGGGTAAGCAGTGCCACCCGTGCCTCCTTGCGTGTGAGCTGGTCGAGCTTGCCGATCGATTGGACGAGTCTAATCTTCCGCCCGCGGCGCCGGTCATCGGGCGGTGCCTTGAGTGTCACGCCTTTCGACGACGGGCCGCCGGTCGGACACAGCAGTGCCCGGCGCCGGTTCCGGCGCCGGGCACTGCGTGCGGGAAGCTGCGGGAGGTCAGGCGCGGCCCGCGGTCTTCTGCGTCTTGCGGGTGACGGAGTCGATCACGACGGTGGCGAGGAGCACACCACCCGTGATCATGAACTGGATCGGCGTGGCGATGCCCTCCAGCGCGAGTCCGTACTGGATCGAGACGATCACCATGACGCCGAGCAGCGCGTTCCAGGTGCGGCCCCGGCCGCCGAAGAGGCTGGTGCCGCCGATGACGGCCGCCGCGATGACGTTCATCAGGAGCTCACCTGCACCGGCACTCTGGTTGGCCGCCGCGATCTTCGAGGCCCAGAAGAGACCGCCGATGGCGGCGAAGGTGCCGGCGATGGCGAAGACCGAGATCCGGACCGCGGTGACATTGATACCGGCGCGCCGAGCGGCCTCGACGCTGCCGCCGAGAGCGAAGATCTTCCGGCCGTACGCGGTGCGCCGCAGTACGAAGTCCGTGATCACCAGGACCGCCAGGAACAGCACCAGCGCGAGCGGCAGGCCCTTGTACTGGTTGAACATGTATGCGGCGCCGAAGGCGACGACGGCGAGCAGGGCCGTACGGAGCAGGATGTCCGCGAGCGGCCGCGACGGGATTCCAGCGGCCTCACGGCGACGGCTGTCGAAGAACGCCGACAGGAAGAAGGCAGCCACCGCGATCGCGGCGAGGCCGTAGGCGGCCGCCACGTCCGCGAAGAAGTACGTGGTCAGCTTCGCGACCACGCCCTCGCTGTCCAGGTTGATGGTGCCCTGGTCACCGAGGAGCTGGAGCATGAAGCCCTGCCAGAAGAGCAGTCCCGCGAGGGTGACGGCGAAGGCCGGCGCACCGATCCTGGCGAAGAAGAAGCCGTGGACGGTACCGATCAGCGCACCACCCGCGACTGCGGCGAGGAGGGCGAGCCACTCGTTCATGCCTTGGGTGACGCTCAGCACGGCGACGATCGCGCCGGAGACACCGCTCACCGCGCCGACCGACAGATCGATCTCGCCGAGCAGCAGCACGAAGATGATGCCGACGGCCATCATGCCGGTGCCGACCATCGTGACGGCGATGTTGCTGAGGTTCTCCGCGGAGAGGAAGTTCGAGTTCAGGCTCTGGAAGATCACGCAGATCAGGATCAGGCCGACGACGACCGGCATCGAGCCGAGGTCACCGGCGTGCATCTTGCGCTTGAACTCCGACACGTAGCCGGCGAGGCCCTGCTCGCGCACCAGCAGCCGGGGGTCGACCGCGGTGACCGCGTCATGGGCGGCCTCCGGGTTCACCACCTCGTGCGCGCCCACGGGGGCGGAGGTCTTTTCGGTGCTCACTTCTGCGCCTCCGAGGTGCGCGCCGCGCGCCGGGTCACCGCGTTGTCGGTGGCGCCGGTGATGGCGGAGATGATCTCTTCCTGAGAGGTGGACTTGACGTCGAAGACGCCGTTGTTCCGGCCGAGCCGGAGCACCGCCACCTTGTCGGCGACGGCCTTCACATCGGCCATGTTGTGGCTGATGAGGATGACCGCGTGGCCGCGCTCGCGCAGCCGCTCCACGAGGTCGAGCACCTGTGCGGTCTGCTCGACGCCGAGGGCGGCGGTGGGCTCGTCGAGGATGACGAGCTTGGGCTCGCCGAGCATCGAACGGGCGATGGCCACGGTCTGCCGCTGCCCGCCGGAGAGCGAGGCGATCGGGATACGGACGCTGGGGATGCGGATCGACAGCGTGCTCAGGAGCTCGCGGGAGCGGCGCTCCATCTCGACCTCGTCGAGTATCCCGCGCTTGCGGAGCTCACGACCGAGGTAGAGGTTGCCGACGACGTCGATGTTGTCGCACAGTGCGAGGTCCTGGTAGACCGTCGCGATGCCCAGGTTCTGGGCGTCGTGCGGCCTGCTGATCGATACGGCCTTGCCTTCCCACTCGATGACGCCTTCATCGATGGGGTGCACGCCGGCGATCGTCTTGACCAGCGTGGACTTTCCGGCGCCGTTGTCGCCGACGAGGGCGACCACCTCACCGGCGTGGATCTCGAGCTCTACGTCGGTGAGCGCCTGAACGGCACCGAACCGCTTGGAGACCCCGCGCAACGCCAGCACGGGCGTAGCGGACACGTGAACCATCTCCTTCGCCGCCTGACCGGCGGGGATACAGCATAAGAACAAGTGGAACAAAAAGGGGAGAAGCGTTTCTGTCCGGCGCCCCGCCCCGATAGCGGGGGCTGGATGGGGCGGGGGCACCGGACAGGCTTCAGGGGAGGCGCCGTCCCTCGCGGGACGCGGGGCCTACTTCAGGCCGAGCGCGTCGCAGGCGGCCTTGTACTTCGGGGTGCAGATCTCGGCGGCCGTGTAGACGCCGTCCTTGATGACGGTGTCCTGGATGTTGTCCTTGGTCAGCGCGACGACCGGGACGAGCACGGACGGGATGCCCTTGGTGGTCGGGCTGTCGACGCGGGACGTCTCGATGGAGCCGAGCTTCTCGCCCTTGGCGAGCGCGACGGCCATCTCGGCGGCGGCGGCGGCCTCCGGCGCGTACGGCTTGTAGACGCTGGAGTACTGCTCACCGGCGATGATCCGCTGCACACCCGCGAGCTCGGCGTCCTGGCCGGTGACCGGCGGGAGCTTGGCGAAGCCGGCGGCCTTCAGGGCGGTGATGATGCCGCCCGCCATGCCGTCGTTGGCGGAGTAGACGCCGATGATCTTGTCCTTGCCCAGGGCCGAGATCGCCGCCTCCATGTTGGCGTTGGCGTTCTCCGGCTTCCACTCCTTGGTGTCGTACTCCTTGCCGACGTTCACCTTGCCGTCGAGCTCGGAGTGGGCACCGCTCTTGAAGAGCTTGGCGTTCGGGTCGGTGACCGAGCCGTTCATCATCACGACCTGGCCGTCCTTGGCCTTGGCGCCCAGGGCCTCCAGGAGCGACTTGCCCTGGACGCGGCCGACCTCTTCGTTGTCGAAGGAGGTGTAGGCGTCGATCGGGCCCTCGGCGAGGCGGTCGAAGGCGACGACGGGGATGCCCGCCTCCTTGGCCTTCTTCACGCCGCCCGCGATCGCCTTGGAGTCGACCGCGTCCACGATCAGCGCGTCGACCTTGTTGGTGATCATGGTGTCGACCTGCTGCGTCTGCAGGGTCGCGTCCTGCTTGGCGTTGGCGTAGACGACCTTGGCCTTGCCGTTCGTGAGCTCGCTGATCTTCTTCTCGATGAGCGGCTTGTCGAACTTCTCGTAACGCGCGGTCTGGTTCTCGGGAAGAAGGAGACCGATGGTGATGTCGTCGCCCTTGGCGGCGCCGCTCTCGGACCCGTTCTCGCCGGACTCCTTGGCGCTGCCACAGGCGGCGAGCGACACAGCCATCGCGGTGGCGGCCACGGCCACGGCGGCACGACGCATCTGCGTGTTCATTCAGAAACCTCCCTGACGAGGCCGCGTCGTTGCGGCCGAGGTGGCTGGAAGTCAACTCGGCCGCAACGCCAGCGTCAAGGAGTAAATCCTTAACGAGATGACAACGGTGCCATTCGTTATCTAAGTGAAGGCAGGCGCCCCGGCCGGGACCGAGCTGTCCAGAAGTGTCGAATCGCCCATTTCGCTGAGTACGAGGGCCAGCGCGCCCAGCACTTCGGCCCGTCCGCCCAGCGCCCCCGGAAGGACGGAGAGCTGGCGTGCCGCGCTGGGAATCGCATACCGGGAGACCGAGTCGCGGATCGGCGCGAGGACCAATTCTCCCGCCTCGGCCAGATTTCCGCCCAGCACCACCCGGCTGGGATTGAGCAGATTGCACAGGTTGGCCACACCGCTGCCGATGTGGCGTCCGACGTCGGCGACCACCCGGCGGCAGCCCGGGTCGCCCTCGCGCGCCAGCTGCACGACGCGCTCCATGGTCAGATCCGGGCCGTGGCTCGGCCTCAGCAGCGGCAGCACGTACGGGGCGGCCGCGAAGGTCTCCAGGCAGCCGCGGTTTCCGCAGCGGCAGACGGGCCCCGACTCGTCCAGCGTGATGTGTCCGATCTCACCGGCCGTGCCGCCCGGGCCCCGGTAGATCTGGCCCTGGATCACCAGACCGGCGCCGACACCGCCGGCGACCTTGATGTACGCGAGGTCCCGGACCCCGCGCCCGCTCCCCCAGACCAGCTCGCCCAGCGCGCCCAGGTTGGCGTCGTTGTCCACGTACACGGGCACGCCGAGCCGGCGGGAGAGCTCGTCGGCGGGGTTGATCCCGCTCCAGCCCGGCAGGATCGCCGTGGAGCCCAGCGTGCCGGACTCCAGATCGATCGGGCCCGGTACGCCGAGCCCGACGCCGATCACCTTGTCCTGGCCGATCCCGGTCGTCTCGATCAGCCGCTTGACCAGCTGCTCCGCCCGGCCGAAGCCCTCGGCCGCCGACGCGTCCACGTCGAGCGGCTCGGACTCCTCGGCGAGCACCTGGTGGGCGAGGTTGCCGATCGCGACCCGCAGATGGGTGTGGCCGAAGTCGACGCCGACGACGATCCCGGCGTCCCCGCTGAGCGAGACGCTGCGGGCCCGGCGGCCACCGGCCGAGGTGGGCGTGACATCGACGGTCCCGCCGTCCTTCAGTTCGCGAACGATATTGGAGACGGTGGCGGCGGACAGCCCGGTGGACCTCGCGATCTCGGCCTGGGTGAGCGAACCGGCCATGCGCACAGCACGTACGACCCGCTCGAGATTGGCCCGATGCAGAGATGTCTGCGACCCCGGAGTCTCCATCGACTCACACACTCCCACCTCGACGGGACGGCGCGACGGCCGCGCCCGTCTTCCGGGGCACGGCGATGTGTCCCCGAACTGTCTACAATTAGTGAAGTCTAGGCTCGGTGGACACGGTTACCGGCGTCAAGACCTTGATGAGACTGTGACCAATACGTCCCGATTTTCGCCTCGCTTACGTGATGTCTACTCGGTGTCTCGAGTTTCGCACTGTGCGGTTCGTCCACGCTGTGCTCACGAAGTTGGCCCGGCCAGGGATGATCGTGCCCGGTCGACGCGGCGCCTGCCGCGTACCGCCGTGTATGCACAGGACGAAGGCATCGGCGCCGCCGGCACGTGGCTGCTGACGCGCGAGCGGTGGCAGACCGGCTTCGTCGACGCCATCGGCACCGGCGCGGCCTGCTCGGCCAGGTCGAGGGCCGCACCGACGACCAGTTCGCACGCATGTGGAACGCCCTGCTGGGCGAGGGGACGATCGGCCGGACCCTGCTGACCGCGTGGATCGACAAGGAGAACCTGCGCAACCCGTTGGCCCTGGCCCTGGCCCGCACGGGAGCAGACCGCCACCGCATCGGAACAGGCCCGCTGGAAGTTCCTCACCTGGTGCACGGACTCCGGCATCCCCCGAGGTCCGGCAGCTCGCGACCACAGCCGACCGGTAGTGGCCCGGGATCGCCGCCTTCATCGACACAGGTCACAGCAGCGCCAGGAGTTCGCATCGCTCGACTGTGAAGACCCGCCTTGATCCACCAGGCGAGGGCGGCGGAGACGAGGGATCCGGAGAGCGCGGCCTTCGCTCGGGGCAAGGCACATGACGACGCGACGGCGGTATTCGCCGAGGTGCGGCCCCCGCACGCACCATGAAGCGAGACTACCTGCCGAGGTCAACAATTGTTGACCTCGGCAGGTAGTCAGACGGCAGGGTCAGCGGAAGGTGCCCTGCGACACCGAACCGGCGATCCGGCGTTGGAACACGACGTACACGATCAGTACCGGC
Organism: Streptomyces sp. FIT100; assembly: GCF_024584805.1. Lineage (NCBI taxonomy): Bacteria > Bacillati > Actinomycetota > Actinomycetes > Kitasatosporales > Streptomycetaceae > Streptomyces > Streptomyces sp. FIT100. The sequence goes on along the minus strand of NZ_CP075715.1, from coordinate 6,318,838 downwards.
ACGACCGTGACCACGATCGCCGCGAACAGCGCGCCATAGTCGATGTCGTAGACCTGCGAGGACGCGTAGGCGGCCATCCCCTGGGTCAGGACCCACTTGTCCTGGTCGGTGTTGAGCGCCACGGGCAGCAGGAACTGGTTCCACAACCCCAGGAAGTTGAAGATCGCCACCGCGGCCATGCCCGGACGCGCCATCGGCAACATCACCTGGAAGAACGCCCGCCAGTCACCCGCACCGTCGATCAACGCGGCCTCGTAGACGTCATGCGGCAGTGACCGGAAGAACGCATAGAGGAAGAACATCGTGAACGGCAGCGCGAACGCGACGTAGGTGAGGATCAGTCCCAGACGCGTGTTCAGCAACCCGAGGTTCTGCAGCTGGAAGAACAGCGGCACGATCGCCAGGAAGACGGGGAAGGTCAACCCGGCCAGCATCACGTAGTAGATCAGCCGACGTCCGGGGAACTCGAACCGGGCGAGGATGTAGGCGCACATCGCGCCCAACAACATCACCAGGAACAGCGCACAGACAACGACGATCACCGAATTCAGGAAGTACTTCCCGATGTTCGCGTCGGTCCACGCGTTCGCGTAGTTCTCGACCCTCCAGTGATCCGGAAGCGAGAACGGCGACGACAGGATTTCACCGGTCGACTTGAACGACGACATCAGCACCCACAGCATGGGCACGATCACGATCACGGCCCACACAGTCAGCAAGGCGTGCGAGATCGTCGCAAACCTCCGGTCGCTGCTTGCGGAGGCCCTCACCAGCCTCCGGTCGGCGGCTACGGCGCTCACTGAGCACCTCCCTTGGCTCCAGCACGCCGAGCCTTGAACCCACGCGCATTCTCTTTGTCCTCGCCACCGCCGGTCAGGCGACTGACGGTGAAGACCAGCGCCGCGAACACCAGGGTGACAACGGCGAGGACGACCCCCATCGCGGTGGCGTATCCGAACTGCTGCTGCCGGAAGGCGACATTGAACAGCCGCTGGCTGATCGTGAGGGTCGAGTTGTCCGGCCCACCGTTCGGCAGCAGCGCCTGTACGAAGACGAACGCGTCCAGCGCGGCGATGCCCAGGTAGATGTACGCCGTCTGCACACTGTCACGGATCGCCGGCAGGGTGATCGAGATCGTTGTCCGGAACCGACCGGCCCCGTCGATCCTGGCCGCCTCGTACAGTTCGGCGGGAACTCCCTTGATCGCGGCGATGAAGAGCACCGCGTAGAAGCCGACGAGCCCCCAGACGAAGACGAACATCAGGGACGGCATCGCGGTCGCGCTTTCGCCCAGCCAGGCGAACGCCTCGAACTGGTCCAACCCGACCTTGGTGAGGAAGCCGTTGACCAGGCCGGCGTTCGGGTCGAACATCTGCGCCCAGATCAGGCCGACGATGATCGCCGGCACGACGTAGGGGAAGAACGAGATGATTCGATAGAACGAAGCGCCCCGGATCCCCCGGACGGGGCCCTTGCTGGGCCCGCCCAGGGTGATGGCCACCGCGACCCCGAGGGCGAGGGTCAACGTCACCAACGGCACGACGGCCGCCAGCAATGCGACATTGCGCAGCGCCTTCAGGAAGATGTCGTCCTGGAACATCTTGGTGAAGTTGTCCAGCCCGACGAAGTTGTAGTCCGGGCTGAAGCCGCGCCAGTCGGTCATCGCCCAGTAGATCGCCTGGACGAACGGGATCAGGACGAAGGTCACGAAGACGGCCAACGGGATACCGAGGAACGCGAGGAAGAACGTCACCCGGTCGAAGGTGAGCTTGCGGCGTCGGGGCCGCCCGCCGCGAGCGGCCGGCGTCGGCCGGCGGCTCGCGGCTTCGGGTTTGGTGATCGTGTCACTCATAGCGGTGCTAGCTGACCTCGAGCTTTTCGATGGAGTCGTCTTCCCTGACCTTGTCGGAGATCTTCTGCAGAGCCGAGGTCAGGCCCTTGGCGTCAAGGTCACCGGCAAGGAACGAGTTCCACGGCACCAGCTGGTCGGTGTTCATCCCGTAGGCGCCGACGAAGTTCCAGGTGAAGATGTTCTCGCCCGCGGCCTCGAGCATCTGCGACTGCGAGACCAGCGCCGACGATCCGTAGCCGTCGGCGGGCACGGTGCCCTTGATGATCGTCGGGGCCAGCTTCGTCTTGGAGAAGTTGGCAGCCGCCTCCTTGGACAGCATCGCCCGCAGCACCTCTTTGCCGCCGGCCGCGTTCTTGCCCTGCTTGGGAACGATGAAAGGCTCGCCCGCGGCAGCGTGAACCGCCTCGTAGGGAAGTTTCGAGCTGCCGGTGAGCGTCATGGACGGGATGCCGGTCATCTGGAAGTCGGCCTTGGTGGCGTCCTTCATCTCGTTCTCGATCCAGCCACCGGTCGGGTAGAGGAGCGCCTTCTGGTCGTTGCTCCAGGCAGCCTGCGCCTTCTGGAACTGGGTGCCGGAGCCGCCGGGGACGAACATGCCCTCCTTGACCATCTTCTCCATGATCGTGAGGACGCCCTGGACGGCCGGGTGCGACCAGGAGTCCGCCTCCAGCTTCTCGAGAGCGAGCCGAACCTCGTCGCCACCCTCCTTGATCGCCGACTCGATCGCCAGCGTCTGGTAGTAGGTCGCGGCCTCCTTGCCGTGGACGAAGAGGTACTTGCCCTTCGCCTTCGCCTTCTTGCCCAGCTCGTACGCTTCGGCCCAGGTCTTCGGCGCGGTCCAGCCGTTCGCCTCGAACAGCGTCTTCGAGTACCAGACGCCGTACACCGTCATCACGTAGTTGAGCGCGACGAACTTGCCGTTGAACGTCCCAGGCTCCCTCACGCCGGCGTAGATCGTGTCGGCGATCTTCGTGCCTTCGTAGTTGTTGGCCTCGAGGACGTCATCCAGTGGCTCGAGCTGGTTGAGGATGCCGAGGAAGCCGATCTGGTCCTCACCGGAGTTGTCGATGAGGTCCGGCGGGTTGCCGCCGACGAACCGGGGCTGGAGCTCCGGGGCGATGTCGACGACCGGCTTGACCGCGACCGTGACACCCTTGACCTGCTTCCCCATGACCTTGTTGGCGTATTCGACATAGTCGACGCCGTAGCCGCCGTCGAAGATGGCCGCTTCGACCTTGGAGCCTTCGGCGACGCCGAACGGGTTGGTGGAGCTCGTCTTGCCCTTCGGGCCGCCGCCACCACCGTTGCCAGAGGGAGAGCCACACGCAACCGCAAGCGAACCCATGGCTGCCGTTGCGATCGCCCCGCGCAGGAGCGTCCGCCTATCAAGAGAGCCGGTACGAGAGGTCATCTCTGCATCCTTACCGATCGTTTGGATCTTCATGGGTTTGCTGCGTGTCTGGCTGTCAGGCTGTCAGGCTGTCAGGCCAGGTTGGCCATGCGCTTGCCGCACTTCTCTTTGAGCGCGTCCTTGTGTGAGTCTTCGCCTCGAATGTTGGCGGAGATGTCCATCGGGGCGTTTCGCCGTCGCTTCGGAGCCGCTCAGCGACACCGATGGCGATCAGCTGAGCGACGCATCCCGCCGCGATCGACGAGACAGCGCCGGCGCCCCTTCACCGCCGCCACTCGATGCACACGAATTCGGAAAAGCGGTCACCGGGGCCGCGGCCAGAGCGACAGTCGTGCTCCGCTTGATCAGATCGCGACGGCCTACGTCGAGGGTGGATTCCATACTCAAGTCCTCACTCTCCACAGGACTCGGGCGGAACCGGGTCCCCGTCTTCGCTCGCCTTCGGCGAAGGTGCCGATTACCGCGATCAGTTGGTACTGAATCTTTCTGGGTGGCTCACCCGGGATGACGTCGGCCGCACGGACCGATTTCCGCCCCCGAGGTCGTCCAGCGCTCCGTACGCCGTCGGACGCGATAGGTATAGTCCACTTGCGGCCAAGGGGGCAAGATCGAAAGCAAGTTTAGGTGTCAGTCTTTCCCGAGTTGAGACCTCCGGGGCATGAGATCACGTCCGGGCGGATTCTCCTGGATGAAAACTGATCGAAACGACTGAATCCGCCCCTGCCACCCCGTCAACACCCTTGACACCATGAGCCGCTTGGATCCCTACTGGAGCCTGCCTCTGACCTGACAACGTTGTCCCTGATCGCTTCGGCGGGAGGAAAGGCTCGGCATGCAGCCCAGACCCAACCCTCGGAACAGATACACCCGCACGGCCGCCCTGGTGGCGGCCGCTTCCCTGTTGGTGGTGACGGGACAATCGGCCGCCGTCGCGCATCCCGCCCAACCCGCGGCCCCGGCATCGGTGTTCTCCACCTCGTTCGAAGCGGACGAAGTCCAGCCCGATTGGCGCAACACCGTCGAAACGGGCCTTGACGGAGAAAAGCGATCATCCGGCGTCGACGGTGGTTTTGCCACCGGAATACCAGGAAATGTCACCGACAAGGTGATCGAACTGCGCGCCAGTTCCGAGTACGCGGGGGCGGGTGAGGTCAAGGAGAACCTGGTCGACCTCCAGCCGTCCACGAAGTGGCTGGCGTTCGAGAAGACGGCCTGGCTCGAATTCGACATGGACGCCCCGGTCAAGGTCGTCACCTACGCCCTGACGTCGGCGAACGACTTCGACATCCGCGACCCCAGGGACTGGACGCTCGAGGGCTCCTCCGACGGCACGGACTGGAAGACCCTCGACACCCGCGCGGGCGAGACCTTCGACAAGCGCTTCCAGACGAAGACGTACGGCATCGACGCCGCGAACGCCGCCGCGTACGCCCACTACCGGCTGGAGATCACCGCCAACAACGGTGCCGGTGACGCCACCCAGCTGGCCGATGTGCAGTTCTCCGACGGCGACACCGGTGCCCCGCCGCCGGACGACATGCGCAGCCAGGTCGACCGGGGACCTGCCGGCTCCCCCACCGCGAAGTCCAACGCCGGCTTCACCGGTACCCGCGCCCTGAAGTACGCGGGCACCCACAAACCGGACGGCCGCGCCTACTCGTACAACAAGGTCTTCGACGTCGACACGGCGGTGCGGGCCGACACGGAGCTCTCGTACCGGGTCTTCCCCTCGCTGCCCGAGACGGACCTGAACTACCCGGCCACGAACGTGGCCGTCGACCTCGCGTTCACCGACGGAACCTATCTGAGCGACCTCCGGGCGGAGGACTCGCACGGCGGCCTGTTGACGCCTCAGGGCCAGGGCGCCGCCAAGCGGCTCTACGTCAACCAGTGGAACCAGGTCGCCTCCCGGATCGGCTCGGTCGCGGCCGGGAAGACGGTGGACCGGATCCTCGTGGCGTACGACTCCCCCAAGGGCCCGGCCAAGTTCCAGGGCTGGATCGACGACGTCCGGATCGCCCCGAAGGCCCCGGAGAAGCGCCTCGCGCATCTGTCCGACTACGCGTCGACCGTGCGCGGCACCAACTCCAGCGGCTCGTTCTCGCGCGGCAACACCTTCCCCGCGACCGCCGTCCCACACGGCTTCAACTTCTGGACGCCGGTCACCAACGCGGGCTCCCTGAGCTGGCTCTACGAGTACGCGCGCGCCAACAACGCGGACAATCTGCCGACCGTGCAGGCGTTCAGCGCCAGCCATGAGCCGAGCCCCTGGATGGGCGACCGGCAGACCTTCCAGCTGATGCCGTCGGCCGCCGAGGGCACACCCGACACGGCGCGGACCGCCCGGGCGCTGCCCTTCCGCCACGAGAACGAGACGGCGCGCCCGCACTACTACGGGGTGACCTTCGAGAACGGGCTGAAGACGGAAATCGCCCCGGCGGACCACGCCGCGATCATGCGGTTCACGTATCCGGGCGAGAACGCCTCGGTGGTCTTCGACAACGTCACCGACCAGGCCGGGCTCACCCTCGACCCGGGCACCAGCTCCTTCACCGGCTACTCCGACGTCAAGAGCGGGCTGTCCACGGGCGCCACACGCCTGTTCGTGTACGGCGTCTTCGACGCGCCCGTCACCGACTCCGCCGCCGAGGGCGTCAAGGGCCATCTGCGCTTCGACGCGGGTGCGGACCGCGCCGTCACGCTGCGCATAGCGACGTCGCTGATCAGCGTCGACCAGGCGAAGAAGAACCTGGCCGACGAGATCCCGGAGTCGGCGCGCTTCGGCACGGTGCGGGACCGGGCGCAGGACGCGTGGGACGACGTCCTCGGCCGGGTCGAGGTCGAGGGCGCCACCCACGACCAGCTGGTGACCCTCTACTCCTCGCTCTACCGGCTGTACCTCTACCCGAACTCGGGCTTCGAGAAGGTCGACGGCAAGGACAGGTACGCGAGCCCGTTCTCCCCGCAGACCGGCCCCGACACCCCCACCCACACCGGCGCGAAGATCGTCGACGGCAGGGTGTACGTCAACAACGGCTTCTGGGACACCTATCGGACGACCTGGCCGGCGTACTCCTTCCTCACCCCGAAGAAGGCGGGCGAGCTCGTCGACGGCTTCGTCCAGCAGTACAAGGACGGCGGCTGGATCTCCCGCTGGTCGTCGCCCGGCTACGCCGACCTGATGACCGGCACCTCGTCCGACGTCGCCTTCGCCGACGCCTACGTCAAGGGCGTACGGGGCTTCGACGCCGAGGCCGCCTACGAGGCGGCGCTCAAGAACGCGACCGTCGCGCCGCCGAGCAAGGGCGTGGGCCGCAAGGGCATGGAGACCTCGCCGTTCCTCGGCTACGCCTCGACGGAGACCCACGAGGGCCTGTCCTGGTCGCTGGAGGGCTACCTCAACGACTACGGCCTGTCGAAGATGGCCGACGCCCTCCACGCCAAGACGAAGAAGGACCGCTACAAGGAGGAGTCGGCGTACTTCCTCAACCGGGCGCAGGGCTACGTCAAGCTCTTCGACTCCAAGGCCGGCTTCTTCCAGGGCCGGGACCTGAAGGGCGACTGGCGGGTCCCCTCGGACCAGTACGACCCCAGGATCTGGGGGTACGACTACACCGAGACCAACGGCTGGGGCTACGCCTTCACCGCGCCCCAGGACAGCCGGGGTCTGGCGAACCTGTACGGCGGCCGGGCGGACCTGGGCGAGAAGCTGGACACCTACTTCTCCACTCCGGAGACGGCGTCTCCCGAGTTCGTCGGCTCGTACGGCAGCGTCATCCACGAGATGACCGAGGCCCGGGACGTCCGGATGGGCATGTACGGCCACTCCAACCAGGTCGCCCACCATGTGACATACATGTACAACGCGGCCTCGCAGCCCTGGAAGACGCAGGAGAAGGTGCGCGAAGTGCTCTCCCGCCTCTACACGGGCAGTGAGATCGGGCAGGGCTACCACGGCGACGAGGACAACGGCGAGCAGTCCGCCTGGTTCCTCTTCTCGGCGCTCGGCTTCTACCCGCTGGTGATGGGAAGCGGGGAGTACGCGGTCGGTTCGCCGCTCTTCACCAAGGCGACGGTGCATCTGGAGAACGGCCGCACGCTGGTGGTCAAGGCGCCGAAGAACAGCACGCGCAACATCTACGTCCAGGGCCTGAAGGTCAACGGCAAGTCCTGGAACTCCACCGCACTGCCGCACTCGCTCCTCGCCCGCGGCGGCACGCTGGAGTTCGCCATGGGCTCCGAGCCGTCGTCGTGGGGCACCGGCAAGGACGCGGCGCCGGTCTCCGTCACCGAGGACGACAAGGTGCCGGCGCCCCGCCAGGACGTGATCAGCGGCGCCGGCGAGCTCTTCGACAACACCTCCGGCACGGAGGCGGCGCTGGCGGCGGCCGTCGAACTGCCCGTCGCGCCGGGCACCCGCGCGGTCCAGTACACGCTGACGTCCTCGACGAAGGACAAGGCCCCCGCGGGCTGGATCCTCCAGGGTTCACGGGACGGTGCGACCTGGACCGCCGTGGACAAGCGCTCGGGTGAGTCGTTCGCCTGGGACAAGCAGACCCGCGTCTTCACGGTCGCGCGGCCGGGCGCGTACGAGAAGTACCGGCTGGTCCCGGTCGGAGGTGCGCAGACGGCACTCGCGGAGATCGAACTGATCGCGTAGCGCCGCACCGGACGAACCGAGGGCCGCATTCCCCGGCGGGGGGGGGTGCGGCCCTCGGCGTGCGGGGGGGCGCTTGTGCCGGTGTCGTGCCGGTGTCATGCCGGTGTCGTGGGCCGCTTCAGGCTGTCGCCGCGAGGGCCCGTCGCCGTCGTCGCCGGACCTACCATGGCCTCATGGCCGTCGACCTCTTCGCAGGCATCCCCGTCAACGACTACGCAGCGGCGCTGGCCTGGTACGAACGACTGCTCGGTTCTCCCCCGGCGTTCTCCCCGAACGACAGGGAGGCCGTGTGGCAGCTCGCGGAGCATCGCTACCTGTACATCGAGCACCGGCCCGGGCACGGCGGCCACGCCCTGCACACCGTCTTCGTCGACGACCTCGACACACGTGTCGCCGGGATCACCGACCGGGGCCTCACGCCCTCGAATCGCGAGACCTACGCGAACGGCGTGCGCAAGGTGACGTACCACGACCCGGACGGAAACGAGATCGGGTTCGGCGGCGGTCCGATCTGACGCCGCAACACAAGCTGGACTGAATGCCGAGCTCAGCAGTAGTTTTCGGCCCTGTGAGCCACGATGACGTCCTTGCCCGGTCCTCGCCCCTGCCGTCGACCCGGCACGAGCCGCTCTTCGTACCGAAGGCGCTGACCACCGTGGTCGTGGCCGCGCTCGGGATCTGCGTACTGGCGAACGCCGCGTTGCTCGTCGCTCAGGTGCGCCTGCATCTCGCAACCGAGGGCTCGTACGCCGCGTTCGAGAGTGGGATGTGGGTCGGCAACCTCACCGGCCTGAGGCTGCTCGCCTTCCTGCTGACCGGAATCGTCTTCCTGCGCTGGCTCTGGCAGATGCGGGTCAACGCGGAGGCGCTGGCGCCCGGCGGACACCGGATGAAACGCGGCTGGACCACCGGCGCGTGGCTGATTCCGATCGTCTGCTTCTTCCTGCCCAAGCGGATCATCAATGACATCTGGGCCGCCAGCTCTCCACCCGACCGCCCGCGGCGCACCAGTGGGCTGCTGACGTCGTGGTGGCTGCTCTTCGTGGCGGCCCAGCTTGTCGCCTATCCCTCCCCCTCCCAGGGCCCGGGGTCGGCAGAGATGACCGGGGCCGCGCTGTATGTCGCCGCAGGAGCGCTGTGCATCGGCGTGGTGCGGCGGCTTGCGTCGATGCAGAGAGCGCGCCTCCGGGGTGGGAGCTGATACGGCCAGGCAGACGGTGGCGGGGGCCCCGCGGGCATGCGCCGGATCGGCCGGGTCGGCCGGCGGCACGCCATCGGCGCAGGGCGTACGCGCGCCCGGCCGCGGCTCACCCGAACGCGAGCGCCCGGTCGCCCGCCCAGGCCGCCCGGCATACGTTCCGAAGCGTGGAGCTGATCATCAAGCCCGGCGAGGCGCTCGTCGACGAGGTCCCGGAGCTCGTCGTCCAGGGGCTCGGGCCGCATGAGCAGGTGACGGTGCGGATCGATGTGACCGACGCCGCCGGGACGGCCTGGCGGTCCGTCAACCGCTATCGTGCGGACGCCGACGGCGTCGCCGGCACCGCGACATGCGCACCGCTCGCGGGCTCGTACACGGGTGTGGATCCGTCGGGGCCGTGGTGGTCGATGACGTGCGTGCGGCGCGACCGGCCGCCGGTCGCCTTCTCGGCCCCGGACTCCCAGCTGACGTGGACCGTGCGCTGCGCCGCCGATCCGGCCCGCCAGGTGCGGCGGACGGTGCTGCGCCGCTGGAGGGCCCGGCGGATCGCGCGGACGGAGACGTACGAGGAGGGCCTGCGGGTCGTCGAGTTCGCGCCGCCCGCGCTGCGTTCCGGGTCCCGGCCGGTGGTGGTGCTGGTGCCCGGCTCGACCGGTGTCGAGGCGGTCACCCCGGCCGCCGCGCTGTTGGCGTCCCGCTGCGGCTTCACCACGGTGGTGCTCGGATACGCGGGCGGCGACGGGCAGCCCCGGACGCTGAAGGACGTCCCGCTGGAGCCTTTCGTACGGGTCGTCGGCGCGCTGGCGCAGGAGCGGCGCGTCGGCGTCGTCGCGTACTCGGCGGGGACGGGCGGGGCACTGGCGGCGCTCGCCCACGCGCGGGTCCCGGTCCGGGCGGTGGTGGCTCTCTCGCCGACGCATGTCGTGTGGCAGGCGCTCGACTCGGGCGGCCTGCCGCCGAAGACCTCGGCGTGGACGTACGGCGGCGCCGCGCTGCCCTGTGTGCCGGTACGGGGCGGCCTGCTGCTGCCTCAGGTGGCGGGGCGCGCCCTGCTGCGGCGGCTGCCCGGCGGCCACACCCGTTCCGCGGCGCTGCGGCTGAGGTCCGCGTACGCCGCCGGGCTGAGGGACGCCGGCGCCGTGCGGAACGCGCTCATCCCGGTGGAGCGGATCGAGGCACCGCTGATGGCCGTGGCGGGCGGTGCGGACGCCGTGTGGCCGGCCGGGGCCATGGCCCGCGCGCTCGTCGGCCGGCGCCGGACGCTGCCCGTGGACGACGTACTCCTGATCCATCCGGGCGCCGGCCACTTCCTGCGCCCGCCGTTGATCCCGACCACGACCGAGGGCACCCGCGCCCTGGTCGGGGGCGGCACGCCGCAGGCCAACGCCCTTGCGCAGCGCGAGACCTGGGAGGCGATGACGCGCTTCCTGGAGCGCCATCTCCACCGCGGGGAGCCGGAGACCGCTGCGTCGGGCACCCGGCCGGGGGCCGAGAGCCGGGCCACCAGCGCGCAGACCGCCCGACCGGCTGCCGAGCCGGAGGCCGTCTGACCGCGAGCGGCGCGGGCTGCGGAGCACGGCGCGGGCTGGGGCACGCGCGGGCTGGGGCACGGCGCGTGCTGCGGCGCGGGCTGGGGCACGGGCTGGGGCACGGCGTGGTCGGGGCGATCCGGATGCCGTTACGCGCCGATGACGCGTCCGTCGCAGGCGCGCTGCGGCTGAGCATCGCCGGACGCGCGATGGCCGCGCCCCCGAGGGGACGCGGCCATCGATGGTGCGTGCCGGTGCGTGCTTACTTGCGGATCAGGCTCCGCAGCACGTACTGCATGATGCCGCCGTTGCGGTAGTAGTCCGCCTCGCCGGGGGTGTCGATACGGACGACCGCGTCGAACTCCACACCGCCGTCGGTGGTGACCTTGACCGTGCGCGGCGTGGTGCCCTCGTTCAGCTCGGTGACGCCGGCGATGGAGAAGGTCTCCTCGCCGGTCAGACCGAGGGACTCGGCCGAGGCGCCCTCGGGGAACTGGAGCGGCAGGACGCCCATGCCGATGAGGTTCGAGCGGTGGATGCGCTCGTACGACTCGGCGATGACGGCCTTGACGCCGAGCAGCGCGGTGCCCTTGGCGGCCCAGTCGCGGGACGAGCCGGAGCCGTACTCCTTGCCGGCCAGGACGACCAGCGGGATGCCCTGCTCGATGTAGTTGCGCGAGGCGTCGTAGATGAACGAGACCGGTGCGTCCGCCTGCGTGAAGTCGCGGGTGAAGCCGCCCTCGGTGCCCGGCGCGATCTGGTTGCGCAGGCGGATGTTGGCGAACGTGCCGCGGATCATGACCTCGTGGTTGCCTCGGCGCGAGCCGTAGGAGTTGAAGTCGCGGCGCTCCACACCGTGCTCGGTGAGGTACTTGCCGGCCGGGGTGTCGGCCTTGATCGCACCGGCCGGGGAGATGTGGTCGGTGGTGACCGAGTCGCCCAGCTTGGCCAGCACCCGGGCACCGGCGATGTCGGTGACCGGGGTGGTCTCCATCGTCATGCCCTCGAAGTACGGGGGCTTGCGGACGTAGGTCGACTGCGGGTCCCACTCGAAGGTGTTGCCGGTCGGGATCGGCAGCGCCTGCCACTGGGCGTCGCCCGCGAAGACGTCCTGGTAGGACTTGTTGAACATGTCCTCGCCGATGGCGTTGGCGACGACGTCGTTGACCTCGGCCTCGGAGGGCCAGATGTCCTTCAGGAAGACCGGCTTGCCGTCCTGGTCGGTGCCGAGCGCCTCGCGGGTGATGTCCACCTTCATGGAGCCCGCGAGGGCGTACGCGACGACCAGCGGCGGGGACGCCAGGTAGTTCATCTTGACGTCGGGGTTGATCCGGCCCTCGAAGTTGCGGTTGCCGGAGAGCACCGAGGTCACGGCCAGGTCGTGCTCGTTGACGGCCTTGGAGACCTCCTCCGGCAGCGGGCCGGAGTTGCCGATGCAGGTGGTGCAGCCGTAGCCGACGAGGTTGAAGCCGACCTTGTCGAGGTAGGGGGTCAGGCCCGCCTTGTCGAAGTAGTCGGTGACGACCTTGGAGCCCGGGGCGAGGGTGGTCTTGACCCACGGCTTGCGGGTCAGGCCCTTCTCGACGGCCTTCTTGGCCACCAGCGCCGCGGCGACCATGACGTACGGGTTCGAGGTGTTGGTGCAGGAGGTGATCGCGGCGACGGTGACGGCGCCGTGGTCGATCTCGTACGACGTGCCGTCGGGGGCCGTGACGGTGGTCGGGCGGGTCGGCACGCCGTTGGACGCGGCCGGGGCGTCGGAGGCCGGGAAGGACTCCTTGCCCGCCTCGTCGTCGTCCTCGACGTAGTTGCGCACGTCCTGGGTGAACTGCTGGGCGGCGTTGGCGAGCACGATGCGGTCCTGCGGGCGCTTCGGGCCGGCGATGGAGGGGACGACCGTGGAGAGGTCGAGCTCCAGCTTCTCGGAGAAGTCGGGCTCGGCGGCCGGGTCGAGCCAGAGGCCCTGCTCCTTGGCGTACGCCTCGACGAGCGCGACCTGCTGCCCGCTGCGGCCGGTGAGCTTGAGGTAGTTCAGGGTCTCGTCGTCGATCGGGAAGATCGCGGCGGTGGAGCCGAACTCCGGCGACATGTTGCCGATGGTGGCGCGGTTGGCGAGCGAGGTGGCGGCGACGCCCTCGCCGTAGAACTCGACGAACTTGCCGACGACGCCGTGCTTGCGCAGCATCTCGGTGATCGTGAGCACCAGGTCGGTGGCGGTGGTGCCGGGCTGCAGCTCACCGGTGAGCTTGAAGCCGACGACGCGCGGGATGAGCATCGAGACCGGCTGGCCGAGCATCGCGGCCTCGGCCTCGATGCCGCCGACGCCCCAGCCGAGCACGCCCAGGCCGTTGACCATGGTGGTGTGCGAGTCGGTGCCGACGAGGGTGTCCGGGTACGCCTGGCCGCCCCGGACCATGACCGTGCGCGCCAGGTGCTCGATGTTCACCTGGTGGACGATGCCGGTGCCGGGCGGGACGACCTTGAACTCGTCGAAGGCGGTCTGGCCCCAGCGCAGGAACTGGTAGCGCTCCTTGTTGCGGCCGTACTCCAGCTCCACGTTCTGCGCGAAGGAGTCCGGGGTGCCGAACTTGTCCGCGATGACGGAGTGGTCGATGACCAGCTCGGCGGGGGCCAGCGGGTTGATCTTGGCCGGGTCGCCGCCGAGCTCCTTGACGGCCTCGCGCATCGTGGCGAGGTCCACGACACAGGGCACGCCGGTGAAGTCCTGCATGATCACGCGGGCCGGCGTGAACTGGATCTCCTGGTTGGGCTGCGCCTGGGAGTCCCAGCCGCCGAGGGCCCGGATGTGGTCGGCGGTGATGTTCGCGCCGTCCTCGGTGCGGAGCAGGTTCTCCAGCAGGACCTTGAGGCTGTAAGGGAGGCGCGCGGCGCCCTCGACCTTGTCCAGCCGGAAGATCTCGTACGACTCGTCGCCCACGCGCAGCGTGGCGCGGGCGTCGAAGCTGTTCGCCGACACGACAGTCTCCTTCATCAATGTGCGCGTACTGACCGCATCCTGCCGCCCGCGCCTTTCCCGGGATCCGCTAAGGTAAGGCTTAGTTAGGTCACCCTTAGTGGAGGGTGCGGCGGAAGGCGGTGCGGTTCGCCTTCTAGCAGATATCTCGATGTCGAGATAACTCTAGTACATGACCGCCGTTCGGTCATGCCCGGACGCCCCTCCCCGCACAAGCCCCCCCCCCCCGCGCCACCACTGTCCGGTTTGCCCTAGTTGGCCTAATGATGGACCATCAACACAGAGGTATCACCCGGATGGTTCACCCCAGTGGACTCCTCATCTCATATCTGAGATAGCCTGCCGCTATGGCAGACGACTACCTCGTACGCATCGGCAAGCTCATCCGTGACGCCCGTCAGCATCGCGGCTGGACACAGACGCAGCTGGCCGAGGCACTCAGCACCAGTCAGAGCGCCGTCAACCGGATCGAGCGCGGGAATCAGAACATCAGCCTTGAGATGATCGCCCGCATCGGCGAGGCGCTGGACAGCGAGATCGTGTCGCTCGGCTATGCCGGCCCGATGCATCTGCGCGTGGTCGGCGGACGCCGACTCTCCGGCTCCATCGACGTCAAGACGAGCAAGAACGCCTGTGTCGCTCTGCTCTGCGGATCCCTCCTCAACAAGGGCCGCACGGTCCTGCGCCGGGTCGCCCGTATCGAAGAGGTCTACCGGCTCCTTGAGGTCCTCAACTCCATCGGCGTCCGTACCCGCTGGATCAACGACGGCATCGACCTGGAGATCGTCCCGCCCGCCACGCTCGACATGGACGCCATCGACGCGGACGCGGCGCGCCGCACCCGCTCGATCATCATGTTCCTCGGCCCGCTGCTGCACCGGATGGACCGCTTCCGGATCCCCTACGCCGGCGGCTGCGACCTCGGGACGCGGACGGTCGAGCCGCACATGATCGCCCTGCGCCGCTTCGGCCTCGACATCACCGCCACCGAGGGGCTCTACCACGCGGTCGTCGAGCGCTCCACCACGCCCAAGCGCCCGATCGTGCTCACCGAGCGCGGCGACACGGTGACCGAGAACGCGCTGCTCGCCGCCGCACGCCACGACGGCACCACCGTCATCCGCAACGCCTCCTCCAACTACATGGTCCAGGACCTGTGCTTCTTCCTGGAGGCGCTGGGCGTACGCGTCGAGGGCATCGGCACCACCACCCTGACCGTGCACGGCGTGGCCACCATCGACGTGGACGTCGACTACGCCCCCTCCGAGGACCCGGTCGAGGCGATGAGCCTGCTCGCTGCGGCCGTCGTCACCGAGTCCCAGCTGACCATCCGCCGGGTGCCGATCGAGTTCCTGGAGATCGAGCTGGCGGTCCTGGAGGAGATGGGCCTGGACCACGACCGCTCGGCCGAGTACCCGGCGGACAACGGACGGACCCGGCTGATCGACCTGACCGTGCGCCCCTCCAAGCTGGAGGCGCCGATCGACAAGATCCACCCGATGCCGTTCCCCGGCCTCAACATCGACAACGTCCCCTTCTTCGCGGCGATCGCGGCCGTCGCCCAGGGCCAGACCCTCATCCACGACTGGGTCTACGACAACCGCGCGATCTACCTGACCGACCTCAACCGCCTCGGCGGCCGCCTCCAGCTCCTCGACCCGCACCGCGTCCTCGTCGAGGGCCCCACCCGCTGGCGCGCCGCCGAGATGATGTGCCCGCCCGCGCTGCGGCCCGCCGTGGTCGTCCTGCTGGCGATGATGGCGGCCGAGGGCACGTCGGTGCTGCGCAACGTGTACGTCATCAACCGCGGCTACGAGGACCTGGCGGAGCGGCTGAACTCGGTGGGCGCGCAGATCGAGATCTTCCGCGACATTTGATGCGCGAATGCCACCGCACCCCGTCTGACCTGCTGTTTAGCGGGTCAGGATGGGGTGCGGCGGCATCTCTGGGACTTCTCTGGGACTTTGGGCCTACGGCGGGTTACGAGCCACGCTCCACAGGCTCTGCCGACCGGTCTCAGCTACGCGAAGATCGCGTCGATGGCGGCGCTGCCTCGTGCGCCGGCGCGGGGCAGGAAGTGGGAGTACTTCCTCAGCGTGAACCCGGGGTCGGAGTGCCCCAGCCAGCGTGCCAGGGAGACGATCGATTCGCCAGCCTCCAGTTCCTCGGAGGCGTAGAAGTGGCGCAGGGCGTGGAAGCCGTGTTCCCGGGACGGTTCCCACACACGGGCACCGTCAGTATCGCCCTCCTCCAGCGGTGCGATCACGCCCGCCGTGGCCAAAGCGGGCTTCCACACGTAGGAGTTGAAGTAGTTCCGGTTGATGGCCTTCCGTTCGCGTCCCGTCACCAGGAGGTTGTAGGTCCTCGGACGCCGGTGCTTGGCTTCCACCGGTGTCTCGGCAGGAGTCGGGTCGTCCCAGGGCAGCGTGACCGGCACCGGCGTGAACTGCTCCGTGTGCTGCCGGATGGCCCGGGCCACGCTGGACGGCAGTGGCACGTCGCGGACCTTGCGGCGCTTGGGGAGCGCGAAACACAGCTTCGCCCGCACCATTTTGACCTGCCGCCGAACGTGGACAACTTCCTTCGCGAAGTCGATGTCTTCCAGGGCGAGTCCGAGCGCCTCCCCTTGCCGGAGCCCAAGGCCCGCGCCGATCACAAGGAGGAGCCGGTAGCGCTCGGGCAGTACCTCCCGTACCGCCAGCACTCGTTCGGGCGGCCATGCCTCGACCCTGCCGGGGGTGGCGGCCGGAGGGCCGACCGTGCTGGACCGACATGGATTGCGTCCAAGGCGGCGGTCCTCGACGGCGGCCTGGAAAACGCTCCCCTACAGCATCGCCTACTGGCTCGACCAGAACCGCGCTTCCCGGTGAATGCGGAGGACCGGGCAGGAGCTCCACACCTCGGGATCGAACCGGCACAGTACCGATGCCTCTGCCTGCCGCAGAGCGCGCGACGCCCGCGGCGAGGGCTGCGGCCGAGGTACATGGCGGCCGGGGCATCAACGGGTGAGGCAGTGCGCCGTGCGCCCGTCTGCCCGTGCCCGTTTGAGTGGGGACAGGCAGACGGGCGTCCGGCTCAGGCGGGGGTGATGTTCTCCGCCTGGGGGCCCTTCTGGCCCTGGGTGACGTCGAAGGTCACCTTCTGGCCTTCCTGCAGCTCACGGAAGCCGCTGCTGGCGATGTTGGAGTAGTGGGCGAAGACGTCGGGGCCTCCGCCGTCCTGCTGGATGAAGCCGAAGCCCTTCTCCGAGTTGAACCACTTCACGGTTCCGGTGGCCATGCACGTCCTCCAAAGGACTCAAGGTTCGGTCCCCGCACCGTGCGGGGACCGGAGGTGATCGCCGGGTCCTCAGCGACGCTGAACAGCAGAACCGCCCGTGCAGGTGCTCACGGGCGGAAGGGACTTCGGAACCACGACAGCTGGCAACAACGCTACACGGGCACCACCTCGGCCACCACGGAAACGACCACCGCAGTACGCGAAGGTCTCGCCCCCGGCCGGGCAGGAAATTCGACCACCGCGTGCGGCCGCTTGCCCCGATCGGTCCGGGGTGTCACCGCCGGTGGCCAGAGAACAAGTCCTTATCGCGGGCCTGGAGGTCAGCATCGCCTCAGCGAACGGAGAGCCGGCCGCGATGAACGCCTCACCAAACGGCACGGCGGTCCACCTCGGCATGCCTGACTTCGGGCCCGCCGCTGGCCGTCACAGTTGACGCGCTTGCTTCAGCGCCGCGAGACCGAATGGGCACCTTCACCGAACGGACAGAGCCGTTCTTGGGGTTGCCGGAGCTTCATAGGGCCGTGTCCCTCGGCTCACTCGGGAGGTGCGCGAGTACCCGACTCGCGTTCCAGCAGGGAACTAGTGACGGCAGCCGCACGGTCGCGTCCCTCGACCGCGAGGCAGGTGTTTCACGGGCGACTGCCTACCGGGCCAACGAGGCGTTGAACGTCTTCCGGCAGCGCGTCGACGAGCGCTCTGGCGGCCCTGCCGTCCCGTCGACCCTGCGCGAACGCATCCGCGAGCTCCAGGGGGAAACTCCGAGAGGCCCGTCGTGCCCGGCACGAGGAGATCACCGATCTCCGACAGGCCATTGACACACTCGCCCAGCTCGTCCAGGCGCTCACCCACGACATTGAGTGGCTGAGGGCGGAGCTGACCCGGCAAGGCATCACCATCACCACCCTGCCCGCCACTTTCGCACCGTCTCGTGAGTGATCCGATTCTTGACTGAAAACAGGAGTGGCCACACAGCTGCTGTCGGGGCCGCGGTGACCGGACAAGTCGGTGGAGCAGGCTCAGGCACACGCTACGGCCAGACGAGGCACCCCAGTGCAGTCCCATTACTGCCCATTTGTTTCGATCAGCCTCAGACCGTCGGCAACAAGTTTGTGAGGGTCAACCTCTTGGAACTGCCACTCTGTATCACTGGATCCGTCCGTGACATACGCCTTCGAGTACCGACCGGCCGGCGCTGTGACCTCAAAGACGTAACTGTCCGGCTTGTTGCCGTCCTTCCATGTTGCAGGGATTGGAATGGATCGCTTCTTGCCTTGCGAGCTCACAATGAGGCCGGCACGGAAGGTGCACGACTTTCGCGCGCTCTCAAAAGTGAAGACAAACTCTCGTGCGTCTCCCTTGTCGAGCGCAATTTGCCCCTTGAAGGGATCGCCGAGGCTTCCGCTGTCGTCGAAGCTGCGGGCCACAGGCCTTGGCGCATCCAGGCTGAATCCCATCATCACAGGCAGTACCTCTTCGCCTCCATCACCAATGGCAGGCGGCGAGACGACAGTACCCGTCAGCGGTTTCCTGCACTTCACGTCCGTCACTTCGGCCCCGTGGATCAGGACCGTCGTCTTGTGCCGACTCTCGACGGTGATGGAGGTGCCTGTCCTCCCCATGTCGACTACGTTCGCATCCAGCCATTCCCAGATCTCTGGGCCGTTTCCAGGGAACCGCTTGCCGCCGATGGTTGAGTACACCTTTTCGCTTGCGCGCCAATTAGCGCCGAACCATGACGCTCCAGGAGAGGCGAGAAGGGGGATTCCGGCCTCTAGCTTGTCCTCTTCGTTCTTGTCTTCCAGAGCAATGTCAGTCGTGCGGTGACTGTCGTAATAAGCGAGACCAGCCAGGACGGCACCGATCACCGCAATCACTGCTGTGGTGATGCCTAGGGGCTTGGTCCACCGGTCCTTCGGTACCTGCGGCTGCTCAGATGGCTGATGGGGGGAGCTACCGGAGGTCGAGGGAGTCGGGGTGGACGAGGGGGCGGCAGCCTGCGGAGCGGGGCTCTGCGCTGCAGGAACTTGTTGACTCGGGGTTGATGGCGGAGTCCAGCCGTGCGAGTTCCCTGGGGTTGGAGGCTGTCCTGATCCATTGCCCGACATAGGTGATCTCCCGTGCGAGGTCCTAAAGGGCACGCAGCCTAAGGGAGTTCCTCACGATGGGCGTCAGATATCAGCCAGGCTCTGCTCCCTCCTCCTGGGGCTTGCCCTCCTGAGCCGTACACACCCAATCGAGTGAGTCTCTGGAGCGCGTCCGCGAGGGGAAGTGCTGTTGAGACAGGCGACAGCCCGGATATGGGAGTCGAGGAGGACCACCTTGGGGTCCGCGAGCGCTGCGGCCGCCCACGCGGAAAGGTCCCGCACCTTCTGCTGCTGACGCTCCTCCGCGAGCCGTTCGGACTCGGCAGCCTGACGCCGCTGCCGCTCGTCCCACCGGTGCCGGCCCTCCCTCGCACTCGGGCAGCGCTGCGCACTCGCAGCCTTCGCCTCGGCGATCTCCCCGTCGGTCGTGGCCTGCACCGTGCCTGGACGGACAGCAGATCGTGAACAAGACCGGAGCTCAGACGCTGTCCACTCCCGGCGGCAACAAGCCCCGATGGGGCACCTACGGCAGCGAGATCGCAAACGTCGACTCGGCTAACTGGATCAACGCCCTCAGGATGGGCACCACCAGCGGAGACGTCGACTGACATACCCGGCCCGCCCGTTCGCATCGCAGACAGACGTGGATCCCCTCGTACGTCCAGTGGTATGCCGGAGTTGCTCGCCGTGTGACGCTGGGCGCTGTGCGCCGCGCTGACGTGAGGACCTGGCCTGCGTCCGGCTGGACCCCATCGCGGAAGGGCGATGGCCAACATCGATGCACGGCATGCACAGCATGCGTGGCGCCATCGACGCCACGTGACGCCACCTTGGCGCCGCCTGGCGCGCCACGGTCCCAAAGTTTTCAACCACGGCACAGTTCACCCACTCAATCGCTCGTGACCTGCACATTCATGGTGTCATCACTGCCGAACCAGGCGCCATTCACTCCCACTCGACCCACCAACCAGCTCGCCGCATACAACCTGGACTACCCATGGCGCCAATCATGTGCCATGATGGCGCCATGGAACTCACCCCGTACGTCGACCGCCTCCGCCGCGAACTCGCGGTGGCCGCCGAAGCCGGCGGTGACGAGGCCCGTGAGCTGGCCGAGAGGCTCACCGCTCCCCTGGACTCGGCCACCCGTCTCACCCTCCTCACCGCGCTCTCGGCGGCGATGAGCGAAGTGACGCGCGAGCTGGCTCCCGGCTCGGTGGACGTACGGCTGCGCGGGGCCGACCCCGAGTTCGTGGTCACCCTGCCACCGGCTCCGGAACACCACGCCCCGCCGCTCGTCGAGGCGGCCGCCCCGCTCGCCCCGCCCCCCGTTCCGGAGGGCGACGACGGCACCTCGGCCCGTATCAACCTGCGTCTGCCGGCCCACCTCAAGGCGCGCGCCGAGGAGGCCGCAAGCCGCGAGGGTCTCTCGGTCAACGCGTGGCTGGTGCGGGCCGTGTCGGCCGCGGTCGGCGGCGGCACCCCGCCGCGCACCACGGAGAAGACCCAGACCATCGGACAGAGCTTCACGGGCTGGGTGCGCTAGCCGCGCCCCCCGCCCGTACCACGTCACCACCCACACCACGTCCCATCAGCGGGGACGCCCCAAGGACTCAAGAGGACGGGACAGCCATGCCTTCTTTCGACACTCCCGAACCGATCTCGGTCACCGCGCACGTGGAGGCCGGTTCCATCCAGTTCACCGCGGGCGACCGCCTCGACACCGTCGTCGAGGTTCAGCCCCGCGACCCGAAGAAGGACCTGGACGTGCGGGCCGCCGACCAGACCGAGGCCACGTACGCGGGCGGCGTACTGACCGTCCGGACGCCCAAGGGCAATCTCTTCGGCCTCGGCCGTACCGGCACCGTCGACCTGACGGTCGAACTGCCCACGGGCTCGCGGATCGACGTGACCGGCGCCTGGGCCCAGGTGCTCGGCGAGGGCCGGCTCGGCGAGGTCAGCGTGAAGACCTCGTCCGGCGACGTCCGCTTCGATGCGACGGGCCCGCTGAAGCTGACCGCGTCGCACGGATCGATCACCGTGGACCGGGTCGAGGGCATGGCCGAGATCACCACCAGTTCCGGCAGCCTGCGTGTCGGCCTCGTCGACGGGCCCGCCGTCCTGAAAAATTCGCACGGCACCACGACCGTCGGCGCCGTGACCGGCGAGCTGCGGGTGAGCGGCGCCAACGGTGACATCGAGATCCGGCGCGCGGAGGACTCGGTCACCGCCACGACCGCCCACGGCACCTTGCGCGTGGGCGAAGTGGCCCGCGGCGCCGTCCAGCTGGAGACCTCCTACGGCGCCATCGAGGTCGGCATCCGTGAGGGCACGGCCGCCTGGCTCGACGTCAGTTCAGGCTCCGGCCAGGTGCGCAACACGCTCACCGCGTCCGAGACCCCGGAGCAGGCGGAGGACACCGTCAAGGTCCGCGCCCGCACCCGGTACGGCAACATCGACATCCGCCGCGCCAAGCCCTGACCGTCCGGGGCGGCCTGCGCCCCACGCCAGCACTCTCCGCACCTTCTCCTTCGCCTTCCACTCCATCAAGGAGCTCTCTGTCATGCCCACAACACAACTCAAGCGCAACACCGGCACTGCCCTGGCCCCCGCCTCCATCCGCGCCACCAACCTCACCAAG
Organism: Streptomyces sp. FIT100; assembly: GCF_024584805.1. Taxonomy (NCBI): domain Bacteria; kingdom Bacillati; phylum Actinomycetota; class Actinomycetes; order Kitasatosporales; family Streptomycetaceae; genus Streptomyces; species Streptomyces sp. FIT100. The sequence continues at coordinate 6,297,210 of NZ_CP075715.1, read as the reverse complement.
TCCTACGGCGAGAAGCAGGTCCTGCGCGGCATCGACCTGGACATCCCGGCCGGCAGCGTCTTCGCCCTGCTCGGCCCCAACGGCGCCGGCAAGACCACCACTGTCGAGATCCTCTCGACACTGATCGCCGCCGATGCCGGGACCGCCCAGTTGGCCGGGTGCGACCTGGACCGCGAGCCCGACGCCGTACGGAAGATCATCGGTGTCACGGGCCAGTTCGCCGCCGTCGACAACCTCCTCAACGCCGAGGAGAACCTGATGCTCATGGCCGACCTGCACCACCTGTCCAAGCGCGAGGGGCGGCGCCGCGCCGCCGAACTCCTCACCCGCTTCGACCTCACCGAGGCCGCGAAGCAGCCGGTCACCACCTACTCCGGTGGCATGCGCCGCAAGCTCGACCTCGCCATGACCCTGGTCGGCGACCCGCGCATCATCTTCCTCGACGAGCCCACCACCGGCCTGGACCCTCGCTCCCGCCGCACCATGTGGGACATCATCCGCTCCCTGGTCGCCGACGACGGTGTGACGATCTTCCTCACCACCCAGTACCTGGAGGAGGCCGACCAGCTGGCCGACCGTATCGCCGTGCTCGACGGCGGAAAGCTGATCGCCGAAGGCACCTCCGAGGAGCTCAAGCGCCTTATCCCCGGCGGCCACATCTCCCTGAAGTTCGCCGACGCGGCCACCCTGGAGCTGGCGGCCACCCACTTCGCCGCCACCGGCCGCGACGACGAGGAACTCACCCTCCAGATCCCCTCGGACGGCACCGTCCCCACCCTCCGCGCCGTCCTGGACATCCTCGACAACGCCGGCCTCACCCCCGAAGCCCTCTCCCAGCACACCCCGGACCTCGACGACGTCTTCCTCACCCTGACCGGCACCGACAAGCAGCAGGAGATCTCCCGATGAGCGCCATCACCTACGCCGCCCGTGACTCCGTCACCATGTTCCGCCGGAACATGAAGCGCGCCGTGCGCTACCCGTCCGTGGCCGTGGTCATCGTCATGATGCCGGTCATCTTCCTCCTCCTCTTCAACTACGCATTCGGCGGCGCACTGGGAGCGGGAATCCAGGGTCCCCAGCTCAAGGGCGACTACATCGACTACATCGCCCCGGGGATCATCCTGATGACCGTCGCCACCGGCTCCATCGGCGCCGCGCTCGGCATCTGCATGGACAAGACGGAAGGCATCGTCAACCGCTTCCGCACCATGGCCATCTCCCGCGCCTCCTTCCTCACCGGCCATGTCCTCAGCAACCTCGTCCTGACCGCCTTCGGCACGGTCGTGGTCGCCGCCGTCGCCATCGCCATCGGGTTCCGCCCCGACGCCACCGCCCTGGAGTGGCTGGCCGCCGCCGGTCTGCTCGGCTTCCTCGCCCTCGCTCTGACCTGGCTCTCCGCCGGCATGGGCCTGGTCGCCAAGACCGTCGAATCCGCCTCCAACATGCCCATGCCGATCACCTTCCTCCCCTTCCTCGGCAGCGCCATCGTCCCCACCGACACCATGCCGTCCTGGATGCGCTGGTTCGCCGACCACCAGCCCTTCACCCCGATCAACGAGACCCTCCGCGGCCTTCTGATGGGCACCGAGATCGGCAACAGCGCGTGGATCTCGCTGGCCTGGTGCGCGGGGCTCACCCTGCTCGGCTACGTCTGGGCGAAGGCCGCCTTCAAGCGAGGCGTCCGCAACTGACCCACTGAGAAACGCGGGCATGTCCCGCGGGCCCGTCCGGAGCCCGCGGGACATGCCCGTATGCAAGCGGCCGTCCAGCTGCCAGTCAGCCTGCGGCGTGCGGCCGATCGCGGCGACGAGATCGGCGGAGTCGCCGGCCGCATGCCACACACCATCAGCCCGACCGCGCCCGGACCGTTGTCCAAACGTGGCGCCTATGCCGCCCCGTTGCAGGTGGCGACAGTGAGCCTGTGGCGCTCCTCGGCGCGGTCCCGATCAGGTTCGTTTGGCTTGGACACGGCGCGCGGTCCCAGGCGCGACGCCCGTTGTATCAGGGGTGCGTCAATACCGCGTCGGGCGGCGCCAGCGGTGCGTCAGGATCGCTCTCCCCGGCATGCTGCGGACTTAGCGTCGTCGTATGGATCGGCCTCTCGCATCGTGCCCGTCAGGGCACCACTCGCCCGCTCCCGGTTCCGCGGTGGCGCACGACACCCGGTGGGCCGGTGACCGTCGGCACGCGCTCGCCTGCGCGGCGCTCCTGTTCGGCCTGCTGCTCGTCGTCGACTCGGGCAACGGCACACTCAGCGGGACGCGCGCCTTCCTGTGGGCGGGCCTCGCGGCGCTGCTTTTCCTGGTCCTTCTGCCGCCCCGGGTGACGGCCGGCCAGGGCTGGCTGGAGACCCGCGGGCTGCTGCGCGCCCGGCGCGTACGGACGGACCGGCTGGTCTACGTGGCCTGGTCCGACGGTGTGGCCCAGCGTCTGGTGCTCAAGGACGCGGACGGAGGTGCGGTCGCGGTCGAGCCGCGGGTTCTGCTCTCGAGTCCCCGCCTCTGGTACGAGCTGTCCGAGGGTGTCCGCCGCTCGGAGGCGGCCGGTTCGCTGCGGCGCGGCTGCCCCGAACTGCACCGGCTGGCCGGTCGGATCGACGCCGAGACGGCGCAAGCGGTCTTCAGGGCCTCCGGACTCGACGACTGAGCTCCTCGTCCTCGGCGCCATGGGACGGCGCCACCGGTCGGGGCAGCGCCGGGCCGGCGGCGGTCGGCAACGTCAGGATCATCGTCAGTCCGCCGCCCGGTGTGTCCTCGGCCGCGAGCGAGCCGCCCATCGCCTCGGCAAAGCCGCGTGCGACAGCGAGACCAAGTCCCACCCCGGCGCCGCGCGGGGCGTCCCCGTACCGCTGGAAGGGCTCGAAAATCCGTTCCTTCGCCTCGTCGGGGACACCCGGCCCGCGATCCACGACACGTACCTCCACGCGGTCGCCGAGCGCACTCGCCGAAACCAGAACGGTCTCCCCGCCGGGGCTGTACTTGACCGCGTTCTCCACAACGTTGGCGACCGACCGTTCCAGCAAGCCGCGGTCGACGGCGACCATCGGCAGTATCTCGGGGATGTCCAGGCTGACGCCGGCCTCCGGGATGCCGACAAGGGCCATCGGCACGACCTCGTCGAGGTCGGTGACGCGGATGAGGGGGACGACGGTGCCGGTCTCCAGCCGGGACATGTCGAGGAGGTTGCCCACGAGCTGGTCGAGTCGGTCCGCGCCCTCCTCGATACCTTCGAGGAGTTCGGCCTGGTCCTCCTCGGACCATTCGACGTCGTCCGAACGCAGCGACGTGACCGCCGCCTTGATGCCCGCCAGTGGTGTGCGCAGATCATGGCTCACGGCGGCCAGCAGCGCCGTACGAATCCGGTTCCCCTCGGCGAGCTTGCGAGCCTCCTCGGCCTCGCCGAGGAGCCGCTGCCGGTCCAGGACCACTGCGGCCTGCGCGGCGAACGCGCCGAGCACCCTCCGGTCCTCCGCCGGCAGCACCCTTCCCGAGAGGGCGAGTGCGAGGTGATCGCCGACCGGCATGTCGACGTCCGCGTCCTCCGGACGCTCCGCCGGGACCGGCCCCACGCTGGCCGCGCACGTCCACGGATCGACGTCGCTCACACGCTCCAGCACGGCCACCGATTCCATCGCGAACGTCTCGCGCACCCGCTCCAGTAGAGCCTCCAGGCTCGTCTCACCACGCAGCACGTTCCCCGCGAGGAACGACAGGATCTCCGACTCGGCGCGCAGCCGGGCGGCCTGATGGGTGCGGCGGGCGGCCTGGTCGACCACAGAGGCGACGGAGACCGCGACCGAGACGAAAATGACGATCGCGACGATGTTCTTCGGTTCCGCGACCGCGAACTGGTGCAGCGGCGGGGTGAAGTAGTAGTTCAGCAGCAGCGAACCGAAGGCCGCGGAGGCGAGCGCCGGAACCAGACCGCCGAGGAGAGCCGCAGCCACCGTCAGCGCCAGGAACAGCAGCATGTCGTTGGCGATGCCGAGGTCAGCGTCGACGTTCGTGAGCAGCAGCGTCAGCAGTGCCGGTCCAAGGACTGCGGCGATCCAGCCCCAGATGATCCGGGAGCGCCCGAGGCGGGCGCCGTGGGGGACAGGCAGCCCTCGGCCCTTGGCGACCTCCTCGTGCGTGACGATGTGCACGTCGAGGTCCGGCCCGGACTCGATGGCGACGGTGGCGCTGACACCTGGACCGAAGATGTACTGCCAGGGCTTGCGCCGGCTCGCCCCGAGAATGATCTGGGTGGCGTTCACACCACGCGCGAACTCCAGCAGGGCCTGCGGGATGTCGTCACCGATCACTTGGTGGAAGGTGCCGCCGACGTCCTCGACAAGCGTGCGCTGGACCGCGAGTTCCTTGGGCGAGGCAGCGGTGAGGCCGTCGCTTCGCGAGATGTAGACGGCCAGCACCTCACCGCCCGCGCCCTTCTCGGCGAGCCGGGCCGCGCGGCGGATCAGGGTACGGCCCTCGGGACCGCCGGTGAGGCCGACGACGATGCGCTCGCGGGAACCCCAGATCTTCGAGACCTGATGCTCCGTCCGATACTCCTGGAGGTACGCGTCGACACGGTCGGCGACCCACAGCAGCGCCAGCTCGCGCAACGCCGTCAGGTTGCCGGGACGGAAGTAGTTCGACAGGGCCGCGTCGACCTTGTCCGCCTTGTAGATGTTGCCGTGGGCCATACGACGCCGGAGCGCCTGGGGCGACATGTCGACCAGCTCGATCTGGTCGGCTCGGCGGATCACCTCGTCCGGAACGGTCTCCCGCTGCCGTACGCCCGTTATCGACTCGACGATGTCGCCGAGCGATTCGAGATGCTGGATGTTGACCGTCGAGATGACGTCGATGCCTGCGGCCAGCAGCTCCTCGACGTCCTGCCACCGCTTGGCGTTGCGTGAACCGGGCACGTTCGTGTGCGCCAACTCGTCGACCAGCGCGACCTTCGGGCTGCGCGCCAGGACGGCGTCGACGTCCATCTCGGCGAAGACCGTGTCCCGATAGGACATCTCGCGACAAGGGACCTGCTCCAGACCGTGCAGCATCACCTCGGTGCGCGGGCGCTCGTGGTGCTCTACGAACGCCACGGCACAGTCGGTGCCCCGCTCGATCCGACGATGAGCCTCGGAGAGCATGGCATAGGTCTTGCCAACGCCCGGTGCTGCTCCGAGGTAGATGCGTAGTTTGCCGCGTCCCATGGTTTCGATTCTGTACGTCGAGCGGGTGCTCGAGTGGGCAGGAGAACACCGAGAGCCGGTCTCGTGCGCCGAGACGGTACGTCATTCCCCGAATCGGTAGCCCATACCCGGCTCGGTGATGAGATGGCGGGGGCGTGGCGGTTCCGCCTCCGGATTACGGCGCAGCTGCACCATACAGACGCGCAGGTAGTCGGTCCGGTTGCCGGCGAAGTGGCCCCGCACTTCCTCCAACGGCCGGCGCCGGCTGATGAGGCGTCCGGGGTTGCGGATCAGCAGTTCCAGCAGATGCCATGGGGCCGGTGTGAGGCGAACATCGGTGCCGTCGCGACGCTGCACCTTCTTCGCCACGCGGTCCGCCGTGAACTCGTCCGTGGTCATGACTCGTGGGTCGCCCGGCGTGGTCACGGAACTCTCCGCCCGGTGCTCACGGCGGCCCGCAGCCTGGCCGGTAGTGCGTCCGACCAGCCCATCACACGCCTTCTCCGCTCTGCGTGTCACGGCCGCTCGGCAGGTGCGCGCCGACGGTCTCGGCGAAGGGCAGGGACAGGACCATGGTCAGGCCGCCTCCCGGTGTGTCCTCCGGGGCGAGTGTTCCGGCCATGGCCTCGGTCAGGCCGCGCGCCAGCGCGAGGCCGAGGCCGATGCCGGTGGTGTTGTCGGTGTCGCCGAAGCGCTGGAACGGCTCGAAGATCCGGTCCCGGTCGGTGGGTGGAAGGCCGGGGCCGCGGTCCACGACGCGCAGTTCGACCCGGCCGGCCAGCGCACTCGCGGTGATCAGCACCGGCTGGTCGGGGGGCGAGTACCGGACGGCGTTGCTCACCAGGTTCGCGATCACCCGCTCCAGCAACGGCGGGTCCGCGAGCACGGGTGGTACCTCCTCCAGGTCCCGGATCACGGGCCGCGGCACGTGCGAGGGCACCGATTCCAGGGCTGCGGGCAGGACCTCCTCCAGTGGGGTGGCCCGCAGATCCAGGGTCAGGGCGCCTGCCTGGAGCCTGCTCATGTCCAGCAGGTTGTCGATCAGACGGCTCAGCCGTGCCATGGACTCGTCGGCGGTGGCGAGCAGTTCGTCGCGTTCGGCGGTCGTGAAGTCCACGTCGGGGCTGCGCAGGGAGCCGACGGCCGCCCAGCCGGCGGCGAGCGGGGTGCGCAGGTCGTGGCTGACCGCCGCGAGCAGCGCGGTCCGCATCCGGTCGGCCGCCCGGACCGGCTCGACCTCGGCGGCGGCCTCGGCGAGCCGGGCCCGTTCGGCGGCGGCGGTGACGTGGGCGGCGAAGGCCGCCAGCACGCGGCGCTCGGAAGCGGGGAGCGTACGTCCCCGCAGGACGAGGTGGAGGCCGTCGCCCACGGTGACCTGGGTGGCGGCCGGGTCGTCCACCGGTTGCTCGACGAGCTCCGCGGAGTCGACGGCGAAGGTCTCCCGGGTACGGGTCAGGAGCGCATCCACCGTGTGGTCGCCGCGGACGACGGAGCCGGCGAGCGACGACAGCGTCTCGGCCTCCGCGGTGGCGCGTGCGGCGCGTCTCGACAGCCGCAGGGAGCGGTCCACGACGCCGGCCACGACGCCCGCGACGAGGACGAACACCCCCAGCGCCAGCATGTTGTCCGGGTCGCTGAAGGTGAATGCCCCGGCGGGCGGGATGAACCAGTAGTTGAGCATCAGGGATGCGGTCACCGCGGCGACCAGCGCGGAGGCGACTCCCCCGATGCATGCGACGCCCACGACCGTCACCAGGAACAGCAGTGCCTCGCTGGTCAGGTTGAGGGTGCCCCGGGCGCGGTCCAGCAGCAGGGTGAGCAGCACGGGCAGGAGCAGGCCCGCCACCGGTCCCGCCACGAGCCGGGAGGCCGGCAGGGTGCGGCGCCGGGAGGGCAGCAGCCGGCCGCGGCCCGCCCGCTCGTGCGTGACCATGTGGACGTCGATGTCGTCGGAGAGTGCGACGGTCGTGTCGCCGATGCCGCGACCGGTGAGGAAGCGTTCCAGCCGGCCGCGCCGACTGGTGCCGAGGACGAGCTGGGTGGCGTTCTCGGCGCGGGCGAACTCCACGAGCGCTGTGGGTACGTCGTCGCCGATGACCGAGTGGTAGCTGCCGCCCAGGCTCTCGACGAGCCGTCGCTGGCGGCCGAGGGCCGCGGCCGAGCTGCCCCCTGCCAGACCGTCGCTGCGCGCCACATGCACGGCGAGCAGTTCGCCCCGTGCGGACCGCGCGGCGATCCGGGCGGCCCGGCGGATCAGCGTCTCGCCCTCCGGACCGCCGGTCAGTGCCACGGCGACGCGTTCGCGGGTTTCCCAGACGCCGCCTATCCCGTGCTCCGAACGGTACTTCTGGAGCGCCTCGTCGACCCGGTCGGCCACCCACAGGAGCGCGAGTTCGCGCAACGCGGTGAGGTTGCCCGCCCGGAAGTAGTTGGCGAGCGCGGCGTCGACCTTCTCGGGCGGGTAGATGTTGCCGTGGGCCATCCGCCGCCGCAGGGCTTCGGGGGGCATGTCCACGAGCTCGATCTGGTGTGCGCGGCGTACGACGTCGTCGGGGACGGTCTCGTGCTGCGGGACCCTCGTGATCTTCTCGACGACGTCCTTGAAGGACTCCAGGTGCTGGACGTTGACGGCGGTGACCACGTCGATGCCTGCGGCGAGCAGTTCCTCCACGTCCTGCCAGCGTTTGGCGTTGCGGCAGCCCGGTACGTTCGAGTGGGCGAGTTCGTCGACGAGCGCCACCTCGGGACGCCGCCGGAGCACGGCGTCCAGGTCGAGCTCGGGGTACGTTCGGCCGCGGTACTCGATCCGGGCCCGCTCCACGGCCTCCAGGCCGTCGAGCTTCGCCTCGGTCAGCGGACGGCCGTGACACTCCACGTATCCCGCCACCACGTCGGTGCCCCGCGCGGCCCTGCGCCTGCCCTCGTCGAGCATCCGGTAGGTCTTGCCGACGCCGGGGGCGGCACCGAGGAAGACCTTGAGCCGTCCCGGGCGGGTCGGCGGCCGCGATGCGCCGCCCGGCGGTTCGTCGAGCTTCAGAACTTCTCCGGGTTGATGAGGGCGGCCACGAGACAGCCGAGCAGACAGACGGCGACGATGAGTCCGACCACGTTCTCCACACTCATCAGCGATCAACTCCCCTTTCCCGAACGCACCCTTGGCTGGCCTTCGTGGCACCACGAAAACCCCTGGCGGGCCGTGCGCACAGCCACCTTGACGGCACCCTGGCGCCGATTCCCCGGATGCTGACGCTGTCTTGACGAGCCCCATACGGATAGGCTGACGACGGCGTGCCGGGAAGTCTGGTCGGCGTGGTGGGTCGTCCGGCCCTCACTCGTGAACCGGGGGGCGGCATGCGAAGCGTCGGCACGGTCCTTTTCCTTGTGGTTCTGGCCACCGCAGTGGCGGCAGGGGCCCGCCGCTGGCGCATACCCGCCCCCTCGCTGCTGGTCGTCGTCGGCCTCGCCGTCGCCCTGGTACCGGGCGTTCCGGAGATCCGGATCAGCCCGGAGGCCATCGGTCTCCTCGTCCTCCCACCGCTGCTGTACGCGAGCGCCGAGGAATTGTCGTGGAGAGAGCTGCGGGCGGTGTGGAAGCCGGTCGGCGTCCTCGCGGTGGGCTTGGTGCTGGCGTCGGCGGCGGCGGTCGGCGCGGTGGCCGCCGCGCTCACACCGCTGTCCTGGCAGATGGCCCTCGTCCTCGGCACCGTGCTGGCGAGTACCGACCCCGTGGCCGTGACCGCGCTCGGGCGCCGGCTCGCGCTGCCACCGCGGGTCCAGGTCCTGGTGCAGGCCGAGAGCCTGTTCAACGACGCCACGTCACTGGTGTTGTTCCGGATCGCGGTGGGCGTGGCCGTGACCGCGTCGGCCGTGTCCTGGGGTTCGACGGGCGGCAAGTTCGCGGTGCTGGCCGGTGGCGGCACGTTCATCGGCGGGGCCCTGGCACTGGCGGTGGGAGCGATCCGGCGGCGTACCGAGGACCCCGTCCTGGAGACGGTGATCGCGCTGGTGACCCCGTACGCCGCCTACGTACTGGCCGAGTCGGCGCACACCTCGGGCGTCACCTCCGTGGTCGTCGCCGGTGTCGTCCTGGGCGGGCGCGGGAACCGGCTCACCAACGCCCGGATACGCCTTCAGCTGCATGCCGTCTACGGCACTGTGGTGTTCCTGCTCGAGAGTGTCGTCTTCAGCCTGATCGGCCTCGCTCTGCCGGGGCTCATCGACGAGCTGCCCGAGGGGTACGGGATGTGGCCGCTGCATGCGCTGGCCGTGGCCTCGACCCTCGTCGCCGTACGCATGCTGTGGGTGTTTCCCCTCTCGGCCGTCGTCCAGCGCGAGGGCAACGGGCGCCTCTCTTCCCGGCGGTTGCCCTCCTGGCGGGTGCCGGTGGTGCTGACCTGGGCTGGGACCCGCGGTGTCGTCCCGCTGGCGGCCGCGCTGTCCATCCCGGTCGCCACCGGCAACGGCGCGGTGCTCGACGAGCGTCCGCTGGTGCTGGTACTCGCCACATCGGTCGTGGTCGTCACGCTGATCGCGCAGGGCTTCACCCTCGCGCCACTGGTACGCCGCTCCGGCATCGCCCTCGAACCCGCCCACACCGAACGGGAGGAAGCCGAGGCCCGGTGCAGCCTGGCCGAAGCGGGACTGCGACGCGTGGACGAGCTCGTCGAGCTCGAAGCCGTACCGGATGTGGTGCTGGACCGGATGCGGCGCGCCCTCCAGGCGCGGCGCGCTCACGCCCGTGACCGGCTCAGTGACGCGGACCCCACCGAGTCGGCCGACCACGTGTACCGCCAGCTGCGCCGCGATCTGCTCCTGGTCGAGGCCGCCGAGCTACAGCGCCTGTATGACGAGCACCGCATCAGCGACACCACGCGCAGACGACTCCAGCGCTCACTGGACCTGGAGGACGCGCGGCTCACCGACGCGTAGCGCTGTGACCGCATGGGTTCGCCAGGTCGGTGACACACCCCGACGGGCGCGGTCATCGTCGCGATCAGAAGCCCTGGGGCCCCGGCTGCGGAGAGCCGTCAGGGTGTCGCAGAGACCGGCACGAGGGGCCCTTCCCGGCCCCGGCCGCCCTCGTGGCCGTGGGCCGGGAGGGCCCTCGGGTCGAACGACCGGCTGTATCGCGACTGCACCGTTCCGGGCCCCCGCTTCCGGGGTGTGCGTATGTGCGGCGGTGATGGTCACGCGCCCTCCAGCGTCACGCCAGGGAGGGTCGTTCGTCCCCTCGCGCCGATCAGTCTGTGGCTGGAAACCGCTGCCAGGGACGGCTCTTGATGTTTCTCTGACGTTGCTTCAGGGCGCTTTGACGGGGCCTTGACGATGAGTGCGGCACCGCTGTCAGAAGTCCGTCAATTACGTCGGTTTGCGGCGCTGCGGCGTCGGGAGCACGGCTACATTTCGTAAGGCCGCTCAGGGCCGTGGACGTCAGTGGCATGACCGTCCCGGGCCGCGAGGGCACGCGTGGCCCGTTCCCTTCGCGCCGCCGTGCCCTCGCGTCGCAAGCACCGCTGCCCGACCCACGTACCCCTTGCCGGTGCCGGGACGTCCCGGCACCGGCAAGGCTCCAAGGCTCTGCGGTCCCCTGTCTGCACTCCCCCCACCACCGCCGCCACCCGAGCGGCCGGGCTCACCAGAAGGTCTCCGCGATGCTGCCCGATGCGCCCCGGCAGGCGCCCACGATCCCGAGGACTCCCGACCTGGCCGCCCCGGCCGACCCGGCCCGCCCGGCGCCCGGTCGCCGCCCGAGCCGAAGGCGTTCGGGCCACGGCGGGCTCTTCGATCCCGTACAACTGCTGAAGTCGTTCCCCGAGGCATTGCGCAAGCTGCACCCACGGGCCCTGGTCAGGAATCCGGTGCTGCTCGTCGTGGCCGTCGGATCGCTGCTCACGACACTTTCCGCGCTGCTCAACCCGTCGGTCTTCACCTGGGTGGTCAGCGTCTGGCTGTGGCTGACGGTGGTCTTCGCGAATCTGGCGGAGGCGGTCGCGGAGGGCCGAGGGAAGGCGCAGGCCGAGTCGCTGCGCCGGGCGCGTACGGACACGGTCGCGCTGCGGCTGCGTCACTGGCGGTACGGCACCGACCTGGACCGGGCCGAGACCGAGGCCGTCGCCGCCACCGATCTGAACCTCTTCGACTTCGTCCTGGTCGAGGCGGGCGAGCTGATCCCCGTCGACGGCGACGTCGTCGACGGCATCGCGGCCGTCGACGAATCCGCCGTCACCGGTGAATCGGCCCCGGTCATCAGGGAGTCCGGCGGCGACAGGTCCGGGGTGACGGGCGGCACGACGGTGCTGTCCGACCGGATCGTCGTACGCGTCACCTCGCGTCCCGGGCACTCGTTCCTGGACCGGATGATCGCCCTCGTCGAAGGAGCGTCCCGCCGGAAGACCCCCAACGAGATCGCCCTCAGCATCCTCCTCGCCGCCCTCACCGCCGTCTTCCTGCTGGTGGTCGTCACGCTCCAGCCGATGGCCGGTCACGCGGGCGCCGCGCAGTCCACGACCGTACTCGTCGCGCTGCTCGTCACGCTGATCCCGACGACGATCGGCGCGCTGCTGTCGGCGATCGGCATCGCGGGCATGGACCGCCTCGTCCAGCGCAATGTGCTGGCCATGTCGGGCCGTGCCGTCGAGGCCGCCGGCGACATCGACACCCTGCTGCTCGACAAGACCGGCACCATCACCCTCGGCAACCGCGAGGCAGCCGGTTTCGTACCGCTGCCCGGGGTCGACGAGCTGACGCTCGCGGACGCCGCGCAGCTGTCGTCGCTCGCCGACGAAACACCGGAGGGCCGCTCCGTGGTCGTCCTCGCGAAGGAGGGGTACGGGCTGCGCGCTCCCGCCGAAGGGGAACTGGCGAACGCCCGGTTCGTGGAGTTCAGCGCACAGACCCGGATGAGCGGTATCGATCTGCGCTGGAGCAACGGGGCCGCCTGCCACATCCGCAAGGGCGCGGCCGCGCAGGTGATCGCATGGGTGGAGCGGTACGGCGGGGCCGTACCGGGCGAGGCCCGCGACTGGTCCGACGGCATCTCCGCCGAAGGCGGTACGCCGCTGCTCGTGGCCGTGCACGACTGGGACGGCCCCCGGGTCCTCGGGATCATCCACCTCAAGGACGTCGTCAAGGACGGCATCCACGAGCGCTTCGCCCAGTTGCGCCGCATGGGCATCCGTACGGTGATGATCACCGGCGACAACACGCTGACCGCCAGGGCCATCGCAATCGAGGCGGGCGTCGACGACTTCCTCGCGGAGGCCACACCCGAGGACAAACTCGCCCTGATCAAGCGGGAGCAGGCCGGCGGCAAGCTCGTCGCGATGACGGGCGACGGTACGAACGACGCCCCGGCGCTGGCCCAGGCGGATGTCGGCGTGGCGATGAACACCGGCACCTCGGCCGCCAAGGAGGCCGGGAACATGGTGGACCTCGACTCCAACCCGACCAAGCTCATCGAGATCGTCGAGATCGGCAAGCAGCTCCTCATCACCCGAGGCGCGCTGACCACCTTCTCCATCACGAACGACGTGGCGAAGTACTTCGCGATCATCCCCGCGATGTTCACCGGCGCCTACCCGGGGCTGGAGGCACTCAACGTCATGGGCCTGCACAGCCCGACCTCGGCGATCACTTCGGCCATCATCTTCAACGCCCTGATCATCGTGGCGCTGATTCCGCTGGCGCTGCGCGGTGTGCGCTACACCCCGGCCTCGGCCCACGACCTGCTGCGGCGCAATCTCGCGGTGTACGGACTGGGCGGCCTGGTCCTGCCCTTCGTCGGCATCAAGCTCATCGACCTCGTGATCTCGACGATTCCAGGGCTGGGAGGCTGATCCGCACGGCCGTCAGAAGGGCGTCAGAGGGCGTCAGAAGGGCGTCAGGGAAAGGCTCCAGAGCTTGGACGGGCGATCCGGTCCGGGTTCGATGGGCGTTGTGAACAGCGAGTGGCTCCTTCTCGACCGGCCGCCGAATCCGGCGCCCCGTCGCGTGCCCCGCTGCCCGGAAACGCCCGCCTGAAGACCCGCTGAGCCTCGACTCGCGCTGACGCGTTTTCCGTAGTCCTCGGGGCGCCGTGACCTGGTCCGGCGCCCCTTCTTCGTACCTACACCCTCATGGATGAATCATGTCCGACTCCTCCCTGTCCCCCCTGTCCCCCCTGTCCCCCCTGTCCTCCTGTATCGCGCTCGTCACCGGAGCCACCTCAGGCATCGGCTACGAGACCGCCAAGCTGCTCGCCCAGAGCGGCGCCACCGTCCTCGTCCACGGCCGGACGGCCGAGGAGGCCCAGGCCGCGGCAGACGGCCTCGTCGCTACGGTCGGCATCCCCGCCGAGCGGGTATGTGCCTTCGCCGCGGACTTCTCCCGCCTCGAAGAGGTCGAAACGATGGCGGCCCGGGTGGTCGCCGAGCACCCGCACCTGGACGTCCTCGTCAACAACGCCGCCGTCGCCGCGCCCGAGCGCCACACCGTCACCGCCGACGGCAACGAACTCGCCTTCCAGGTCAACTTCCTCGCCCACTACCTGCTCACCAACCTCCTGGAGCAGGCCCTGACCAGCGACCCCGGTGGCCGTGTCATCAACGTGTCGTCCTCCCTGCACCGCACCGGCTCCATCCAGTGGAGCGACCCCAACCGGGCCCGCCGCTACTCCCGCCTGGCTGCCTACGCCCAGTCACAGCTGGCACTGACCGTCTTCGCCGCCGACCCGCGCGTGACGGCCGTCTCCGTCCACCCCGGCATCTGCGCGACCGACCTGCTCCCCCTCTACGCCCACGAAGGCGCCACGCCGGCCGCGGGCGCCGCCAACATCGTGCGGCTGTGCGACCCCTCGGTCGAGATCGTCAACGGCGCCTATTACGACCGCGACCAGCGTGTCGAACCGGCGCCGGGCTCCACCGAAGAACGCACCGTCAAGCGCCTCACCAAACTCGCCGACGTCCTCGTCGGCCAATCCGCCTGAACGACCTGCCCCGCGCTTGTCGAAGCGCGCGCAAGAAGAAAGCGACCCACGGCCGCAAGGCCGGGCAGCGCTGATCACCCGAGGGGCGGCCCGGCCAGGACCGGCGAGCCTCCCCACACTGACCGCGACGGACGCCCATGATCCCGTTTGCACCGCGCCAACTGCCTTCGCTCGCCCGGTGGTTCCCCGCCGGAGCACCGGGGCCCGGGGCACTGGCCGAGCATGTCCTCACCACCGGACTCGGCCACTGCTGGGTGGACCGGCCCGAGCGGCCGCGGACGGTTGCCGTCTCGGCCGGGAAGCACGCGCTGCTGCGCGGCGATGCCGACGCCCTCGCCGCGGACGCGCTCGCTCCGCTGGCCGCAGCACCGTCACACGGGTGCCCTCGGCCTCGGCATAGGGGACGAGGAGTTCGCCGGTCAGCTTGGCCAGCCCGTACGTCGCATCGAGCTGCCCGGGCCGGGCCGGGTCGACTTCGGTCTCGGGCAGCCGGTGGATCGGACCACGGCGTTGGAGGGCGACGGGATAGGCGGCAGAGGAGCTGTAGTAGACGGCGCGCGGCGTGCCGGTGCGGGCGAGCCAGCGGAAGTACCAGGGGTCGAGGGCGAGGTTGGTGGCGACGCCAAGCGGGGCGCCGACGTTCGCGGCGCAGTGGACCGGGTCGATGGCGGGGTCCTGGAGTGCCCGGGTGACAGCTTCGGCGACGACTTCCAGGTCGGGTTCGGCGTCGAGGATGAGACGGACGCCGTTGCGTAGATGCACGGCGGACCTCTGGCAGATCTCGTCCGCGTTCAGCATCGCGTCCTGTGTGCGAACGCCGCTACGTCGGAAATTGGCAATGGCGCCGTTAACGCACTAGCCAACTTCTGTATGAGCGCCAGCGAAAGAATGCAGGATGCAATGGAGGCACCCCAGGCAACTGCCGGCGAAGGCCCAGTGGTAAGAACAAAGAACATGGGCCAGCCAGCAGTGATATTCGTGACGCCCTGGGCCATCGCTGGCAGCAGGAGCAGGAGCAGAGCTCTGCGCCCTGCAAAAAATGAATGAAATCTCAGGAGAAGGAATGCCAGAAGTAGAGCGCCGGCAGAGTTGAGGAATGCCCAATATATCGGCAACCCTCCAATTGTGGGACCCTGCTCTCCATAATACACATAGAAATCAGTTGCCAAAATTGGCACCTCAAAAGCAAAGTCCGCAACCAATCCGACCGCGATGCCAGCCCAAATCGTTTTCTTCGTTACTCCCTTTTGGAGATTTCGGAAGGCCACAAAGGCCAGAGACCCAAAGTAGCCCACGTACGCCCCGTAGGGCCACAATGGAACAGATCGCCCTTCACCTGGGATCCCAACCCACTGGCCTCCCCTATTGGCGTACCATAGGTGACCTAGAACGTCCCAGATCGGTTCCATCGTTGTACAGATGGCGGCGCCCGCCAGTAGCGCCAAGTAGAACAGCGAGCGAGTCTTCCGCCAATCTCTGATTGCAAAGAATAGTGAAACCGCGATAACAATGCCTGCCGCGATAGTGCAGACCACTTGGGCAGTTTGCGGGACGGGCATCTCAGTAGGTGCGCTACTGTAATTCCCTCTCACGAAAACCCCTCTCCGCAGCACCCCGACACCGGCAGGATATCGTCCGAGTTCACTTGGGCCCGACTATATTGTTACGGTTACCCCATGGATCATCTTCAGAAATGTACTGGTGTTCACCGTCATATCGCAGAGTTTCCTGAGCCCAATCAACATTTCCTCGCACCCAGCTGTTGAGGCCGAGAAAGAATCTTTCCATCCTGCCTCGCGCCGCTTCACCATGCGTCGATTGCATGAGCTCCACCTCGCACGATTGAAGCCTCTGGATCATATCCCGCACCATTATGACTGCGATTCTGCAAGATTCCTTGATCCCGCAATTCCGTTCACGGGAGATGCTCAGGACCAGGTTATTAACGTCTCGCCGCGAAATTTCTCGCTCAAGCGAGTAGAGGTCATTAGTGAAGTGCACAATATCGCTTGTAAGGTGTCGCGCCTCACGCAGACGCGAGAGTTCCCATTCCGAGGGGCTGAACTCAAAGTGCTGCGTCTTCTCAATCATGTCGATGCAGATTTCCATCGCCCCGCTGGCGCGGCGCGTTTCCCAAAGTCGATCGAGGGAAGGGACCTGAACATCCTTGCGGTTCTGCACTTCGCGCACGTTCCCCAGCAGGTATTCACCAATGTGCCTACGGAATCTAAGTATCCACATGGGCGACATTCCTGAGCAGCTCTGGCCGACGAGGTCGGCAAGGGCATTTTCGGCCGGGGTAGTTGACTGGCCAGGCCGCTCAGACTCACTAATCCCTCTCAGGCGCCTACAAATTTCGGCCACACGAGCCGGGTCCGTCGCATATGGCGGCGAGTCCAACTGGTCATCAAAGATGAAGTACCAGGCCATCCAGCAGGCGTTCAGGAGCAATCCGTTGCGGCTCGCATACCAGTACGAGCGGCCCGCCAAATGTCCCATACGCCAATTCATGAACCTGTCTTCGGTCTCGCCTGCAGCAATGAGGCCGTAAGTCAGACACCAATCGCGTGTCTGGTCCTCAACTTGCTGCGTGAATGGGCTGATCGCGCTTGGATATACACACCTCAGGGCTTTTGCAGACATGAAAGGCATAACTTCTCCAAGCAAGTCAGCCCACCCAGCCTCGTCGCCCCTACCCCGGCCGCACGCGGTCCGATGAGTTTCCCGCAACCCCGTACTACGAAGTCAAAATCACTGGTAGTCGCAGTGGAACGACCATGACCAGTGCACCATCTACGCAGTGAAGTTGCCAGCCCTTTGCCGTCAGTGCAACGTGAACGCGTTGAATTCTCAGTCCTTGTGAACAACCGGCTGCAGCCCCTTCACGAGGGCGAGCAGTTCCGAGGAGCGCCAGTCGTCACTGCCCTTGCCGCCCCACACCCCCGGCTCGTGCGCGTAGGAGAAGTCGAACCACATCACGTCGATACGGCCGTAGCCGGTGAGGAGTTCGCGGACCTGGCCGTGCAGGTACTCCGCGTACGCGGCGATGTCGCGCGGGTCCGTCCGGGCCAACGCGTCCGCGTCCAGGGGGTGCTTGCCGTCCACGGGGAAGTCGGGGTGGTGCCAGTCGAGCAGCGAGTGGTAGAAGCCGATGCGGAAGCCGCGCGCCCGGAAGGCGTCGGTGAACTGGCGCACCAGGTCGCGCCCGGCCGGGGTGTTCGTGGCCTTGAAGTCGGTCAACGCGCTGTCCCAGAGGCAGAAGCCGTCGTGGTGCTTGGTGGTGAGCACGGCGTAGCGCATGCCGGCCTGCCACGCCTCCTCGGCCCAGGCCGCCGGGTCGTAGCGGTCCGGGTCGAACCAGCGGGCGTAGCGGGCGTACACGTCGGGGTGGGTGTGCTCGTGGCGCTGGACCCATTCCGAGGTGCCGGTGTTGTCGCCCCGGCGGGCGGGCAGCGCGTACAGGCCCCAGTGGACGAAGAGTCCGAGGCGGGCCTCGGTGAACCAGGTGGTGTCGGTCATGGTCCGGGATCCTCCGCTCTCAGCCCAGCAGGACGGTGAGCTTCTGGGGACTGCCCGCGGTGGCCGCCAGCCCGTCGAAAGTGACCCTGAGCCTGCGGCCGGTGGTGGCGCCGGTCACGGTGGGGGGCTTGGTGAGCACCCTGCGGACGGGGCGGTCCCAGACGAGCTCCAGGGTGGTGCCGAGCTGGGTCGGGTCTGACACGCAGATCGTCGCCGTGCGGTCACGGTGCTCGCGGACGAGGACGGCGGCCGGGGCGTCGGCGGTGATCCCGCCGAGGGTGCCGGGGTTCCAGAAGTTGACCGCGGTCAGCCGCGGTTCCTGTACGTGGATGCCCTGCTGGTCGCCGTCGTTGGCGAGGATCCGCAGCCACTGTCCGTCCCTGGCGCGCCGGGCGGTCTCGGTGGCACGGGCGGTGGGGAGCATGACGTACGCGTACGCCGCCTCGGTCGGGTCGGTGCCGTGGCCGGCGAGCAGGGTCAGGTAGCGGTGGGTGTGGGGGGTGTCGGGCTGGCCGGTGTTGATGTCCTTCCAGGCGGCGGTCCGCTCCTCGCGCAGGGCGGTGACACGGGCTCCGCCGGGGAAGAGGTAGCCGCCGTGGCCCTCGATATGGGCCCAGTGGGCGTCGTCGAAGGTCCCGCTCCAGCCCTGGTCGCCCGGCTGCCGACGGCCGTCCACGGTCAGGGCGTTGGTGCCGGTGGTGCCGAGGTTGCGGTTGTCGACGACGGTCTCCGCGGGATGTCCGTCGGTGGCGGTGATGTCCGCGCCGAGGCAGACGATCGAGTCGTCGAGGAAGAACCAGGACTTCTTGGCGACGAGGGTGGAGTCCACGCCCTTGAGGTGCTGCCCGACGGCGGCGAACTCGCCGTCGGTCGTGCCGCCCACCCACGCCTTGTCCGAGCGGCCGGTGCCCCAGCCGCCGCCGACGCCGTCGGCGAGCGGCTTCCTCGTGACGGTGGTGCCGGGCAGCCGGTACGGGTCGACCGTGGGCCAGAACGCCTCCGCGTACTGTTCGTTCCGGCCGTCGTCCGCGTACCACTGGAGCATGCCGGAGCCGGTGTGCCAGCCGTGCAGATGCTCGCCGTTGAGGCATTCGTAGGGCTGGATGCGGCTGGAGTACAGGGACAGGGCGGCGGCCCAGCGCCCGCGGCGGTGCACGGCCCGGTCCATGGAGGCGAGGAGCCGGTGCCCGGCGGGCTCGGGCAGTGCCTTGACGGAGTCGTCCTCGTACAGCTTCTTGAACCGGGCGAGCGTGGTGACGTCGAGGCCGGGGTGGTCGGTGAACGGGTGGGCGGCGTCCCGCTGGAGCCAGCCCTTGACCATGCCGCGCCAGCGGGCGGCGTCGTCGGCGGGGGCGCCCTCGGCGATGACGAGGACGGAGTTCATGATCCCGTGGGCGCGCCCCTGGTAGCCGGCCGTTGACCGGCGGCTGACGGCGCGGCCGTTGACGGCGTCCAGCACCAGGCCGTTGTAGATGACCGGGGCGAAGGCGTGGTCGATGCCGTCGAGGATGTTGCGTACGCCGGGGTCGGTGATCGCCCAGCTGGATCCGCCGAGGAGGCCGAGCAGCCGGGCCAGGCCGCTGATCATCACGCCGCCGTAGGAGCCGGTGTAGGGCACCCACAGGTGCTGGATGAACGAGCCGTCGGCGTAGAGGCCGTCGCCGGTGGTGACCAGCGGGAAGAGCGGGCTGAGGAAGTCCCTTGCCAGTCCGATCAGTTCGGCGTTCTTCTCCGTGATGGCACGAACGGCGAGGGCACGGCACTGGTCGGTGAGGTTGGCCCCGGTCGCGTACTTGGGGATGTCCGACGCCGGCATGAAGTGGTCGATGGCGGCGGCGTACTTCGCGATCTGGTCCGGCGTCAGCACGTCGTACATGAGCGCGCAGAGGTCGGCCAGGCTGAGGGGGGTGCCGATGGTGAACTGCCAGCTGTTGCCGAACATCGCCTTCGACGGGTTGTAGATCTCCGTGTGCATGTGCTCGGCGCCTGCGACGATGTCGGCGGCCAGCGCTGTGTCGCCTGTGAGTCCGGTGCCCGGCTGGAGGTACGCCTGGGCCATGGTCCCCAGGCGGTTGTAGTTGCTGGAGATGTTGTTCCCGTGGGCGAAGGGCAGGTCCGGCCAGAGCGAGCCGGCGGTCGCGGCCATGGTGGAGCGGAAGCCGGACGCCGTGGTTCCGAGGGCGGCCAGCTTGGACGCGAACGGCTCGACGGCCGCGTCGATCCCGGAGCCCAGCAGGATGCCCAGCCACTTCGCGCGCAGCGTGTCGAATTCGTCCGCCGCCGCCACGGCGGCTGCTCCGCCCGCGGCGTGCGCGGTTCCGGGCAGCAGGCTTCCCGATGCGCCGGCCGAGAGGGCGACGGCCGTCGCCGTGCCGCCCGTTGCGCGCAGGAAGCTGCGGCGCGCCCAGGAAGTGGACATGGTGGACTCCGTCCGTTGGCGGGGTAGTTCGCTCGCGGCGTGGTGCCCGGCGGTTCCAGATGCTCCGGGCGAGCGCAAGCCGCGGTCAACGAGTTGACCCACAAACGAACAGAAGTGAACATCATCCCGGGGGGTGGGTTCCGAACACGTCGCCCGGCCTCGCGCGGCGACGCGCGGCGACGCGCGGCGACGCGCGGCGACGCGCAATTCCCCGCCAACCCACCGGACCGCGAACGGGAGGGCCCGTGCAGCTGAACCTGCGCCAGGAGGCCATCCTGCGTGAACTCCGCCGCCGCGGCTCGGTGCGCGCCCGGGACCTCGCCGAGGAGCTGGGCGTCACACCGATGACGATCCGCAGGGATCTCGCGGCCCTGGCCGAGCGGGGGATGCTCTCCCGCACTCACGGCGGCGCCGCGCTCCCCCGCCCCAGGGCCGCCGCCCTGAGACCCCTGAGACCGCAGTCGGCCGCCGACCGCTGCCACGACACCGGGCCACTGACGCTGGGCATGGTCGTGCCGACGGCCACGTACTACTTCCGCCAGGTGATCCACGGCGCGCGTACGGCGGCGGAGTCCCTGGACGCGCGACTCGTCGTCGCCGTGTCCGGCTACGACCTGGAGGCCGACCGCGCCCATGTCGAGCGGCTGCTCGACAGTGGAGTCGACGGCCTGCTCCTGACCCCCAGTCATCCCTTCGCCCGCGTCGGCAGGGCGCTGGACTGGATGGGCGAGCTCCCCGTCCCGGCCGTCGTCGTGGAGCGCCGGCCTCATCCGGCCGTCCCCCTGGACCACCTTGACTTCGTGGCGACCGACCACGTGCGGGGGACGGTCCAGGCGCTGCGCCATCTGGTTGCGCTGGGCCACCGGCGGATCGCCCTGCTGACGACGGGGAGCGCGACAAGTGACGGGATCCGCCAGGGCTTCGACAACGTGACCGGCCTCTTCGGCCTCGCCTGTGACGCACCCCGCGTGGTCGACCACCAGCCGGGCAGCACGGAGGGCGTGGAGGCGTTTCTCGACGCCGTCGTCGACTCCGGCTCCACCGCCGCTGTCGCCCATCCCGACGAAGAGACGGCCCTTCTGGTGCAACGGGCCCGCGCCCGTGGGCTCTTCGTCCCGGACCTGCTCGCCGTCGTGGACTACGACGACGAGCTCGCGGCGCTGGCCGAGATCCCTCTGACGGCGGTGGAACCACCGCGGCTCGCACTCGGACGTACCGCCGTGACCCTGCTCGTACGGCGGCTGCGCGGCGAGCCGGCGGATCAGGTGTCCGCCGTCCCGCAGGAAGTGCTGCTCTCACCCGCGCTCCATGTCCGGGCCTCCACCGCGGTCCGACTGAACGGCTGAGCGGCTGAACGCCTGAGCGGCTGAGCCCTGGAGCGGGTCCGGCTGGTCCGGCTGGGCCCGCTGGGCCGACAACCGGCCCGGCTGGGCGTCAGCATGACTGCACAAGTCCTGATCTGCGCAAACGTTTAACCGCCTGGACCGCAAGGTTGAAGCCGCCGGGATCTGGTCAACGGCGAGACACGTCTGAGGTCTTGACCAGATCTCACTGATGCTCTTAGTTTTCCGGCGCGCAAACCTTTTCCAGACCGTTGCAAGGATGCTGCCGTGTCTTCTCCGACCCCGAGGCGCCCTCAAGGACTCCTGGCGATGCACCCCGATCTCGTCGAGGAGGTGCTGCCCGCGGACCTCCGTTCCCGGCTGGGCTCACTCCTCCGGCTCGACCCGACGCGCGCCGTCGACGACTTCAGCGATCCGCGCGCCGCGACGGCTCTCGCCCGCGCGGAGGTGCTCGTCTCCAGCTGGGGCTGTCCTCCGCTCGACGAGAAGACCCTCGCCATGGCGCCGCGGCTGCGGGCGGTCATCCACGCCGCGGGCAGCGTGAAGGGGCTCGGGATCCCGGAGGACCGCTGGGGGCGCACTCTGCGGGTCTCCTCCGCCGCCAACGCCAACGCCCTGCCGGTCGCGCAGTACACCCTGGCCGCCGTACTGCTCGCCGGGAAGCGCGCCTTCGCCCTGGCCGCCAGCTACCCGGACGACGGCTTCCGGGCCTACCCCACCAGCTCCGACACCGGCAACACGGAACGCACCGTCGGCGTCGTGGGCGCATCCAGGATCGGCCGGCTCGTCCTGGAACTGCTGCGGCCGCACGGCTTCCGGCTGCTGGTCGCCGACCCGCACCTGGACCCGGCCGGCGCACGGGCCCTGGGAGCCGAGCTCACCGATCTCGACGACCTGCTGCCCCGCGCCGACATCGTCACCCTGCACGCCCCGCTGCTCCCCGAGACCCGGCACATGATCGACGACCGGCGGCTCGGCCTGATGCGCGACGGGGCGGTCCTGATCAACACCGCACGCGGCGGCCTGGTCGACACCGAGGCCCTGGGCCGCCACTGCGCAGGGCACCCGGGCCGCTCCGGGCGCATCGACGCCGTCCTGGACGTCACCGACCCCGAGCCGCTCCCCGCGGACCACTCCCTCTTCGCGCTGCCCAATGTCTTCGTCACGCCGCACATCGCCGGGGCGCTCGGCAGCGAGCTCAGGCTGCTGGGCGAGTTCGCCGTCGCCGAGGTGGGCCGCTTCGTGCTGGGCGAGCCACTGCTCGGCGAGATCGCCGTCGACGACCTTCCCTCGATCGCCTGATGGCGGCCCTCGGCAAGGAGCCGGTCATGCCTCCACGTGCCCCCGCCGCATCGGTGCGGCGCTTCCAGTCCTGGCGCTTCGGCCTCTTCGTCCACTGGGGCCTCTACTCGGCGGCCGCGCGCCACGAGTGGGTCAAGTACCGCGAGCGCCTCACCGACCAGCAGTACCAGCCCTACTTCGACCACTTCGACGCCGACCTGTACGACCCGGGCGCCTGGGCGGAGCTCGCCACGCAGGCGGGCATGCGGTACGCGGTGCTCACCACCAAGCACCACGAGGGCTTCTGCCTCTGGGACAGCGACCTCACCGACTACAAGGTGACCAGAACCCCGCACGGCAAGGACGCGGTCGGGCCGTTCATCGAGGCGTTCCGCACGGCCGGGCTCGGCATCGGCCTCTACCACTCCCTCATCGACTGGCACCACCCCGACTTCACCGTCGACTCCCACCATCCGCAGCGCGACGACACGGCGGCCAGGTCCGCCGACACCGGCCGGGACATGGGCCGGTACGCCGACCACCTGAACGGCCAGGTGCGGGAGCTGCTCACGCGGTACGGCGGCATCGACATCATGTGGTTCGACTTCTCCTACCCCGATCACGACATCTACGAGCAGCCGATATCCGACGGCAAGGGCCGGGCGGCGTGGCGGTCGGAGCGGCTCGTGGAGACCGTTCGCTCCCTCCAGCCGGACATCCTGCTCAACGACCGCCTCGACCTGCCGGGCAGCGCGGACTTCACCACCGCCGAGCAGTACCAGCCGGCCGGTCCGGTCCTGGTCGACGGGCACCCCGTCGTGTGGGAGGCATGCCACACCCTGAACGGCAGCTGGGGCTACGACCGGGACAACCTCGACGACAAGCCGGCCGAGCTGCTGGTCCGGATGCTCGTCGACGCCGTCTCCAAGGACGGCAACCTGCTGCTCAACGTGGGCCCCAACGCCCGCGGCGAGATCGATCAGCGGGCGGCGCGCACCCTGCGTGAGATCGGCGCGTGGATGCGGCTGCACTCCTCCGCGATCCACGACGCGGGGCCCAGCACGTACGAGGCACCGGACGGCTGCCGTTACACCCAGCGCGGCGACCGCCTCTACCTGCACCTCTTCACCTGGCCGATGAAGCACGTCCGGCTGCCCGGACTCGCGGGCAAGGTGCGGTACGCGCGGTTCCTCGCCGACCACTCCGAGGTGCGCCGCGACGAGCCCCCGGCGGACGGCGCCGGTAGCACGCTCACTCTCGAACTTCCCGTCCAGCGACCGGATGTGGCCGTCCCGGTCGTCGAACTCGTCCTCCACGACTCCTGACATCCCCCGGATCGGCATCACCACTCACCAAGGAGCCATCACCATGCGCACGTCACTTCGGAGAACCGCCTGTGCGGCGGTCGTCGCCTCGCTCTCCCTGCTCGCCACGGCGTGCGGCGGTTCCGACTCGTCCGGGAAGGACGCGTCGGGGGACAAGCCGGCGGTCACCCACCTCACCCTGTGGGCCGGCACCAAGGGCTCGCGCGAGATCGTCGAAGCCTTCAACAAGTCGCACAAGGACATCCAGGTGAAGTTGGAGGAGGTGCCCGACAACGACACCAAGATCCCCAACGCCGTGAAGGCGGGCAACGCCCCCGACATCGCCGTCCTCCAGTACAACCAGCTGCCCAAGCACGCCGCACAGGGTGAGTTGGAGGACATCAGTGCCCAGGTGGGCGAGACCGTGAAGGCGAAGTTCCCCGAATCCGTCCGGCAGCTGGTCACGCTCGGCGACAAGGTCTGGGGCGTGCCGAACGACGCCGGCGTGATGGTGATGTTCTACCGAAAGGACCTCTTCGAGAAGTACGGCATCGAGGTCCCGAAGACCTGGGACGACTTCAAGGCCGCCGCCGAGAAGGTCAAGAAGGCGGACAAGAGTCTCAGTCTCGCCCCCGCGAACCTCGACGCCAACCTGATCACCGCAATGTGCTGGCAGGCCGGCGCCACGTGGTTCTCCGCCGACGGCGGCACGTGGAAGGTCGACATCGACAACGAGATCTCCCACAAGGTCGCCGACTACTGGGACGACCTGGCCGACAGGAAGCTCCTGGACGCGAGCGAGGGCGAGGCCCTGACCAAGCAGAAGGTCGACGGCAGGATCCTCACCGAGGTCTCCGGCATCTGGGCCGGCGGCTACATGAAGACCGGTCAGCCCGACCAGTCCGGCAAGTGGGCCGTGGCGCCGCTGCCCACCTGGGACAGAACACCCGCCTCGGCCATGTTCGGCGGCACCTCGTTCGTCGTACCCGAGGGCGCCAAGAACGTCGACGCCGCAGTGGAGTTCATCACCTGGGCGACCACCACGCCCGAGGCGGTCAAGGCCCGCCTCGCCGAGGGCACGAGCAGCACGCTGCCCGCCAACCCGGAGCTGGCCGAGGCCGCGTCCAGCACCTTCGATCCGGCCTACTTCGGTGGCCAGGACATCCACGCCGTGGCACGCGAGGCGCTCAAGACCATGCCGTCCGACTGGGCGTACTCCCCCACCGCCACCACCGACACCCGGCTCGCGGACGCGATGGGCAAGGTCAAGGCCGGTGACATCAGGCTCAGCGAGATCTTCGCGCCGGCCGAGACCGCGACGGTGGCGGACCTGAAGAACCGCGGCCTGAAGGTCGCGCAGTAGCACCCATGTCTCCCCGGGTGACCGGCTTCCGTATCGGACCGGCCACCCGGGGCTCCACACGCTCCGCGCATCGAGTCCACGCATCGAGTCCACGCATCGACCAAGACAGGAGGTGCCCTCCGTGCCCCGCTCCCGAGCCGGTGTGACCCAGCGACAACACCGCCCCGCCGCGCTGTTCCTCGCCCCCTTCTACGTGATGTTCCTGCTGTGCCTGATCGCGCCGCTCGCCTACACGGCCTGGCTGAGCCTCTTCCACGAGGAGAGCTCGGGACTCGGCTTCGGCGGCACCACGAACGTGTTCGTGGGGCTGGACAACCTCCAGAAGGCACTGGTCGACACGGCGTTCTGGAAGAGCTTCCGCATCCCCCTGCTCTACTGCCTGATCTACGTGCCCGTGATGATCGGCGCGGGCGTGCTCATGGCCCTGCTGCTCGACTCCGTCTACGCGCGGGCCAAGCAGTTCTTCCAGCTCGCGCTGTACGCGCCGCACGTGATCCCCGGGGTCATCGCCACCATCATCTGGGTCTACCTCTACACACCCGGGATCAGCCCGGTCGTCGACGCCTTCGACAGGCTTGGCCTGCCCTGGAGCCTCGGCAACGACTACGCGGTCGTGGCCGCCATCGCCAACATCACCGTGTGGCTCGGCGCCGGCTACGCCACGGTGATCTTCTTCGCCGCGCTCCAGGCGATCCCCCGCGAGCTGATCGAGGCCGCCACCATCGACGGGGCCGGAGCGGTCCGCACCGCCCTGTCGGTCAAGGTGCCGCTGATCCGGGGCGCGATCGGCATGGTCGCGGTCTTCAACGTGATCGCCTCGTTCCAGATGTTCGCCGGCCCTCTGCTGCTGAGGCAGCAGACCCGGACGGTCACCTTCGAGTGGACCCCGGTCCTGTTCATCTACAACCGGGCCTTCAATCTCAAGGACTACGGCTACGCCGCCGCCACCTCGCTCGTGTTCGCCGCCGCCATCGGTCTCGCCTGCTACGCCGGGCACCGCCTGACGAAGAGGAGGACGGCGTGAGCGCCACCGTCACCGCCCCTGCCACCGCGCCCGCCTCGCCACCGGCCGGGCCCGTCCCGCCGCACGGCCGGCCCCGCCCGGTGCCCCTGGCCCTCAACAGGCTGGTGGTCAACGGGATCCTGGCGCTCGGGATCGTCTACACATTTCTGCCGGTCACCTGGCTGCTGTTCGCGGCAACCAAGGACCGCCAGGACATGGTCCGTACCGGAGGCTTCGAATTCGGCACGTTCCGGCTGTGGGAGAACATCGAGTACACCTTCGCGTACGGCGACGGGATCATCGTGCGATGGATGCTCAACAGCCTGGTCTACGCTCTGGGCGGCGGCATGATCTGCGCGTTCGTCTGCCTCCTGGGCGGCTACGCCTTCGACAAGTTCACCTTCCCCGCCAAGGGCAAATTCTTCGGCGTCGTGCTGATGGCCACCATGGTCCCGATGACGGTCCTCGCCATGCCCATCTATCTGCTGGGCTCGGAGATCGGGGCGACCAACACGTACTGGGGGATGCTGCTTCCGTCGATGTTCGGTTTCCTCCCCTTCGGGCTGTACATGTCGCGGGTGTTCAGCAGCAGCCATGTGCCGGACGAGATCGTCGAAGCGGCGCGGATGGACGGAGCCGGCGAGTTCGCGATCTTCCTGCGTATCGCCCTGCCGACGATGCGTTCCCCCTTCATGACGCTCCTGCTGCTGTCGTTCAACGGCATCTGGAACGACTTCTACACCCCGCTGCTGATGCTGTCCGACCACGAGCTCTACCCGCTCAGCCTCGGTATCTACGGCTGGTTCATGGAAGCCGCGGCCCATCCCGAGCTCTATCCGATGATCATGGTCGGCTCGGTGGTCTCCCTGATCCCCGTCGTCGCCCTCTTCCTCTCGCTGCAGAAGTACTGGAAGTCCGGTCTGACGACCGGCGCGGTCAAGTAGCCCTCGATCGCTTCACGTTCGCCCTCCCGAGGACAACGCCGTCCACCACAAGGAGCAACCATGAAGCACCACATGTCCCGCCGCGCCTTCATGGCCCTCGCCGGAGCCGGCGCGAGCGCCGTACTCCTCCCCGCCCAGCAGGCGTACGCGGCCGACGCCTACGCCGATCTGCGCACCCGCTGGGCCGAGCGGCTGACCGGCGGGGCGATAAACCCTGCCGACCCCGCCTACGCCACCGCGCTCGGCAGCCTCGGTACAAGGGCCCAGGGCCACCGCTCGACACTGCAGACGAACACGGGCCGCACCGAGCTGTGGCCCGACCTGCCCCTGGGACCGTCCCACCCGTCCGCGAACGTGACCGCCAGCTTCGGACGGCTCAGGACCATGGCCCTGGCCCAGGCCACCCCCGGCACGTCCCAGAGCGGGGACACGGTCCTCGCCACCCAGATCGCCGACGGCCTCTCCTTCCTGGCCAACGGCATCTACAGGCCCGGACAGGCGGTCTTCGGCAACGGCTGGGACTGGAACATCGGCGCACCGTCCCATCTGGCCGACGCGGCGACCCTGGTGTACCCGTCGCTGTCGTCCGCCCAGATCTCCGCGTACTGCGCCTCGATCGACCACTTCGACCCGGACGTCACCCTCGGCGGCGTCGCCACCGGCGCCAATCTGGCCGACATGTGCCGCATCTACACCGTCCGCGGCGCGCTCCAGGGCAACTCCGCGAAGATCGGCGAGGCGGCCACGGCGCTGACCACCCTGTTCCCGTACGCGACCTCGGGAGACGGCCTGTACCCGAGCGGGTCGTACGTCTTCCACAACGGCAGGGCCTACAACGGCACTTACGGCATCGTCCACTTCGCCGGCATCGGGACGCTGCTGAACCTGCTCGCCGGCTCGCCCTGGACGGTGACCGATCCGGGCGTGCGGAACGTCTACGACTCCGCGACGACGGCGATCACCCCGTTCGTCCGCAACGGGCTGATGTTCGACTCCGTACGCGGCCGGGCGATCTCCCGCGCCGACGAACCCGACGCCGCCGACGGCAACGCGGCCGCGCTCGTCCTCCTCGACCTCGCCACGGCGACCGCGGGCACGGACCCCGCCCGGGCGGCGGAACTGCGCGGCATCGCAAAACGCTGGCTGGGACGGAACACGGCCTGGCCGATCACGGCCAAGGGGGACGTCGCCTCGATCCGCCGCGCCAAGTCCGTACTGGACGACAGCGGTGTCCCCGAGGCGGCGCAGGCCGTCGGGCACCGGCAGTTCCCCGAGATGGACCGGGTCGTGCACCACCGCCCGAGCTGGTCGTACTCAATCTCCATGTGCTCGAAGCGCACCGCGTACTACGAGTCCATCAACGGCGAGAACAAGCACGGCTGGCACACCGCCGAGGGCATGGCCCAGCTCTACCTCGACAACGATCCCGCCCAGTACAACGACGCCTTCTGGAACACCGTCTTCGCCAAGAAGCTGCCCGGCACCACGGTCGATCTGAAGGACTTCGCCGACAGCGAGGGGGCCTCCGACCGCTCGGCCGCCGCCTGGGCCGGTGGGGCCGTCGTCCAGGGGGCGTACGGCGCGGTCGGGCTCAACCTGGACGGACTGAGGGTCACGCTCAACGCGCGCAAGTCATGGTTCTGCTTCGACGACTGCGTGGCGGCTCTCGGTGCGGGGATCACCTCCACGGACAGCCGGTACATCAACACGATCATCGAGAACCGCAGGACGACGGCCGCGCTGACCGTCGACGGCACCGTCCAGCCCAACACCGGGGGCTGGTCCGGGTCGTTCAGCGCGGCGCAATGGGCGCACATCGACGGCGTGGCAGGCTATGTCTTCCCCGGCGGCATGACGATCGGGGCATACCGCAGCAATCTCACCGGGAGCTGGAGCGCGGTCAACGCGAGCGGGCCCACGACTCCCGACACCCGCCAGTACGTGCTGTTGCAGCGCGACCACGGGACCAATCCGGCGGGCGCCGGCTACGCCTATGTCCTGCTGCCGGGCTTCACCGCCGCCCAGACGGCGGCGCGGGCGTCGGCGCCCACCGTGAGCGTGCTGGCCAACACCGCCGACGTGCAGGCGGTGAGCCATTCCGGCCTCGGCATCACGATGGCGAACTTCTTCGCCGCGGGCAGCGCCGGCCCCATCACGGTCGACAAGAACGCAGCCTCGGTCGTCATGCGCGAGCAGGGCGGAACGCTGACCGTGGGCGTCTCCGACCCGACCCGCGCCCACAGCACCGTCGATGTGACCATCGCGCGCTCCGGCTACGTCTCCGCCACTCCGGGGCCCGGGGTGACCGTGCTGTCCCTGTCCGGCCAGATCAGACTGCGGATCGACACGGGCACGGCCGGCGGTGCCACACGGACCGCCGTGCTGAACAAGTAGGCGGAACCGAAGGGGATCACGTGCTGAACGGGACGAAAACGCTTGCTCACGGCAGGTCTAGAATCCTCCTGCCCGACCGGGTGGAGGGGCGGGCGTGGGGTGGGACGTGGCGGCGCGTGATCCGGGACGCGAACGGGAGGAGCGGCCGTTGAGGCGGCGGGTGACACTGCACGACGTGGCGGCGCGGGCGGGCGTCTCCGCCGCCACGGTCTCACGCGTACTGACCGGCGCCTACCGGGTCTCGCCGGAGACCCGGGACCGGGTGCGCAGGGCGGCCGAAGAGCTCGACTACGTGGTCAACGCCCAGGCACGCTCGCTCGTGGGCAGCTCGTCCGGGCTGGTGGCCGTGCTGCTCACGGACATCACGACGCCGTTCTACAACCGCATCGCCCGAGGGCTCACCGAGCAGGTGACCGCCGAGAAGCGTGTGTGCATCGTCAGCACCCCCCAGTCGGGGGACCTGGACGGGGAGCTCGCGACCATCGCCACACTCCGCCAGCAGAGCCCGGAGGCCATCGTGCTCGTCGGCGGCGTCCACGAGTCCCCGGACTACCGCAAGCGGATCACGGCACTCGCCAACTCCCTCGACGCGGAGGGCTCACGCCTCGTCCTGTGCGGAAGACCCGCCCCCACCAAGGACGCGCCGGTGACGGTGGTCGAGTACGACGGCGAGGACGGTGCCTTCGCGATCACCAGCCATCTGCTGTCGGCCGGCCACGAGCGGATCCTCTTCCTCGGCGGCGGCGCCGGCAGCACGACGACGACTCCGCGTCTGCGCGGGTACCGGCGCGCCCTGGAGGCGTACGGCATCACCCCCGACGCGGACCTGGTCAGGCACGGCTCCTCCACCCGCCACTTCGGCTACGAGGCGATGGGCGACATCCTCACCGCCGGCCGCCCGGACTTCACCGCCGTCTTCGCATCCGACGACCTCGCCGCGTCGGGCGCGCTCGCCGCCATGCGCGAGCGGGAGCTGTCCGTACCGGACGACATCTCCCTCGTGGGCTTCGACGACATCCCCGTCGCACTGGACACGGTGCCGGCCCTGACGACCGTGCACGTACCGCTGGAGGAGATCGGCAGGACAGCGATCCAGCTGGCCCTGCACCGTGACGAGCCGGAGTTCCGCAACGCGCAGCGCGCCGTGCTGGGTACGCACATCAAGGTCCGCGGCTCGGTCCGGCCCCTGGTCCGCCGCCGCCGCTGAACCACCGCGCCGACGGCCGCCTCTGTCCGGCCTGGCCGCGGGGTGCCGTAGCGGACGGCCTTGCCGACGAGTTCGCTGACGATGAGTTCTGAGGTGAACGCGGTTCCTCTTCAACGCCCCATCGCACGGATCCGGCAGAGGTAGTTGACCGCCACGCTCGAAGAGCAGGCGCAGGGGCCCGGACGGTGCGAGAACCTCGTCCGCCGGGCGCGGAAGATCGCACGCGTCATGTTGCGACTGCCGACGCGGCGATATGGAGCGTTTGGAATACGCCGGTGGAATATGGGCGCACATTTGCCACTGGCCAATGCTTCGAGCGCCGTGCATCCGGGCTGGTAGTGACTGTCGGTCAGGACTTAACGTGAGGATGGCCCTTACTGGCCGCACTGGTCTCTGCAGTTCGTGGGGCGCAGGGTCGTCGGCAGACAGGCCGACACCGGCGCACAGACAAGATCGATCCGAATTTATCCCGAGCAGGCCCTCGCTGATGGTCGGCCGCTCGCCCGTGGGCCCGACCGTTCTGGTGACGGGCCCGACTCAGCCTCGCAGCGGTGTGGTGATGCGCCATGCCGTCCCCCACACGGAGGTGTCACGTGAGCGGTCGGACTTCAGCAGCGGAAAAGCACACGGGCTCGAGTGCGCGAGATGCCGTGGTCACAGGGATGGGGTTCTGTCTGCCCGGTGAGAACCGCCCCGTCTTCACCGCGGGGGACGTATGGGACATCGCCGCGCACGGACGCTCGTGTCTCCTGCGTGACGGGGTCTACCACGGTCCGGTCCACCTTTCGGACGGCATGTTCGAGGAGCGTCTGCCCGAGTTACCCGGAGTCTTCGCCCGGCACTTCACCTCCGCACATCGATTCGGCCTGGTCTCGCTCGCCGAGGCGTGCGCGGACGCCGGACTGGACCTGAACGCGGGGGATCTGGCCACCGCGGCGGTCCTGGCCGGACGGGGCGGCGTGGACGCCCAGGTGACCAGCTATCAGGCGGTCATGCGGGCGGACCCCGCGACGATCGGTCCCCTGGCGGCCATGGATCTGTTCATCGGCACCGAACTGGCCGTCTCCCCTTCCGACGTCGCCCTGGTGCAGGGAGCGGTGACCCGCTCCACGGGGCCGTGCTACACCGTGTCCTGCGGCTGTGCCTCCTCAGCCGTCCAGCTCGGGCACGCTCGTCACCTGATCGCCGACGGTGTGGTGGACATGGCGGTGGTGACCGGCGTCGATGTCTTCGACGTCGCTCTGGTCCGCAACGCCCAGCGTCTGTTGCGTGTCGCCCAGGAGGCCGACGCGTCCGTGCGCTCGGCCGGCAAGCCTGCCCTCCTGCCGTCGTTCGACCGCCTGATGCGCCCCTACGACCGGCGTGCGGACTGTGTGAACTACGGCGAGGGTTCGGTGACGCTCATCGTGGAAAGCCGCGAGCACGCCGATCGCCGAGGAGCGCACGCGTACGGCCAGATCCTCGCCCAGGCCACGACGCGGGACGGGCTCGCCAATCCGCTGTCGAGCGACGAGAGCGGAGCTGGTCTCGTCGCAGCTGTCCGCGACTGCCTGGGCGAGAAGTGGTCCGTTGAGCAGATCCCGTACATTCACGGCGGCAGTGACGGCGACGCCGTCGTCACCGCTTTCGAGGTGAATGCGGTCAGGCAGCTGTACGGGGCGGCCGCGGCGGATCTGCTCATGACGTCGCAGGAAGGCTGCTGGGGCCACAACGGCGCCCCGGCCGGCTGCCTCGGCGCGGCGTTGACCCTTCTCATGATGGAACACGGCGAGGTCTGCCCCACGGCCAATTGCGAGGAGCCGGCAGAGGGCCTGGTGTTCGATCCCGTACCCGGCGTGCGCACGCGTCCCCTCGATTTCCACCTCGCCCTGAACTTCACGTACCAGATCGGCGGCGTGAAGAGCGCTCTCCTGCTCGGAAGCCCGGACGTCTCCCGGTCGCGCTGACGACCGAGCCGTGCACCGGCAGCAGCACACTCCACCAACAGACCATCAGATCCGGACCCGTCCGCTTGGACGGGAGGGGGAGGTTTCTCATGTCCCACCAGGAGCACCGTCTCAACGGAGGCAACGAGCGCATCGCGGTCGTCGGATTAGGCTGCCGGCTCCCCGGCGACGCCGATTCACCGGCGGCGCTGTGGCGGCTGCTCGCCGGCGGGCGGGATGCCGTCGGCGTCCCGCCCGCCGGGAGGGCCCTTCACGCAGAGCCGGCCGGCATACAGGGCAGCCCCGGCCCCGGAGGGCAGATGCCCCGGCCGGGCGGCTATCTGCGTGACCTGGCCGGCTTCGACGCCGGGTACTTCGGAGTCTCCGGCCGCGAGGCCGACGTGCTCGACCCGCAGCACCGCCTGCTCCTGGAGGTGGGCCACGAGGCACTGGAGCACGCCGGAATGCCACCGGACCAGCTCGCCGGGAGCTCGACCGGCGTCTACGTGGGCATCAGCTACAACGACTTCTACGAAGGGCTCGCCGGGCAGCCCCTGGAACTCGAGGGCTCGCTCCTGACCAACGGCCACTGTGTCGCGGCGGGCCGGATCTCCTACCTGCTGGGACTGCACGGTCCCTCCGTCGCGCTGGACACCGCCTGCTCGTCCTCGCTCGTGGCCCTGCACCTGGCCTGCCGGGCGCTGGCTGCCGGTGAGTGCCGCCTCGCCCTGGCCGGAGGCGTGACCCTCATTCTCGGATCGAGGACGATGAGATCCTTCGCGCGGATGGGCATGCTCTCGCCGACCGGCCGCTGCCACACCTTCGACGCCGCCGCCGACGGCTTCGTACGCGGCGAGGGTTGCGGTGTCGTCGTCCTCAAACGCCTGGCCGACGCCCGGCGGGACGGTGACCGGGTGCTGGCGGTGGTACGTGGCTCGGCCGTGAACCAGGACGGCACTTCCGACGGGCTTGCCGCGCCCTCTGCGGACGCCCAGGAGGCGCTGTTCCGCCGCACCCTGGAACGTGCCGGCACCGATCCCCGGGACGTGGGCCTGATCGAGACGCACGGGACGGGCACACCGGTCGGCGACCCGATCGAGTTCTCCAGCCTGGCCCGGGTCTACGGCGTGGGCCGCGGGCGGTGCGCGCTCGGGTCGGTGAAGACCAATGTGGGGCACCTCGAACCCGCCTCCGGCGTCGCGGGCCTGATCAAGGCGGTGCTGTGCCTCCAGCGCGGACTCGTTCCGCCCAATCTCCACTTCAGGCAGTGGAATCCGGCCATCGCCGCGGCAGGCACGCGCTTCTTCGTGCCTACCGAACTGACGGAGTGGCCGACGGACTCCCGCTCCCGGCTCGCCGCGGTCTCGTCCTTCGGGTACTCCGGCACCAACGCCCACGTCGTACTCGAACAGGCACCGGTCGGCGCGTCCGGACGCTCGCGCCGCCCGCACCGGCTGCCGGAGTCGGCATCGAAATCGGAGTCGGCATCGGCATCGGCATCCGCATCCGCATCGGCGTCCGAGCCGGCGCCGGAGGTCTTCCTCGTACCGGCCGGATCCACCAGGGCTCTGCCGGAGGCGGCCGAGCGGCTCGCCGACTGGCTCGAGCAGGACGGGGCGAACGTCCCGCTGCGCGACGTCGCCCACACGCTCGCCCTGAGGCGCGCGGCCGGGCGTGGCCGCCTCGGTGCGGTGGCCACCTCACGCGCCGATCTGATCGGCGCCCTGCGGTCGTTCGCGTCCGGACAGGCCCAACCCGGCGTGGTGTCGGGTGCTGTGGCCGCCGGGGTCTCCCGACGTCCGGTGTGGGTGTTCTCCGGACAGGGCTCGCAGTGGCCGGGCATGGGTCGCGCTCTGCTGGAGCGGGAACCGGTCTTCGCCAGGGCGCTGGCCGAAGCCGACGCGTTGATCGCGGCCGAGGCCGGCTTCTCCGTGCTCGACACGCTCTCCCGTGAAGAGCCGGTCACCGCCTGCTCGCGGGTGCAGCCGCTGCTGTTCGCCGTGCAGACCGCGCTCGCCGCCCTCTGGCGAGCGTACGGAATCGAACCGGCCGCCGTCGTCGGCCACTCCATGGGCGAGGTGGCGGCAGCGGTGGTGTCCGGAGCGCTGACCCTCGCCGACGGCGTCAAGGTCATCTGCCGCCGCTCCTCGCTGCTGACACGGATCGCGGGTACCGGTGCGATGGCGACGGTGAACCTGAGCCGCGCCGCGGTGGAGCGGGATCTCGACGAAGCAGGGGTACGCGGATCGGTCTCGGTGGCCGTGCTGGCCGCGCCCGGATCCACGGTCGTCGCCGGCGGGGCCGAAGAGGTGGAGCGGCTGGTCGCCTCCTGGGACGCCCGGGCCGTACCCGCGCATCTGGTCGCCGTGGACGTCGCCTCGCACTCTCCCCAGGTGGATCCGCTGCTTCCCGACTTACGGGAAGCCCTGCGGGTGCTCGAACCGCAGCGGCCCCGCGTCCCGTTCTATTCGACCGTTCTCGACGACCCGCGCGAGACGCCCGCCTTCGGTGCCGACTACTGGTGCGCCAACTTACGCCGCACCGTCCGGTTCGCCTCCGCGATCGCCGCCGCTGCCGCCGACCGGCACCAGGTGT
This sequence comes from Streptomyces sp. FIT100, assembly GCF_024584805.1. Classification (NCBI taxonomy): domain Bacteria; kingdom Bacillati; phylum Actinomycetota; class Actinomycetes; order Kitasatosporales; family Streptomycetaceae; genus Streptomyces; species Streptomyces sp. FIT100. The sequence goes on along the minus strand of NZ_CP075715.1, from coordinate 6,261,772 downwards.
ACGTCGAAGTCTCCCCGCACCCGGTCATCACCCGCTCTGTCACCGACAGCCTCCCGGGCGTCATCGAAAACCCGGTCGTCCTGCCCACGTTGCGCCGTGACGACGAAGAACTGGCCACCTTCCGCACCCAGCTCGCCGCCCTGCACTGCGCCGGTGTCCCCGTCGACTGGTCGGCGCTCCACGCGGGCGGCGAGCTCTGCGACGTACCGGGCCTCACCTTCGACCGGCAGCGCCACTGGGCGAACCCGGCCACCCCGGTCGCGGCCGCGCCCCGGCCGACGGCGACCGGCCTGCCCGGCACCCATACCGAGATCCCCGGGGACCGGGCGGGCCACTGCTGGCGGGCGGACGCCGGCACCGAGGGGATTCCGTGGCTGGCCGACCACCGCGTGCACGGCGAGCCGGTGTTCCCGGGCGCCGGCCACTGCGCCATCGCCCTGACCGCGGGCTGCGAGGTGTTCGGCGCACCCCCGCAGGACATCCGGGTGACCGGCCTTCGCTTCGTGGAACTGCTGCGGCTGACCGAGCACACCGATCTGGTCACCACCGTCACCGTGACCGCGGCGGACCGCGCAAGCTGCGAGATCCACACCCGTGGTGACGAAGGAAGCTGGGTGCGCCTGGCAACCGCCGAGCTGCACCACTCCGTACCGGGACCACCGCCGCCGGTTCAGAAGCTGACGGCACTGCCGGCGCAGCACCCGGTCGTCCTCGACCCGGCCACGCTTTATGCGGCCATGCGAGCCCGAGGAATCGAACACGGCCCGGCCTTCACCGGCCTGACCAGTCTCCGGGTCTCGCGCGACGGCACGAGCAGCTGGGCCCGCGTCACTCTGCCCGAAGCGGCGGCCTCCGCGCCGCACGAGCTGTGCATCCATCCGGTCCTCATCGACTGCTGCGCCCAGGCTCTGGTGGCGGGTCTCCTCCGGGATCCGGGCAGCGGCCTCGTCCTGCCGGTCGGGGCCGAGGACGTATGCGTCCTCGGCGACCCCTCGACGGCCGTCTACTGCCACGGCCGTATCACGCGGGAGCGGGCCGGCGGTGTCACCGGAGACGTCCGCCTGCTGAACGAGGCGGGCGTGCCGGTCCTCGCCATCGACGGCTTGGAGCTGGTACGGCACGGCGCGCCGGGCGCCGGTACCGGAGAAGTAGACGGCTGGTTCCTCGAACCCCGGTGGCACCCCGCACCCCCGCCGGAAGCCACGAAGGCGCCCCCACCGGGGAACTGGCTCGTCATCGGGGAGGGCGACGGCTCCGCCGGGGAGCTGGCCGGGCTGCTGGAAACGGCGGGGGCACACGCCGATGTCCTCGACATCCCTGCGGGCGACGATTCGCTGGGAGCGTTCAGGGACAGGCTCGCCGAGTGCTGGGCCGACCCCCCGGCGAACGCCGACGCGGTGGCGGTGCTCTGCCTCCCCGCCGAAGACCCCGAACCAGCCGAGGACGGGCTGCGGTGCGCCCGGCAGCTCCTCGGCACCGTGCAGGCGGTACTCGCCGTCTTCCCGGAGCCCCCGCGCCTCTTCGTCGTCACCCGCGGTGCCCAGCGGGTGCGGCCCGGTGAGGCGGCCGACCCGGCTCAGAGCGCCCTGCGGGGAGTGGTGCGCGTCCTCGCCTACGAGCACCCGGAGCTGCGCGCCACTCTGCTCGACGCAGACCCGGCCGACACGGCACTGCACGAGGTGGCGGCCGAACTGCTGGACACGGGCCCCGAGGACGAGACCGCCCTGCGCGGCGGCCGCCGCCATGTCGCCCGGCTGGAGTACGCGCCGCTCACCGACGCCGAGCGCGGCGCCGCCACCACACGCACCGCCCGCTACGGCACGGACGGCTTCCGCCTGCGCGTCGGCCGCTTCGGCGATCTGGGGAGCCTGGAGCTGACCGCCGGCGCCAGGCGGGCTCCTCGCGCCGGGGAGGTCGAGGTACGGGTCGCCGCCTCGGCGATGAACTTCCGGGACGTGCTCACGGCCATGGGCCTGCTCGGCGGCGACGCGGAGGTGAGGGACCGCATCGGGTTCGAGTGTGCGGGAACGGTCGCCGCGGTGGGGCCGGATGTGCGGGGTGTCGGCGTCGGCGACCCGGTGCTCGCGGTCGACCTGCGAGGCGGCGCCTTCGGCTCGTTCACGACCGTGCCCGGCCATGCCGTCGCGCCCCTGCCGGCCGGGGTCGGGCCGGTCGCCGCGGCGGCCCTGCCCGCGGCTTACGTCACCGCCTGGTACGCCCTGTGCCATGTGGCCGGCCTCACCGCCGGCGAACGGGTCCTGATCCACTCGGCGACCGGCGGTACGGGACTGGCCGCCGTCGCGGTCGCCCGGATGCTGGGAGCCCAGGTGCTCGCCACGGCCGGTTCGGCGGACAAGCGCGCCTATCTGCACGGCATGGGGATCGAGCACGTGATGGACTCCCGGTCGTTGACCTTCACCGAGCAGACGCGCGCCGCCACGGGGGGCGAAGGCGTCGATGTCGTGCTCAACTCACTGTCGGGGCCGGCGATTCGGGCCGGACTGGAGACCCTGCGGCCCTTCGGCCGGTTCGTCGAACTCGGTGTGCGCGACATCCTTGCCGACGCGTCCATCGGGCTGGCCCCGTTCCGGAACAACATCACCCTCAGTACCGTCGACCTCATCCAGCTCCAGCACGACAGGCCCGAAGTGTTCACCGCCGTGCTGCACGAGGTGCTCGCCGACGTCGCCTCGGGCCGGCTCGCGCCCCTGCCCCATCGGACCTTTCCCTTGGACGAGGCCACGGAGGCGTTCCGGCTCATGGCCGGCGCGGGCCACATCGGCAAGCTCGTGCTGACGGTCCCGGACCGGGGCGACGCCACCGTGCGTATCGGCGAGGAGCCGTCGGCCGTCCGCCGGGGCGGTGCCTACATCGTCACCGGCGGGTTGCGCGGTGTAGGGCTGGAAACGGCCCGCTGGCTCGCGGGACACGGCGCGGGCCACGTCGTCCTCAACGGCCGCTCACCCGGTTCGCCGTCCACCTTGCGGGTCCTTGAGGACATGCGTGCCGGTGGCACACGGGTCACCGTCGTCCTCGGCGACATCGCGGAGCCGGGCACCGCTGAACGCCTCGTGGCCGTCGCCACCCAGGATGACCTGCGGCTGCGAGGGCTCGTGCATGCCGCCATGGTGCTCGACGACGCCGCGATCACCAATATTTCGGACGGTCAGCTCTCCAAGGTCTGGCGCCCCAAGGCCACGGGTGCGTGGAGGCTGCATGAAGCCACTGCCGGTCAGGCACCCGACTGGTTCGTCGTGTTCTCGTCCATGGCTTCGCTGCTGGGCAACCCGGGCCAGGGGGCCTACGCGGCCGCGAACGCCTGGCTCGATGGGTTCGCCGCCTGGCGTACCGACCGCGGCATGCCGACGCTCTCCGTCGACTGGGGCGCATGGGGGGAAACGGGAGCCGCCGTCGGCTTCGCCGACCGCGGCTATCAGACGATCCCCACGCAGAAGGGGCTCCGGGCGCTGAACGCCCTGCTCGTACACGGCCGAACCCGATCCGGCGTCATCCCCGGGCGACCGGAGACCTGGATCCTCCCCGTGGTCCGGCACCTGCCGGTGTTCAGCCTCCTCACCGTCGACCGGCCCACGACCGCCGAACCGGACGCGGTCCGCGACATCCGCCGCGACCTGGCCGCCCTCCCGGCGGGACTCGCCCGACGCACCGCCCTCGAGACCTGCATAGCCGGTCACATACGTGCGGTACTCCGGCTCGGCGAGAACACCGGCCTCGATCCGCAAACACCCCTGAAATCCCTCGGGTTCGACTCACTGCTGTCGCTGGAACTGCGCACACGCCTCGAAACCGGCTTCGGGATCAAGATCAGCACCAACTTCGTCTACCAGCACCCGACGCTCGCGGCACTGGCCACGGGCCTCGCCGACCACATGGGCCTTGCCCTTGAGGACCGCGCCCGGCTGTGAGCCGGCGCGGGGACGTGGAGCCCGTTGCCGGACCGCGGGTCGCGGCCCGGCAACGCCCCTTTCACTTCCGCTCCCACTCCCAGGCATCCCAGGCCGCTGGAGGCAAGAACCATGAACCCGTCGCATCTCGTGCTCCTCCAGGGAGGGCCTGACGATCTTCCCCAGGTCTGGCCGCTGCCATCCGGGGGGTGCGGAGAGCCGGTCAAGATCCCGCGCTACAACGCCTACGAGCACTTTGAGTTCGCACACGAATACCGGACCTTGCACGGTGAGACCATGCCGGTCTACCGCTGGGTCTACCGCACGTACATCGCGGAGTGACCGAACGGACCGAACGGCAGGACTCGCCGCCCGGTGGCGGGGAACGCATAGTGGACTCGTGATCCACGTGCTGATCGCCGACGACAGCGAGATCGTGCGCCGGGGACTGAGTGAGATCGTCGAGGCCGGCGAGGGTCTGCATGTCGTCGCCGAGGCATGGGACGGACGGAGTGCCGTGGATGCGGCGCGGCAGTTCAGTCCGGACGTCGCGCTGGTCGACATCCGGATGCCGGGCATGGACGGGCTGGCCGCGACGCGGGAGATGAGGGCGCTGCCGCGGCCGCCGCGGGTGCTGATCCTGACGACGTTCAGCTCGGACGAGTACGTCGACGAGGCCGCGCGGGCGGGCGTCAGCGGGTTTCTGCTGAAGGACACGCCGCCGGAGGAACTGCTGCGCGCGGTGCGTCAGGTGGCCGAGGGCAAGGGGGCGCTCGACCCGGTGGTGACCGGCCGGGTGCTGGACACGCTGGCCGGGCAGGCCACGCAGTTGACCGACGCGGAGAAGCGGGTGCTGGAATCGCTCACCGAGCGCGACCGGGAGGTGCTCCGGCTGATCGCCAGAGGGCTGTCGAACGCGGGCATCGGTGCCGCCCTCCACATCAGCGAGGGCACCGTCAAGGGCCAGGTCAGCCGACTCCTCGCCAAGATCGGCGCGGACAACAGGGTGCAGGCGGCGCGGCTGGCGTACCGGGCGGGGCTGGAGCGCTGACGGGGTCGGAGCGCCGGGGGGTCACTCGCCCGTGTCCGTGTCCGTGTCCGTGTCCGTGTCCGTGTCCGTGGTCGGCCGGCGGTGCGGGATGAAGGCGTCGATGCGGTAGCCGCCGTCGTACGGGCCTGCGGAGAAGGTGCCGTCGAGCAGGCTGACGCGTTCCGCGAGGCCGATCAGGCCGTTGCCGCCGCTCGGTGGCGGTTCCACGCCGTGGGAGCCGGTCGGCGGGCCGTTGGTGACCTGCACCTCGACGCCGTCGAGTCGGCATTCGACCAGGACCGCCACCTGCGCGCCGGGGGCGTGCTTGGCGGCGTTGGTGAGGCCCTCCTGGACGATGCGGTGGATCGCGCGCTGCACGGGGGCGGGCAGCGTCTCCGGGTGGCCGCTGATCCGCAGCTCGACCGGGCGGCCGTGCTGTCCTGCGCGTTCGACGAGCGTGTCCAGCTGGGAGACGTCGGGGTGCGGCGCCGTGCCCTGGTCCGTGTCGTCCGTGCCGTCCGTGTCGCCCTTGCGGCCGGGGGTGAGGACGCCGAGCACCTCGCGGAGCTCCTCCAGCGCCTGGTGCCCTTCCTCCCTGATCAGCTCGGCGGCCCTGCCGACCGCCGGGTCCTGTGCGTGCGGGCTGACCTTCAGCGCGCCCGCGGTGAGCACGATGTTGCCGCACCGGTGGGCGACGACGTCGTGGAGTTCACGGGCGATCCGGGAGCGCTCGCCCGTCTTCGCCCGCTCGACGAGCAGATGCCGTTCGCGCTCCAGGGCCTCGATGGTGGTCTGCGACTCGGCGGCCAGATCCCGGCGGATCCCGACCGCGAAGCCCAGAACGAGGGGTCCGAGGATCAGCGAGAGGACGAACACCAGGTCCCGCAGCTCCCAGTCGCTGGGCGGACCGGCCAGCAGCGCGAGGATTCCGGCCGCGCACCCCGCAACGCCGAAAGGGACGAGGGCGCGGATGTTCCGGAAGCACTCCCCCACCGTGTACATCGCCACGGCCAGGGCCACCGGAGTGAAGGCGATCACGTACCCCACCATGACGACGGCGGCCACCACGCCCGGGTGCCGCCGTCGCCACCACAGCGCGAGGCCCACGGCGCCCGATGCCGCGGCGACGAGAGCGATCGGCTGACCGGTGAGCAGCCCGTTCGACGGCTTGCTCCAGGTGTCGGCGACGCCGATGGCCACGACGGCAGCGGTGAGCAGCGCGTCCTGACGGCGTGCGGACCAGCCCGTTCGCTCCGTCACCGGACCGTCACCACCTTTGGTGCGCTTTGTGCGTCTTGCGGCCACTTTATGGCTGGACATAACTTTCGTCGCTCCTGGTGTGGACGATCGGTACGTCATCGGGCCCGGCGCCGAACCGAGACTGGAATTGCGGCGCGGTGCTGCCTACCCCCCGAAGGACGTGCCGCGTCGCACCTTTGCGTCACGGCGTCGACGGCGTCCGCCCCGTCCGCCCGCCAGTCCGCCAGTCCGCCCAGTCGCCCGTCCGCCCAGTCGCCGGCCACCGTGTCCGTCCTCCCCCCGGAACGAGAACCGTCCCATGCTGCACGTGCTCTACCTCGTGGGTATCTCCGCCTTCGCCGCCAGCGGTGTGCTGGCCGCGCACCGTGCCCGTATGGACCCCTTCGGCGGGCTCGTCCTCGCCTTCGCCTGCTCCGTCTCCGGCGGCACGCTGCGCGACCTGATCCTCGACCGGCACCCGCTGTACTGGACGCACGACTGGGTGCTCCTCGCGGTCATCGGCACCGTCGCCGTCTCGACGATGGCGTATCTGCACAGGTGGGAGCTGCCGCACCGGACGCTGATGATCGTCGACGCGCTCGGCCTCTCGGTCGTGACCGTCATCGGGGCACGGGCCGCCGTCGACGCGCACGTCACCCCGCTCGCGGTGATCATCCTGGCGGTGCTGACGGGTGTCACGGGCGAGGTCGTGCGCGACGTGCTGTGCGGGCAGTTCCCGCCGCTGCTGTTGCGCGAAGAGGTGTACGCGACCGCCGCGTTCGCCGGTGCCGTTGCCTACCTGCTCCTGGACCACGCGGGCGTCGGCGACGGCGTGGCGACGGCGACGGCCGCCGGTGTCGTCTTCGTCCTGCGGATGATCGCGATCTTCCGGGGCCTGAACATGCCGACGCTGCGGCGCAGGTGCGAGGCGGCGCCGCTGGACGACAGGTGCATGAGGACATGACGTACGGCATCCCGGAGACCTGCGCCACGGCACACTCCCTGCCCCTTCAGCGCCGGCCCGCCGCAGGCGGCCCTGAGGCCGAGGTGTCCGCCGTCCCGGCCGTGACCCGCTGGAGTACGCCGCTGACCGGCGGCGGCGCCCTGGCCGTCCTGCCCCGCCACCCCCGCGCGGCCGCGCAGGCGCGTCGGCTGCTGCGCGAGGTCGCCCCCGTGGACTGCGCGGCCGCCGACACCGCGGCGCTGCTGCTCTCCGAGATGGTGTCGAACGCCGTGCGCCACGCGCGGGGCGCGTCCATCGAGATCGCCGTCGCCTGCGACGCCACCGCGGGCGTCATCATCGGCGCCGTCTTCGACGGGGAGCCGGGGATGGGCGGCGGTGCCCGCTCGGGTGACCGGCCCGTGGCCGAGATGGAGACCGGGCGCGGTCTCGACCTCCTGGAGACGCTCGCCGGGTCCTGGGGTGTCTCCGGCGTCGGCGACCGTGGCAAGTGGGTGTGGTTCCGGCTCACGACGGCGTGAGCCTCGGCGCGCTACGGCAGTACGGCGATCCCGTCCAGTTCCACGAGCGCCTGTTCGTCCCAGAGGCGTACGGCCCCGATGACCGCCATGGCCGGGTAGTCGCGGCCGGCGAGCCGGTGCCAGACGCGCCCGAGTTCCTTGGCGTGGGTGCGGTAGTCGGCGACGTCGGTGGCGTAGACGGTGACGCGTGCCAGGTCGTGCGGGCTGCCGCCGGCCGCCGCGAGGGCGGCGAGGAGGTTGGCGAGCGCCGTCTCGAACTGCTCGACGATCCCCTCCCCCGTGACCTTGCCGTCGGCGTCGAGCGCGGTCTGCCCGGCGAGGAAGACCAGCCGGGAGCCGGTCGCGGCGACGGCATGCGAGAAGCCGGTGGCCGGGGAGAGTCCCGGCGGGTTGATGCGTTCCAAGCCCATGGGTTCCGGGCCCACAGGTTCCCGGCCCATCGGTCTTGGGTCCATAGGCTCCGGGCCCGTAGGTTGCGGGTCCATGGGTTGCGGGTCCATGGGTTCCGGGCTCATGCGCGTCCCCTCACGGTCGGTCCCGGCCGGCCCGGGCGTACAGCTCCTTGGCGATGATCCCGCGCTGCACCTCGCTCGCGCCCTCGTAGATGCGCGGCGCGCGGACCTCCCGGTAGAGGTGCTCCAGCAGATGGCCGCGCTGGAGGGCGCGGGCCCCGTGCAGCTGCACCGCCGCGTCGACCACGTACTGGGCGGTCTCGGTCGCGTACAGCTTCGCCATCGCCGAGCGTTTCGGGACGTCCTCGGCCCCCGCGTCGTATGCGCAGGCCGCCGCGTACACGAGCAGTCGCGCCGCCTCGGTCCGGGTCGCCATTTCGGCGGTCCGGTGGGAGACGGCCTGGAGGTCCTTGAGCGGTCCGCCGAACGCGAGGCGCGTCGCGGTGTGGTCGAGCGTCGCGTCGAGGGCGGCCTGGGCCATGCCGACGGCGAAGGCGCCGACGCTGGGGCGGAAGAGGTTGAGGGTGTTCATGGCGACCCGGAAGCCGCCGCCCGGTTCGCCGACGACGTCGTCACGTGTGACGGGTACGCCGTCGAAGGCGAGGGCCCCGATCGGGTGCGGGGAGAGCATCTCCAGCGCGCTGCCGCCGAGCCCGGGGCGGTCGGCGGGGACGACGAAGGCGGTGACGCCCCGGGAGCCGGGCGCCTCACCCGTCCGGGCGAAGACGGTGAGGAAGTCGGCCTCGGGGGCGTTGGAGATCCAGCGCTTCTCGCCGCTGAGCCGCCAGCCGTCCCGGTCCGGTACGGCGGTGAGGGCGAGCGCCGCCGCGTCGGATCCGGCGTCCGGCTCGCTGAGGGCGAAGGCGGCGACGGCTCGGCCCGCGATCACCTCGGGGAGCCAGCGCTCGCGCTGCGCGCGGGTGCCGGCCTGGACGACGGGGTACGTGCCGAGGCCCTGGAGCGCGAGCGCGGTCTCCGCCTCCGTGCAGCCGTACGCGAGGGACTCGCGCAGCAGGCACAGGTCGAGGGCGCCGGCCTCCTCGGCGAAGAGCCGCTTCAGCAGGCCGAGTTCGCCGAGCGCGGCGACGAGCGGACGGTTGACCCGGCCCGGTTCGCCCTTCTCGGCGAGAGGGCGGAGCCGCTCGGCCGCCAGCGTGCGCAGCTCGGCGCACCAGGCGGTCTGTGCCGGATCGAGTGAGAATACGGGCATCCGAGCCCCCACTTCCTGCGGCCGCCGGTCCGGGTCGCGCTCCGGACGGACCGTATCGCGAACTGTTGACTGTCGTCACCATCACGATACGCTCTTGGCGCGACCCCACCACGACAAGGGGGTGTCCGGTGGATCAGGCTGGATCAGCGAGCGGCGTCATGCGGCTTCGGATCCAAGGCGGAGGAGGGAATCGACGCGGAGCGTCGGTGACCGACGACAACGCAGGAGACGGAGCCGCAGGGCGTCGCGTGCCCAGCAGGATCCGCCGGACACCCCCTTGGGGGCGAACATGGAGCTGACACCCTCGGCCCACCGAGACACCTTTCCGCGCGATCATCTGCCGCCCGCGGAGCAATGGCCGCGGCTGCTCCTCGACCTGCCCGAGCTGCGCTATCCGGAGCGGCTGAACTGCGGGGCGGAGCTGCTCGACGCGACGATCGAGCGGTACGGAGCCGAGCGGACCGCGTTCCGCGACGGCACCACCGGCGCCGTCTGGACCTATGGCGAGCTGCGCGGCCATGTGGACCGGATCGCCCATGTGCTGACGGGCGAGCTGGGCGTGGTGCCCGGCAACCGGGTGCTGCTGCGCGGACCGACCACACCGTGGCTGGCCGCCTGCTGGCTCGCGGTGATGAAGGCCGGAGCGGTCGCCGTGACCGTGCTCGCGCAGCAGCGGGCCCAGGAGCTCGCCGTCATGTGCGAGATGGCGCGCGTGACGCACGCCCTCTGCGACATCCGTTCGGTCGACGACCTGGCGAAGGCCGAGGTGCCGGGGCTGCGGATCACCGCGTACGGCGGCGACGCGCCCGACGACCTGCTCCGTCTGGCGGCCGGGCGGCCGGCCTCGTACCGGGCGGTGGAGACGGCGGCGGACGATGTCGCGCTGATCGCGTTCACGAGCGGGACGACGGGGCGGCCGAAGGGGTGCATGCACTTCCACCGCGATGTGCTGGCCGTGGCCGACACCTTCTCCGCGCGGGTCCTGCGGCCGGAGCCGGACGACGTCTTCGCGGGCAGCCCGCCGCTCGGCTTCACCTTCGGCCTCGGCGGTCTGGTGCTGTTCCCGCTGCGGGCGGGTGCGTCGGCGCTGCTGCTGGAGCAGGCGGGGCCCGGGCAGCTGCTGCGAGCGGTCGCGAAACACCGGGTGTCGGTCCTCTTCACGGCGCCGACCGCGTACCGCCTGATGCTCGACGACCTCGCCGGCCACGACGTGTCCTCGCTGCGCCGCTGTGTGTCGGCCGGGGAGAACCTGCCGGCCGCGACCTGGCGCGCCTGGCACGAGCGGACCGGGCTGCGCATCATCAACGGCATCGGCGCGACGGAGCTGCTGCACATCTTCATCTCGGCGGCGGACGGGGACATCCGGCCCGGCACCACCGGAGTGCCGGTGCCCGGCTGGGAGGCACGGGTCGTAGACGCCGCGAGCGGGCTGCCGGTGCCGGACGGCGAGCCGGGGCTGCTGGCGGTGCGCGGCCCGGTGGGCTGCCGCTATCTGGCGGACCCGCGCCAGCGCGACTACGTCCGCGACGGCTGGAACATCACGGGCGACACCTACGTCCGCGAACCGGACGGGTGGTTCCGCTATGCGGCCCGCGCCGACGACATGATCATCTCGGCCGGCTACAACATCGCCGGGCCCGAGGTCGAGGACGCCCTGCTCGGCCACCCGGACGTGGTGGAGGCGGCGGTGGTCGGGCGCCCGGACGAGCTGCGCGGCCGGATCGTGGCGGCGTACGTCGTGCTCCGCGACGGCGTGGCCCGCGACGAGACGACGGCCGCGGCGCTGCGCGACTTCGTGAAGACCCGCCTGGTGCCGTACAAGACGCCCCGCTCGGTGGTCTTCCTCGACGCACTGCCCCGTACGGCCACGGGCAAGCTGCAGCGCTTCCGGCTGAGGGACCCGGACGGAAGCGCGTAGAGGGTGTCCGGCACACGACGCCCGGCACGCGACGCCCGGCACGCACTCCCCGCGGCCCTTCGGGCACGGCCACGCCCCGCGGGCGGACGGCGCTCCGTGACGGACACGGCCTAGAGTGATCACGTGGCCGAGCAGCACACCCCCCGTTCCCTGATCGTCACCCTGTACGGCGCGTACGGACGCGAGACCGCGGGGCCCCTCGCGGTGGCGGAGCTGATCCGGCTGCTGGCGGCGGTGGGCGTGGACGCGCCGTCGGTACGCTCGTCGGTCTCACGACTCAAGCGGCGCGGGCTGCTCGTGCCCGAGCGTACGGAGCAGGGCGCGGCCGGCTACTCGCTCTCCGCCGACGCCCGCCAGCTGCTCGACGACGGCGACCGGCGGATCTACGGGCAACACCCGGCGAAGCTGGCGGACGGCTG